>NZ_JAGPXK010000082.1:0-390 GCF_018070675.1 Nocardiopsis sp. B62 | reverse complement strand
ACCACCCGTGAGCCATGGCGACAGATGATGCAGGTCGATCGGCACCTCGACATACTTCACTGTCTCGTGCGGTGTTCGCCGGCCGCCGTCACCAGCATGCGCCAGATAAGAGTCGAGCAAAGGCTGGTCGATCCGGCGCAGATCGACGGCGCCAACGTGCGCGATGAGGAACGCCGCGAAATGCTGGATGTAGCGCAGCAGCCGGATCGCCCAAGCGACACCACATGGCGCCCGGTATCCCGGCACATGGATGCGCAGGCGCGTGAGCACATACTCCTTGGCGAGCCGCCGCGTCACAGGATCGATGATAGGAGCGAAATTGAGCCGGTAATTGCTGTAGCGGGCGTTCACCCGGAAGATGGCAGCCCCCAAATCCCAGTAGTCATCGCC
>NZ_JAGPXK010000026.1:0-70861 GCF_018070675.1 Nocardiopsis sp. B62 | reverse complement strand
GCAAAGGCGGCCAGTGCGTGGGGGCGGGCGGGCCGCGCGGGATGGGTGGGGGTGGAGACCAAACCGGCTCCGGCGGAAGTGGGGGCCAACCCGGTGTCGGCGGTGGGAACGGGTGCTTGTGCGGTGGGGGGTGGGGTGGTGTTCATGGGTGGGCCTCCTTTCTGGCGGGTGTGAGTAGCAGGGGCGCGGGCGCCTCGGGGCACAAGCGCTCAGGGGGTGGGGGCCTGGTTTCGGGGTGTGGGCGTGCGGGGTAGGGGCCGGCACTCACTCGCGGTGCGGCGGCAGCGGTGGGAGTGGGGGTGGTTCCGGCGGGGGTGGTGGTTCTGGTTTTGGTGGTGGGTTTGGGGGCTTGTGGGTGGGGCGGCCTTTCCAGGCGGCCCGGTGGGGGTTGTTCTCCCGCCTCCATTTGAGGCGGTTGTGGGTGGAACACAGCGGCTGGATGTTTCCGGCGCTGGTGTGCCCGCCCTGGGAGTAGCTGGTGATGTGGTCCGCTTCGGTGGCGCTGATGGGGACGTCGCACCCTTGGGGCCAGGCGCAGGTGGTGCGCCCGTGGTGGGCCACGGTGCGGATCTGTTCGGGGGCGTTGCGCATCCCGCGTCCCACGTCCAGGGGCTTGCCGGTGGCGGGGTCGGTAATCACCCGCCGCAACACACTGCCCGGCGCCATGGCGTGCACGGCTTCCATGGCCAGCACCATCCCGTCCTGCGTCGCAGCCGCACTCTCGCCACTACCGGGGGTGGGGGTGGTGGTGTGGTGGCCGGTGTAGATGTCCAGGGGGACGGTCACGTTGATCATCGCGAGCGGACCGGGGGGTTTGGTGCATCCCTGGTGGCCCAGCGCGGCCTTGACCAGGTGCATGAACGCGTCGTAGGAACGTTCAGCTTTGGACTGCTCCGGCCCGGTGGGGTTGGGGGTTTTGGTGAAGGCCCCCACGGCTTTCTCCAAAAGTTCGGCGTCCACTTCCGGGCCCCAGGCTTGGAGGTAGAAGGAGCCTTCGAAGCTGCGCACCACGTCCAGGCGGCGGGCGTCGAAGGCTTTCTTGTACTCGTCCTGGACCAGGGTGGGGTGGAGTTGGGTGGAGATGCGCTTGCCGAGTTGGGTGAGTTGGGCGGCGGACAGGGTCGGCTGGTCGGCTTTTGCGGCCATGAGCCCGGAATCCATCAACACTCGAAACTCATCCGCGTCCGGGAATTGGTTCTTGTCTCGGGTGGTGGTGGCTGCTTCCACGGCTTTCGCGGTCGCAGCGGCTTCGCCCAGGGAAAGCACCCCGGCGTCCAGGGCTGTGCGGGTGTGGGGGAGTTTTTCGTTGAAGAGGGCTTGGGCCAGGCAGGCCAGGGAGCGGGCCTGGGCCGGGCTGGTGCCCAGGGCTTGGGTGATCCATCCGGCCAGGGTGCGTTGTCCGCCGACTTCGAGGAGGTTACCGGCGGTCTGGATTTGGGCCAGGCGCAACAGGATGGCGAGTGTGGCCTGGTCCATGTCCTGCCACAGGTGGCAGATATCGTCCAGCACCCCGGCCACCGCACCAGCCGGAGGAGCCTCAGCCAGAGCGTGGGTGACCTGTTCCCTCGCGTGGCGCATCGCGGTCACAGCGGGAGAGTGTCCCGCCATTACCGTGTGGTGCGCGAAGGAGAAGGTCATGCTTCCATTGTATGCGCGAATAGAAGAAAAAGGAATGGAAGACAAGAGGGAATGCGACCTGGAATGCCAGGTTTCTTTCCCTGTGAATGGGGTTGTGGATAACCCGCGAAAGCTGCTCGGGTGTGTTATGTAATACGTCCCAGACGGTAACCAGCCGCGACACGGGGCACCTTTGGGCGCAGGCCTGGGGTGCTGCTTCCCTCGCTGCCGCCTTTTCGTTCGCGACAGTGACCAGCCGCGACACGGGCACCGATCCGCACGGGCCTGGGGGCGCTGCTTCCTTCGCTGCCGCCTTTCGTTCGCGACGGTGACCAGCCGCGACACGGGCCCCGATCCGCGCAGTGCTGGACTACGAATCGGCCGGGAGGGAGTCCACGAGCGACCGGATGGCGCGGACGTGTTCGGGCCCGGTGCGGCAGCAGCCGCCCACAAGGGCGACTCCGTCGGCGACCCATTGGGCAGCGGCGTGGCCGAAGTCCTGGGGGTCGGTGGTGCCGGTCCATTGTTGGGCCTCGGCGTCCCAGGTCTCACCCGAATTGGGATAGGCGATCGTGGGGAGTCCGGTGCTGGCGACCTCGCGGAGAAGTGGGGCCACGTGGCTGGGCGGCACACAGTTCACGCCCACGGCGACCAGGCGGTCGAGTGGCGCGAGTTCCTCGGCGACCTGACGGAGGGGCGTGCCGTCGCTGATGTGTTCGGCGTCCGCGCAGGAGAAGCTGAACCACGCGCGGACGTGAGGGGTCTCCTCCAGGAGTCGGGCGAGGGCCAGGGCCTCGGGGAGGGATGGCAGGGTCTCGCAGGCCACGAGGTCGGCACCGGCGTCGGTGAGGACCCGCCAGCGTTCGCGGTGCCAGAGGTGGAGCTCGTCCTCGGAGAGGCCGTAGGCGCCGGTGTACTCGGAGCCGTCGGCGAGGGCGGCGCCGTAGGGCCCCACACTGGCAGCCACGAGGCCGTGGCCGAAGGCGTCGCGTTCGGTGAGGGCCAGCTCCACGGAGCGGCAGAGGAAGCCCAGGGCCTGGGAATGGGAGTAGCCGCGTTGGGTGAAGGCGGCGAAGCTGGCCTGGTAGCTGGCGGTGATGGCCACATCGGCGCCCGCTTGGAAGTAGTCGCGGTGCACCTGGGAGACGAGTGCTGGTTCCTCGGCGAGGAGACGGGCGGACCACAGCCCGCCGGAGAGGTCGCGACCGTGGGCTTCCAGGCTCGTGGCCAGACCCCCGTCCAGCACGAGTGGGCGCGTCGGCTGCTTCATGGTGGTACCTCCTACGGGTGAAGTATCGCCCGTGGACAGCGTGGAAATTACCGAGAGGTCCCTCGCAGCCGTTAACCTCCACACGTGCCACCGGTAATGCGACCTGAACACGCCAAACTCCGTCCACTGTCCGACCTCGCAGCGCTGCTCGGGCCGGACGCCACACTCCTGCGCCCAGACCTCGGCGCGGACCGTCCAGCGGACATGCCCGACCGGGAGATCCATGTCCGCGGTATCACCCACGACTCGCGCAACGTGCGGCAGGGCGACCTGTACGCGGCCCTGCCGGGTACCCGCGCGCACGGCGCCGACTTCTCCCAGCAGGTGGCCGAGGCCGAGGCCTCGGCGATCCTGACCGACGCCGCGGGCGCCGACCGCGCGGCCGAGACCGGCTTGCCCGTGCTGGTCGTTCCGGACGCGCGCGCCGCGCTGGGAACGGTCGCCGCCTGGGTCTACGGCGAACCGGCCCAGGACCTGCTCCTCGTGGGCACCACCGGGACCAGTGGCAAGACCACGGTCACCTACCTGATCGAGTCCGGCATGCGCCACGCCGGGATGAGCACGGGCCTGGTCGGCACCGTGGAGATGCGTGTGGGCGACGAGCGCGTCGCCTCCTCGCTGACCACACCGGAGGCCACGGACCTGCACGGCCTTTTCGCGGTCATGCGCGAACACGGGACGATGGCCGCCGCCATGGAGGTCTCCAGCCACGCACTGGCCCTGGGCCGCGTGGGCGGCACCCGTTACGACGTCGCGATCTTCACGAACCTGTCCCAGGACCACCTGGACTTCCACTCGGATCTGCGCGACTACTTCGACACCAAGGCGCGCCTGTTCTCGCCCGAGTACTGCGACATCGCGGTGGTCAACGCCGACGACCGGTTCGGCCGAGCGCTGGTGGACATGGTGCAGGGCCGCGGCAAGGTCCCGGTGACCACCTTCGCGGTGGAGGGCGCCTCGGACGCCGGCCCGGAGAACGCCATGGCGGCGGACTGGACGGCGGTTGACGTCAAGCTCAGCGCCACCGGCAGCACCTTCCGCATCGTGGGCCCCGGCGGCATGGAGGCCCGCGCCTCGGTGGCGCTTCCGGGTCCGTTCAACGTCTCCAACGCCATGGCGGCCGTCGTGGGTCTGGTCGAGGCCGGGATCCCGCTGGAGACGGCGATCGCGGGCGTGGCTGCGGCTCCGGGCGTGCCGGGCCGCATGGAGCCGGTCGAGGTCCGGGGGAACTCGGGGTCGCAGGACTTCGCTGCCCTGGTGGACTACTCGCACAAGCCCGGCGCCATCGAGGCCGTGCTCAGCGCGCTGCGCGAGACCACCGACGGCCAGGTCACCATGGTGGTGGGCTGCGGCGGCGACCGCGACCGCGCCAAGCGTCCGCTGATGGGCGAGGCCGCCGCGCGCCTGGCCGACCAGCTGATCATCACCAACGACAACCCCCGTACCGAGGACCCCGTCGCTATCGCCGCCGCGATGCTGGACGGCGTGGCCAAGGTCCCCGAGGACCAACGGGCGCGGGTCACCGTGGAGTTCGACCGCGCCGAGGCGATCGGCCTGGGCGTGCACCGGACCGGCCCCGGCGACGTGGTGGTGGTCGCGGGCAAGGGCCACGAGACCGGCCAGTACGTCAAGGGCGACGTCCTGCCCTTCGACGACCGCGAGGTCCTGCGGGGCGCCATCGAGGACGCCCTGCGCACCCGGGCGAGCGAACGGCTCGGCAACGCCCTCCAGGACGTCCACCGGGTGCCTGACGAGGCCTGACGCCACGACACACCCGGGGCGCGCCGAACTTGGTGCCGTCCTCTTTCCGGGACGCGGTCCCAGACCGCGTCCCGGTGCTGTCCCCCTCCGTGACGTGCACGAATCACATGTGAGGTGCGTGTCGACGGTCACGAAGTGGAGCATATTGCTTCGCACAGGGCCCTGCCGGGACCCCAGACACCCCAACATGTTCTAAGGTAGGTCCGGCAATCGCAGCCCGACACGTGCCGCCCACACAGGCGCCCGCGGCCCGGTACCAGCCGGAGTTCGTGGCCCGGCGCGGCACCGCGCGCACGGTATCCGCGGTGCCATCCCCTGACCCGATCCCGAGGCCGGGTGGCCAATGCCCTTGGGGCGCCGTGGGCCGGGCCTGACATGAGGAGTGGATTTGATCGCGCTCACGCTCGATCGGATCGCTGAGATCACCCAAACCGCCATCGGCGGATCAGCGCGCCCCGACGCCGTCGTCGACGGCCCCGTCGTCATCGACTCTCGACAGGTGGAGCCAGGAGCGCTCTTCGTCGCCCTGAGCGGTGAGCGGGTCGACGGACACGACTTCGCCCAGACCGCCGTGGCGGCCGGAGCCGTCGCGGTCCTGGCCTCGCGCCCGGTCGACGCCCCCCACCTCCTGGTGGACGGTGGCGACGACGAGGTCGTGGCGGCCCTGGCCCGACTCGCCCGGCACGTGGCCACCGAACTCAGCGACCCCGCGCGCGGAACGGCCACCACCGAGGTCGTGGGGGTCACCGGCTCCTCCGGGAAGACCACCACGAAGGACCTCATCGCCCAGGTCGTCGGAGAGCTGGGCCCCACCGTCGCCCCCGCGGGCTCGTTCAACAACGAGATCGGCCACCCGCTCACGGTGCTCCGCGCCGACACCGCGACCAAGAACCTGGTGCTCGAGGTCGCGGCGCGCGGGATCGGGCACATCGCCCACCTGTGCCGGATCGCCCCGCCCCGGATCGGCGTCGTCCTCAACGTCGGCAGCGCCCACATGGGCGAGTTCGGCGGCCGCGACGCCATCGCCAAGGCCAAGGGCGAGCTCGTGGAGTCCCTGCCGCCCGGAAGCGAGCGACGCGGGGAGGGCGGCGTGGCCGTCCTCAACGCCGACGACCCGCTCGTGCGCGCCATGCACTCCCGCACCGAGGCCCGCGTGGTGCTCTACGGCACCGCCGAGGACGCCCAGGTGCGCGCCACGGACGTCACCATCGGAACCGACGGCGCCCCGTCCCTCACCCTGAACCTGCGCGGCCGCACGGCCCGGGTCCAGCTGGGACTGGTCGGCGCCCACCAGGTCAGCAACGCGCTGGCCGCCGCGGCCGTCGCCGACGACCTCGGGATGGACATCGAAGACATCGCCGCCGCCCTCGGCGCGGCGACCCCGGTCAGCCGCTGGCGCATGGAGGTCACCGAACACCACGGTGTCACCCTCGTCAACGACGCCTACAACGCCAACCCCGAGTCCATGAGGGCGGCGCTGACCACCCTGGGCGCGCTCGCCCGGGACCGCCGGTCCATCGCGGTGCTCGCCCACATGGCCGAGCTCGGCGACGACGGCGGGGCCGAACACGAGAACGTGGGTGAGATGGCCGCCGAGACCGGCGTGGCCCACCTGGTCGTGGTCGGCGAGGCGGCCGAGGGGATCGCAGTCGGAGCCGAACGCGCCGCCCTGCAGGGGCGGTGGCGCGGTGAGAGCATCCGGGTTCCCGACGCGGAGGCGGCAGCCGACGCGGTGCGCGAACGGATGCGCACAGGAGACGTTGTCATTGTGAAGGGATCGCGCGTGGCTGCGCTCGAAAGGGTCATCGACCTCATCACCAAGGGTGATGTCCAGTGATCGGCATCACCATAGCGGCGGGGCTCGCGCTGATCATCTCCATGGTGCTGATGCCGCCGCTCATCAAGCTCCTGTACCGGTTCAAGTTCGGCCAGGAGGTCCGCGACGACGGACCCGAGGGCCACAAGACCAAGCAGGGCACGCCCACCATGGGCGGCATCGTGATCATCCTCGGCGCGGTGGTGGGCTACTTCGGTTCCCACCTGCTGCTCTGGGCGATCCAGCCCGCCGCCTCCGGGCCCACGGCCTCCGGCCTGCTGGTGATGTTCCTGTTCGTCGGCATGGGTTGTGTCGGCTTCCTGGACGACTTCATCAAGATCTACAAGCGCCGCAGCCTCGGTCTGCGCAGCGGCGCGAAGATGGTCGGCCAGGCCGTCATCGGTGTCGGGTTCGCCTACGGCGTCACCCAGTTCCCCAACGGCTACGGCTACACCCCCGCCGCCCCCCAGCTGTCGTTCCTGCGCGACTTCGGCCCGCCGCTGATGATCGGCGTGTTCGTCATCTGGGCGCTGTTCCTCATCGTGGGCTTCTCCAACGCGGTGAACCTCACCGACGGCCTGGACGGTCTGGCCACCGGCGCGACCATCCTGTCGCTGGCCGCCTACGTCATCATCGGCAACTGGCAGCTGCGCCAGTCCTGCGTGGAGGCGCTCACCTCCAGCTGCTACACGGTCCGCGACCCCCTGGACCTCGCCGTGGTGGCCTCCGCCGTGCTCGGTTCGTGCATCGGCTTCCTGTGGTTCAACGCCCCGCCCGCCAAGATCTTCATGGGTGACACCGGCTCGCTGGCCCTGGGCGGACTCATCGTGGGTCTGGCCATCACCACCCGCACGCAGCTCCTGCTGCTGCTCATCGGCGGTCTGTTCGTCATCATCACCATGTCCGTGATGATCCAGATCACCTCGTTCCGCCTCACCGGCAAACGGGTGTTCCGCATGGCGCCGCTCCAGCACCACTTCGAACTCAAGGGCTGGGCGGAGACCACCATCGTCATCCGCTTCTGGATCATCCAGGGCCTGTTCATGGCGATCGCCATCGGGCTCTTCTACCTGGAATGGATGCCAAGCTAGAGGCATGCCGCACCACCATCCTTCCGACTCGTCCCGCACCGCCGCCCCCGCAAGGGGCGACGACCCCCTCGCGGGCGCGCGGGTCTGCGTCGCCGGTCTGGGTGTCTCCGGGCCCCCCGTCGCCAGGGCACTCCTGGCCCGGGGCGCCCGGGTGGTCGTCGTCGACGGACGCGACGACGACACGACACGCCCGGTGGCCGCCGCCCTGACCGAGGCCGGCGCCGAGGTCGTCCTGGGCGACACCCCGCTGCCCGAGGACTGTGACCTCGTGGTCACCTCGCCCGGCTGGCGTCCCGACTCCCCGCTCCTGGTCCGCGCCGCCGAGGCCGGGGTGGAGGTCATCGGGGACGTGGAGCTGGCCTGGCGGCTCAAGCCCGCCGACCAGGTGTGGCTCGCCATCACCGGCACCAACGGCAAGACCACCACCGTGCGCATGCTGGAGTCCATCCTGCGCGCGGACGGGCGTGACGCCCTCGCGGTCGGCAACGTCGGCACCCCGATCGTGGACGCCGTCCTGCCCGACGCCGACGGCCACGTGCACGACGTCCTCGCCGTGGAGCTGTCCAGCTTCCAGCTGCACTGGTCCAACAGCGTCCGGCCGTACGCCGCCACCGTCCTCAACGTCGCCCCCGACCACCTGGACTGGCACGGCGGACTGGAGCCCTACGCCCGCGCCAAGGGCAGGGTGTTCGCCCAGGGCACCATCCGCGTGGTCAACACCGCCGACTCCTGGTCCGTCCGTCTGGCCGAGGAGGAGGGCGACCCGCACACCCCGGTGGTGGGTCTGCGCCTGGACACGCCGCGCGCCGGTGAGCTGGGCGTGGTCGAGGACCTGCTGGTGGACCGCGCCTTCGTGGCCGAACCGCACAGCAGCGCGGAGGAGCTCGCCTCCCTGAGCGACGTCCGCCCGGCCGCGCCGCACAACGTCGCCAACGCCCTCGCCGCCGCAGCCCTGGCCCGCTCGGTGGGTGTGGCCCCCGCCTCGGTCCGGGCGGGTCTGACAGCCTTCGTGCCCGAGCCCCACCGCATCGCGCACGTGGCCACGGTCGCGGGCGTGGACTACGTGGACGACTCCAAGGCGACCAATCCGCACGCCGCCGCGGCGTCGCTGAACTCCTACGACTCCGTGGTGTGGATCGCGGGCGGCCTGCTCAAGGGGGCCGAGGTCGACGGTCTCGTCGCCGGTGCCGCCTCCCGCCTCCGTGGTGCGGTGCTGATCGGCGCCGACCGCGAGCGCATCCGTGAGGCCCTGGTCCGGCACGCCCCGGACGTCCCGGTGGTGGAGGTGGAGGGTCCCGAGCCCGACGCGCCCACCGGACACACGGTGATGGACGCGGTCCTCGCCCGGGCCACCGACCTCGCCCGTGAGGGCGACACGGTGCTGTTGGCCCCGGCCGCCGCCTCCATGGACATGTTCACCAACTACCCGGAGCGCGGCCGCTTCTTCGCCGAGGCGGTCCACCGGCTCGGCTGAACCGACCCCGGCCTTCTGCGGTGTGCAGAAGCCGAAACGGAGCGATCCTCGAACGCACACTGAGTGATCAGAGGCCACCCCTGCGTCATATCTGACGCGCGGGTGGCCTTCTGTGTGCCGCGTGGCACCCCACACACCGCCAAAGATGGCCAACACGCGGGAAATGTCCACGGTTCCCGACCCGCCGGTACGCAAGTATTGAGGCGCTAATCGTGCGGAGGGTGTGGATGGCGACGACAACGATTCCCGGGGTGTCCCGCACCCGGGAACGCACGGCGGCCGGTGGCCGCGAACGGGGCCTCTGGCGTGAGTGGGCCCGGTCCCTGGACCGTCCCCTGACCTCCTACTACCTGATCCTCAGTACCGGGGTCATGCTCATCTCCCTGGGCCTGGTCATGGTGCTGTCCTCGACGATGGTCAACTCCATCACCGAGACCGGTTCGGCCTTCTCCGTGGTCCAGCGGCAGATGGTGTCGGCCATGATCGGCCTGCCGCTCATGGTGTTCGCCTCCCAGCTGCCCCTGTGGGTCTTCCGCATGGTCGGCTACCCGGCGATGATCGTGTCCGTGGCACTGCTGCTGCTCACCGCCTTCCAGGGCACCGAGGTCAACGGTGCGATGCGGTGGCTGGAGGTCGGCGGCCTGGTCATCCAGCCCTCCGAACCGGCCAAACTCGCCTTCGCCCTGTGGGGCGCCAACATCCTCGCCCGCAAGGAGGAGCTGAAGGACCTCACCGAGTGGCGGCACCTGCTCATCCCGCTGGTGCCCGGCTGCGGACTCCTGGTGCTCCTCGTGCTGCTGGGATCGGACCTGTCCACCTCGCTGGTGCTGCTCCTCATCTTTCTGAGCCTGCTCTGGGTGGTGGGGGCGCCCGCGCGGCTCTTCGTGGCCATGTTCGGCCTCGTCCTGGGGCTGGCCGCGATCGTCATCGCGATCGAGCCCTTCCGTATGACCCGTATCGCCGTGTTCCTCGACCCGGAGTCGGACCCGAGCGGTACCGGTTTCCAGTCCCTGCACGGTCTCTACGCCCTGGGCACCGGCGGCATCTTCGGGGTCGGCATCGGCGCCAGCCGTGAGAAGTGGGGCTTCCTGCCCTTCGCCGAGTCCGACTTCATCTTCGCCATCATCGGTGAGGAGTTCGGGCTCATCGGCACCCTCTTGGTCCTCGGCCTGTTCGGCATGCTGGGCTACGCGGGCCTGCGCGTGGCCTTCCGCGTCAAGGACGCGTTCTCTCGACTGGCCGCCTTCGCGATCGTCACCTGGATCATCGGCCAGTCCATGATCAACATCGCCGCGGTCATCGGTCTGGTCCCCGTCACCGGCATCCCGCTTCCCCTGGTCTCCTACGGCGGCTCGGCGCTCATCCCGACGATGATCGCGCTCGGGGTGCTGCTCGCCATCGCCCGAAACGAGCCCGAGGCCCAGAAGGCCCTGGCGGCCCGGGGTCCCACTCGGGTCCAAAGGGCCATAAGCTGGCTTGGCTTGGAGAACATCGCCGCTTCCGTCCGTAATCAGAGCGGTTCGGCGCCCTCCAAGCGCACCACCGCGCCGCGCACCCCCCGCAAGTCGGGTGAGCGCGGTGCCAGGACTGGTGCCAAGACCACGGCCAAGAACAAGAGCGGACCGGTCCCGGCGGGTGACCGGCCAAGGAGGAATCGGCGACGATGAGGGTAGCCCTCGCCGGAGGCGGCACGGCCGGGCATATCGAGCCCGCACTCTCCCTAGCGGACGCGCTCCGGCGCGTGGACCCCAACACGGAGATCCTCTGCCTGGGAACGGAGCGGGGCCTGGAGACCCGGCTGGTCCCCATGCGCGGCTACGAACTGGGCCTGATCCCGGCGGTTCCCCTGCCGCGCAGGCTCACCCCACAACTGCTCACGGTTCCCGGCAAGCTGGCGGGCGCCCTCAGCGCGGCGGGAGAACAGCTGGACAAGCTCCAGGCCGACGTCCTCGTCGGCTTCGGCGGCTACGTGGCCACCCCCGGCTACCTGGCGGCGCGGCGCCGTCGCATCCCCATAGTGGTGCACGAGGCCAACCCCCTCCCGGGCCTGGCCAACCGCCTCGGCGCGCGGCTCACCCCGCACGTGTTCACCGGCCACCCGCACACCCAGATCCGCAACGGCCGGTTCATCGGCATCCCGCTGCGCCAGCAGATCACCTCGCTGGACCGGCTGGCCATGGGCGACAAGGCCCGCGCCTACTTCGGGCTGCGCCCCGACCTGCCCACGCTGCTGATCTTCGGCGGCTCCCAGGGCGCCCAGCGCATCAACGAGACCGCCTTCCAGGCCGCGGGGGCCTTCCGCCGCGCGGGCGTGCAGGTCCTGCACGTGGTCGGCCCCAAGAACGCCGACGAGCCCCAGGACCTCACCCAGGACGGCGTCCCCTACGTCGCCGTTCCCTATGTGGACCGCATGGACATGGCCTACGCCGCCGCAGACGTGGCGATGTGCCGCTCCGGGGCCATGACCTGCGCCGAACTCACCGCCGTGGGCCTGCCCGGCGCCTTCGTGCCGCTGGCCATCGGCAACGGCGAGCAGGCGCTGAACGCCGAGCCGATCGTCCAGGCGGGCGGCGGCCTGATGGTCGAGAACGCCAACGTTTCCGTCGAGTGGATCACCGGCCAGCTCATCCCGCTGCTCACCGACACCGACCGTGTCGTGGCCATGTCGGAGGCGGCCGCCCGGATGGGTCGCCGTGACGCCGACTCCGAACTGGCCCGGGAGGTCCTCGCGATCGCCCGCGGCGACAAGCCCACCCCAGAGATACAACTGTCCGACGACGACGGCGAGGACGCCTTCTACGACGACGGGAAGGACACACGATGAGCCTGGTCAAAGCGACCGACCCGGTCCCCGTCGACGAACTCGGCCGCACCCACTTCATCGGCCTGGGCGGGGCCGGCATGTCCGGCATCGCCCGCGTGCTGCTCCAGTCCGGGGTCGAGGTCTCGGGCAGCGACGCCCGCGACAGCGAGACCCTGCGCGAACTCGAGCAGATGGGCGCGGAGGTCTTCGTTGGCCACGCCGCCGAGAACCTGGGCAAGGCCGACACCCTGGTGGTCTCCTCCGCCATCCGCGAGGACAACCCCGAACTCGCAGAGGCGCGCGCCCGTGGCATCCGCGTCCTGCCCCGGGCCGCCGCCCTGGGCGCCCTCCTGCTGGGCCGCGAGGGGATCGCGGTCTCCGGCACCCACGGCAAGACCACCACGACCTCCATGGTCACCGTGGTCCTCCAGCACCTGGGGGTCGACCCCGGGTACGTGATCGGCGGCAAGCTGGTCACCACCGGCCTGGGCGCCGACGCCGGGATCGGCGAGGTCATCGCGGTGGAGGCCGACGAGAGCGACGGGTCGTTCCTGATGCTCTCGCCCAAGGTCGCCGTGGTCACCAACGTCGAGGCCGACCACCTGGACAACTACAGCGGCATCGACGAGATCCACGCGAACTTCGCGAACTTCGTCGACCGGGTCGAGCGCGCCCTCATCGTCGGGATCGACGACCCGGGCGCCCGCACCGTCGCCGAACTCGCCCGTGAGCGCGGCAAGAAGGTGCTCACCTACGGCGAGGCCGAGGACGCGGACTACCGGATCACCCGTATCCGGGCACGCGGCTTCACCACCGAGTTCACGCTCACCACCGCCGACGGCGAGCCGATCGACGGCACCCTGGCCGTACCCGGACGGCACAACGTCCTGAACGCAGCCGCGTCCGTGGCCGTCGCCGACGAACTCGGCCACGACCTGGAGATCGCGGTCGAGGGGATCGCCGACTTCGCCGGCGCCGCCCGCCGGTTCGAGCTCAAGGGCGAGGGCAACGGTGTGGGTGTCTACGACAGCTACGCCCACCACCCCACCGAGATCGACGCGGACCTGCACGCCACGCGCGCCGCCCTGCGCTCCTTCTCCGAGGACGCCGGGGAGGAGATCCCGCAGGGCCGGGTGGTGGCCCTGTTCCAGCCGCACCTGTACAGCCGGACCCGGATCTTCGCCGAGGAGTTCGCGACCGCCCTGAGCCTGGCCGACGAGGTCGTGGTGATGGAGGTCTACGCCGCGCGTGAGGACCCCGAGCCCGGTGTGACGGGGGAGCTCATCACCTCGAAGGTCTCCCACGACGGAGTCCGGTACGTGCCGGACCGCGCGGACGCCGTGCGTACGGTGGCCGCTCTGGCTCGCCCCGGGGACATCGTCCTCACCATGGGCGCCGGTGACGTCACCGAGCTGGGGCCGCTGATCGTGGAGGAGCTGGCGCGGAACGCAGAAGGTACCGAAACCAGCTAAGAGGAGCACGCACGTGGCCGCTGACCGCAACAGTGCGAAGACCACGGAACGGGACGGGGAGGGCGGTGGGAGCGCCGCCCGCAAGGGGTCGGACCCCTGGAAGGTCGCCTTCGCGGTCCTGCTCGTCGTGTCACTGGTCTGCGTGGTCACGTGGGTGCTGCTCGGATCCCGCCTGCTGGTCGTGCGCGAAGTCGCCGTCACCGGTCTGGACCGGGTCTCGAAGGAGGAGGTGGTCGCGGCCGTGGCCGTGGAGACGGGCACACCCCTGGTCAGGGTGGATGTGGACCAGGGCCGCGACCGCGCCGAGGGACTCGACCTGGTCCAGTCCGCCGAGGTGAGCCGGGGCTGGCCCGCCACCCTGAGGGTGGAGGTGGTCGAGCGGCGTCCCCTGCTCGCCATCCGCGTGGGGGAGGAGTACCGGCTCGTCGACGGCGACGGCGTACGGATCGAGGACTCCGCCACCAGGCCCGGCACGCATCCGCTGGTCCGGGTCACCGGCGAGATCGAGGACAACACGGCCGTCCGGGCCGCCGCCGACATCGTCCAGGAGGCACCGGACTCCCTCATCGCGCAGATACAGCTGATCGACGCGACCGACACCGACGACATCACCGTGGAACTCGGTGACGGGTCGGTCGTGGAGTGGGGTGACGCCCGCGACACCACCGGGAAGAGCGACGTGCTGCGCGTGCTGATGCGCGAGCACCCGCCCGAGGGCGGGCGCGTCTACGACGTGGGAACCCCGGACCTGGCCATCGTCCGGTGAAGCGCACCCCAAGTAACGGGATGGTCGCACAGGAGTCGGGGCAAGAGCCGTGCACGGGGACAAGGGGTACGAGTGGGAGCTCGGCGCCGCGAACCGAATCCTTCGCAAGGACATTCCAGACGCGACGCGCCGAGTGCGCACTTCGCTTCCTCGCGTTATACGCCGTTAGGCTGAAGTCGTCACCGGTTGCCCGCACCCGACGGTCCGCTTACTGTCGGGAAGCACAACCAACGTCAACAACGCAGTAAGACACGCTTTCAGGGGTACACGAGAACCGTTCGAGAACGGTCTTCGGTGGCCCCGGGTCTCCCAACTCACGGTCGCCTCCGGGCACTGTGCGGGGGTACCCGAAACGCACACTGTAGAACCGGATGCCGGACCGCCGGCGCACCCGATGGCCCACGGCCAGCGGACGCGGAGACGGAACGGCGTAAGCGAGCGGAAAGGCCCCTCGTCGTGGCAGCACCGCAGAACTACCTCGCGGTCATCAAAGTCGTCGGTATCGGCGGCGGCGGTGTCAACGCCGTCAACCGAATGATCGAAGAGGGGCTCAAGGGCGTCGAGTTCATCGCGATCAATACCGATGCCCAAGCGCTGCTGATGAGCGACGCGGACGTCAAGCTCGACGTCGGCCGTGAGCTCACCCGTGGCCTTGGCGCAGGCGCCAACCCCGATGTCGGCCGCAAGGCCGCCGAGGATCACCGCGAGGAGATCGAGGAGGTCCTCAAGGGGGCCGACATGGTCTTCGTCACCGCTGGTGAGGGAGGTGGCACCGGCACGGGGGGAGCTCCGGTCGTGGCCAACATCGCCCGCTCCCTCGGGGCACTCACCATCGGTGTGGTCACCCGTCCCTTCGGTTTCGAGGGCAAGCGGAGGGCCACCCAGGCCGAGTCGGGGATAGCGATGCTCCGTGAAGAGGTCGACACCCTCATCGTCATCCCCAACGACCGGCTGCTGTCCATCTCGGACCGCCAGGTCAGCGTCCTGGACGCCTTCAAGGCGGCCGACCAGGTCCTGCTCTCCGGTGTCCAGGGCATCACCGACCTGATCACCACGCCGGGCCTGATCAACCTGGACTTCGCCGACGTCAAGTCGGTCATGTCCGGGGCAGGATCGGCGCTGATGGGGATCGGATCGGCGAGAGGGGACGACAGGGCGGTCGCAGCGGCCGAACTGGCGATCTCCTCGCCCCTGCTGGAAGCGAGCATCGACGGCGCACACGGCGTGCTGCTGTCCATCCAGGGCGGCTCCGACCTCGGACTGTTCGAGATCAACGAGGCGGCGCAGCTGGTCGCCAACTCGGCGGCCCCCGAGGCCAACATCATCTTCGGCGCCGTCATCGACGACGCCCTGGGCGACGAGGTCCGGGTCACCGTGATCGCGGCGGGCTTCGACGAGCCCGAGGTGTCCAGCCCCGCCGCCACGCGGGAGCGCCAGCCGGTGGACCCTCCTGAGGCCGTCGCCCCCACGGCAGGCATCACGTCCGGCAGGGAGGAGTCGTACGCGAAGGCGACGCCCCCCGGCACGGACGCGAGCGGGGCGCCGGCCACCAGCATGCCGTGGATCGCTCCGTCCCGCCCGGCCCAGCCGGTGCAGGAGGCTCCTCGGCCCGCCATGCCGCCGGTCCAGCCCGCGGTGACCCCGGAACCGGTCCGTCCCGAGCCCCAGCAGGCCCCGGCCGAGCCGGTCCAGGGCAACGGCTACCCGGTCCCGAACGCCGAGCCCGAGTCGGCCGAGCCGGAGCCGGTCCAGGCGGAGGAGACCACCGTCCCGGAGCCCGAGGCCGCCGAGCCGGAGGAGCAGGCGAACCACGTCCACGCGGTGTCGGAGGCCTCCGAGCGCCGCAGCGAGGTTCCCACGCCCCGCCGCCGGGTCATCTTCGACGACCCGGACGACCTGGACGTCCCGGAGTTCCTCAAGTAGTCCCGCACCACCCCGGTACCATCGACGTGTCAGCGGCCCCGACCATCTGCGGCGGGGCCGTCGCCGCCCTCGGTGGGGCGCGGCGGAGGGCGGCGGGGGCGACCCGCCGTCACTCCTCCGCCCACGGGGCAGAGGGAAGGACAACGTCGCGCCGATGGGCAACGTCATCGACCTGGGGCACGGTGTCCGTGCCGCGGTCACCGAACGCAAGGGCGGCGTGAGCCAGCCGCCGTTCGACTCGCTCAATCTCGGGCTCGGGTCCGGTGACACCCGGGAGGCGGTCACCGCCAACCGCCGACGCGCGGCCCAGGAGCTCGGGTTCGACGTCGACCGGGTCGTGTGGATGAACCAGGTGCACAGCGCGGACGTTCTCGTGGCGACCGAACCCGGCGGGGTCGGTACCTGCGACGGGGTGGTCACCACCCGCCCGGACCTGGTCCTGGCCTCGATGGCCGCCGACTGCCTGCCGGTGCTCGCCACGGACGCCGTCGCCGGTGTGTTGGGGGCGGCCCACTCCGGTCGACAGGGCACCGCGCACGGAGTCGCGGCCAACCTCGTCGACACCATGGTCGCCCAGGGCGCCCGACCCGGCCACATCACCGTCTTCCTCGGCCCCGCCATCTGCGGCAGCTGCTACGAGGTCCCGCCCGAGCTCCAGGCCGAGACCGCCGAGCGCACACCCGAGGCCGCCTCGACCACGCGCCAGGGCACCACCGGCGTGGACATGGTCGCCGCCGTCACCGCGCAACTGCGCGGGGTCGGCGTCACCGACATCATCACCGACGGGCGCTGCACCCTGGAGACCCCCGAACTCTTCTCCCACCGGGGCGACGCGCCCACCGGCAGGTTCGCCTCCTTCCTCTGGCGCACCTGACCGCCGACTCGCCCGAGCGGGCCGCCCCCAGCGGCCGGTTCCGGTCCCGCGCCGCCCCTCCTACCCCAGAAGGAACGAACGACCGTGTCACAGACCGACCCCGAGCGCACCGAGCAGATCCGCGCCAACCTCACGGCCGCGCGGGCCAGGATCGAGGCGGCCTGCCACCGGGCCGACCGCGATCCCTCGGAGGTGTCGCTGATCGGCGTGACCAAGACCTATCCGGCCAGTGATGTGCGTATTCTCGCCTCGCTCGGTGTCACGGACGTCGGTGAGAACCGCGACCAGGAGGCCGCTCCCAAAGCGGCGGAGACCGCTGATCTCGACCTGACCTGGCACTTCGTCGGACAGCTCCAGAGCAACAAGGCTCGCTCCGTGGCGTCCTACGCCGACGTCGTGCACTCCGTGGACCGGGCGAAGCTGGCCCGCGCGCTGGGGGACCGGGCCGCGGCGGCCGAACGGAGACTGACCTGTCTGGTCCAGATCAACCTGGACTCCGACTCGCGGGCCGGGGTCCTCGGCCCGCGCGGCGGAGTCGATCCCGCCGACGCGCCCGCCCTCGCGGAGAGCATCGACGGGCACGAGGCGCTCACCCTCGGGGGAGTGATGGCGGTGGCACCGCTCGGCGGTGACCCCGACGCGGCCTTCGCCGTCCTCAACGAGGTGGCGGGGCGGATTCGGGATCGCTACCCTCAGGCGACGGTGATCTCCGCCGGGATGAGCGGGGACCTGGAGGCCGCGATCGGAAGAGGCGCGACACACCTGCGGCTCGGCACGGCGTTGCTTGGCGCTCGGGGACCGATCGTGGGGTAATGTCCCCACATAGACCTTGGGGCCCGTCTGTGGCGTTCGCCCGAATGGACGAACACCCCGCTGAGGCGGGGCGCAGGGGCTGGAAACGACGGAGGAGTCGGCTGCGGTGAGAACGCCGCGGGGACGACGGAGGACATGAGATGGCCGGCGCGATGCGCAAGATGGCGGTCTACCTCGGCCTCGTGGAGGACGACCGTTACGATCACCGCTATGCGGACGAATATGATGAGTTCGACGATTTCGACGAGGGCGTGGAGGAGCAGCGTGACCGCGACGCCGCCACTCCGCGAGGCGAGGAAACACGAGGCGAAGCTGTGACGGACACCGGCGACTACCTGGGAACGGGTGAACGGCGCGGTGGAACGACCACGACAGCCTCAACAGCCGACCTCGCTCGGATCACCACGCTCCATCCACGCACCTACAACGAGGCGCGTACGATCGGAGAGCACTTCCGGGAAGGTACACCGGTGATCATGAACCTGACCGAGATGGTCGACAGCGACGCCAAGCGTCTGGTCGACTTCGCGGCTGGTCTGATCTTCGGTCTCCATGGCAGTATCGAACGCGTGACGAACAAGGTGTTCCTGCTGTCCCCGGCCAACGTCGAGGTGACCGCCGAAGACAAGGCGCGGATCGCCGAGCGAGGGTTCTTCAATCAGAGCTAGATCATCACATTTGTCCAGAGATTGGGTCGGGGAACGACCGTGAGTATGGTCCTGTACGTGCTGCTGCTTCTGCTTCAGCTGTTTGTCTTCGTGCTGATAGCGCGGGTGGTGTTGGAGATGGTGATGTCCTTCTCCAGGACTTGGCGGCCGACCGGGTTCGTGCTCGTGCTCGCCGAGATCGTCTACACGATCACCGACCCGCCACTGAGGTTCCTACGCAGGTTCATCAAGCCGGTCCGGCTGGGAAGCGTCGCACTCGACCTGAGTGTGCTGATTCTCTTCTTCGCCGTGATCATCCTTCAGAGCGTTCTGAGGGGCCTGATGGTCAACCTGTCGTAGGGGTTGGAGGGCGGAAATGGCCGCCCTGGATTCCGATATGTGGTCTTGGTCATGATCTGGATTGCCGTAAGGTCACGATCAGGTAGCGTCCCTACGGACAGACTCCAAGCGCGCCAAGGAGACGAACATGCCGCTGACACCCGCTGATGTGCGGAACAAGCAGTTCAGTACCACCCGGCTCCGGCCGGGGTACGACGAAGAAGAGGTCGACGCCTTTCTCGACGAGGTCGAGTCCGAGCTGGACCGCCTCATCCAGGAGAACGAGGAACTGCGCGGCAAGCTGGCCGAGTGCCTGAGGGGCAAGGTCCCCAACGCCGGTATGCAGGACTTCCAGCAGCAGGAGCAGGCTCCCGAGGCCCCGCAGCAGCAGATGGAGCAGATGCGCCCGGAGCCCGTCCAGGCGCAGCAGCCCGTCGAGCCGCAGCCCCAGGCGCCCGCGCCGCAGCCGCAGATGGGCATGACCGGCGCCAACCTGGCCATGGGCGGCGAGGAGAACATGGACACGGCAGCCCGCGTCCTGGCCCTCGCGCAGCAGACCGCCGACCAGGCGATCTCCGACGCCCGCCGTGAGGCGGACGAGACCCTGGGCCGTGCCCGCCACGAGTCCGAGGACATCCTCGGCAAGGCGCGCCGTCAGGCCGACCAGATCATCGGCGAGGCCCGGGCCCGCTCCGAGAACCTCGACCGTGACGCCCAGGAGCGCCACCGTCAGGTCATGGGCAGCCTGGTCCAGCAGCGCGAGGAGCTCGAGCACAAGGTCAACGTGCTCAAGGACTTCGAGCGCGAGTACCGCAGCCGCCTGAAGGACTACTTCGAGCGTCAGCTGCGCGAACTCAACGAGGAGGGCAAGTCCATCGAGCCCAACCCGAACACCACGGGTGGGTTCCAGACGATGGCCCCCCAGTCCGGTGGGACCCCCGCGCTCCAGCAGCACGGCCCCGGCCCCGGCGGTAACCCGTTCGGTCAGCCCGAGCCCGCCCAGCACGGTGGTTTCCACCCGGGTGAGGCCCCGCACGAGCGTCGCTGACCTGTCAGCGGATGCGGCTCCGAACAACTGAAAACTCCGGCTCCACACGTGTAAAGGCCCTGGTCGACCCGTGATCCTTAGCCTCCTCGCCACCGTGGCGGTACTGGCGGCCCTTGTCGTCATCGCGGCCGCCCTGGTGCTCGCCGAGCCCACCCTGGTGTACTTCGCCCTGGGACTCGGCGGGTTGAGCGTCCTTCTTCTGTTGGGCGCGCTCATCCATGGACGGTTCGGCGGGAGCAGTTCGGACACGGCGCGGACGGACGGTTTGGGGAAGTCGTCCGTCCCCGTGGTGGCCGCCGATTCGGCGGTCGGCGCGGTACCGGGCACACAGTGGGAACCGGAGTACTCCGGGCGCGTACCCGCACCGGCTGAGCAGCCGGTGCGGGAATCCGCCGTTACGGAGCCCCCCGTGTCCACGGGGCACGCGCTCGGTGAGTCGCGTGTCGCGGCCGCCGAGGAGAACGAAGAGGAAGCGGAGTTCGAGGTTCCCCGCTGGCAGACCCCCACCATGGGGAGTTGGCCCGAACCGGTCGTCGAGCCGGAAGCCGGGCCGAAGCCGGAAGAGCACTCCGAGAAGGCCGAGACCGTCCCAGAACCCGACGGATCGGAAGAACCCCCGCGGGTCGAGGAGACCCCCGAGAGGGAGGCACCCCCCGAGGCCGCGCCGGACCCGATCGAGGTCGAGGACGCGTGGGAGCCCGTGGCCGCCGTGGCGCAGACCGAACCGGTGAGGGAACCGGAAACGTCCGCCATCGAACCCGAGAGGGCGCAAGAGCAGACCTCCGTCGAGGAGTCCCCCGCCGAAGAGACCACCGCGGATGCCGCGTCGCTCCCCGAGAGCGATGACGAGGCGCACGCGCAGCAGCCCGTCCAGGAGGATCGGGCGCCCGGGGAACACGGCCCCGAGGACCTGGAATCGTCCGAGGCCCCGGACCACTCCGAGGACGTGGAAGCGTCCCTGGCCTATGCGGCCCTCCTCGACACACGTGACGACGACCCCGAGGAAACCGAGCTCCGCCAGGTTTCCGAGCAGGTCGAGCCTGAGCAGGACCCCCAGATTGTGGAGGCCGAGACCGAGCAGGACACCCGGACTGTGGAGGCCGGGTCCGAGCAGGAACCCCAGATCGTGGAGGCCGGGTCCGAGCAGGACACCCGGACTGTGGAGGCCGGGTCCGAGCAGGAACCCCAGATCGTGGAGGCCGAGAGCTCCCAGGAGGCCCTGGAGGCGCACGCGGCTCCGGAGAGCGCCCGCGAGGACGAACCCGTCCACGAGGAGCCCGAGGACGCCTCGGCCCAGGAGACCGACACACCCGAAGGCCCCGAGGAACCGCAGGACCGGGTGGAGGACTCCGGACGCACCAGGGAACCGGACTCCTCCCTCTCCGCCTGACCCCGGAACACGAAAGGGCCCCGCTCACCTTGAGTTCTAGTGGTCGTTGCAACACCCCACTTGACGGGGTGCGATGGACGACTTCGAGATCCGACAGAACCGGGACCCTCAGGGACCCAAGAAGCTCCAAGCTGAACGGGCGACCTATCTTGCTCTGGTGGCTCAAGGAGTAAGTACGACACAGGCGTGCCGGATCGTCGGCGTGAACCGCAAGACGGGACACCGCTGGCGATTCGGCCGCCCCACCCGAACCAAAGACGGGCAGGAACGCTCTCTTGCCCCTGCCCGCCCCACTGCTGAGCCGACCTCTTTCGGCCGTTACCTGACCGTCGACGAGCGCATCCAGATCGCAGACCTGCACCGTGAAGGTCTGGGTGTACGAGCCATCGCCGCTGAGCTGGGCCGATCCCCTTCCACGATCAGCCGGGAACTACGCCGCAACGCCACCGTGGACCCGCGCGGAAAAGTCCACTACCGCCCCCACGCCGCCCAAACCCGCGCCGAAGCCCGCAGGCCCAGGCCCAAACCCTCCACGTTCGCCCTGAACCCCGAGCTGCGTGCTGTGGTCCAGGAACTGCTCAACGACAAGTGGAGCCCAGAACAGATCAGCCGTAGGCTCAAACGGGACTTCCCCGAGCGGCCGGAGCTGCACGTGTGCCACGAGACGATCTACCAAGCGCTCTACGTCCAAGGTCGTGGGGAACTGCGCCGGGAGCTGGCTGCCGCGCTGCGCTCGGGGCGTGCCCGGCGCAAGCCCCGCCGCCAGGCCCAGCAACGCCGGGAGCGCTTCGCTCATCCGATGGTGATGATCAGCGAACGCCCGCCCGAGGTCGCTGATCGGGCGGTGCCCGGCCACTGGGAAGGGGACTTGATCATCGGAGCAGGTGGCACTTCGGCCATCGGCACTCTGGTGGAGCGCTCGACCCGGTACACGATGCTTCTGCACCTGGGCCAGGGGCGCAGCGCCGATCAGGTCCAAGAAGCGTTGACCTCAACGGTGGTGACCCTGCCCCGCCATCTGGCGCGTTCGGTGACCTGGGACCAGGGCTCGGAGTTGGGCCGCCACCACGAGTTCACCGTGGCCACCGACATCCCGGTTTACTTTTGCGACCCGGCCAGCCCTTGGCAGCGGGGTTCGAACGAGAACACCAACGGCCTGCTCAGGCAGTACTTCCCCAAGGGCACTGACCTGTCGGTGCACTCGCGTGAGCACCTGGAAGCAGTCGCTGTCCAGCTCAACGGGCGCCCACGCAAAACGCTCGGCTGGGATACCCCAGCCGAGCGCCTCGCTAAGCTGCTCCAAGCGAGCAACTGACCTTCTGTGTTGCGACGACCCCTAGAATCCGCACACTATTGCGAGCGGGGCCCTTCGACATTGTCGCGATACGGCGTCAGGCGCGGCGGAAGGCGAAGACCACGTCGAACTCATCCGACTCCGCCGAGTGCGGAGCGTCCTCGGCCACACCGGCCACGAATGCGTCGGCGAGCACCTCACCGGCGATGGTCCGACCGTGCTCGGTCAGCGCCTCACGGATCGCGTCGTCGCCGGTGGTCCACCACACGTGGATCCGGTCCGACACGTCCAGACCGCTGTTCTTGCGGGCCTCCTGGAGCATCCGGACCATCTCGCGGGCCAGACCGGCACGCCGCAGCTCCGGAGTCAGCTCCAGGTCCAGAGCCACGGTCTCACCGGCCTCGGAGGCCACCGCCCAGCCCTCGCGGGGCTGTTCGGTCACCAGTACCTCGTCGGCGCTGACCTCGACCGGCTCGTCCTCGACCCGCACCTGCGCCCAACCGGTGTCACGGACCTGCGCGACCAGGGCGGCCGGGTCGGCGGCCTGGATGGCCTTGGCCACCAGCGGCGTGCGCTTGGCGAACCGCTTGCCCAGAGCACGGAAGTTCGGCTTGACCACGTAGTCAACGAGGTCACCGCCGACCGAGGACAGTGCGTCCAGACCGGCCACGTTGAGCTCCTCGGCCACCTGGCCACGCAACTGGTCCGGCAGGTCGGCGAAGCCCGGGGCGCCCACCAGGGCGCGGGCCAGCGGCTGACGGGTGCGCATGGCCGAGTCGACCCGCGCGGACCGGCCCAGCTCCACCAGACGGCGGGTGAGCGCCATGTTCTTCGACAGCTCGGTGTCGATCAGCTCCTCGTTCACCCGGGGCCACGACGCCAGGTGCACCGAGTCGGCGGCTTCCGGGCGGCGCAGCGCCGACCACACGTGCTCGGTCAGGAACGGGACGATCGGCGCCATCAGCAGCGTAACGGTCTCCAGTGCCTCGAACAGCGTCGCGAAGGCGGCCGAGCCCTCAGGGGTGTCGGCACCGCCCCAGAACCGGCGCCGGGAACGGCGCACGTACCAGTTGGAGACGTCGTCCACGAACGCGGTCAGGCGGCGCCCGGCTCCGGTCGTGTCGAACTCCTCCATCGCCTTGGTGACGTCCCGCACGACCTCGTTCAGCTCCGAGAGCAGCCAGCGGTCGAGCACCGGGCGGTCCTGCGGAGCGGGCGCGTCGGCCAGCTTCGAGTGGTCCCAGCCGTTCCCGGCGTTGGCGTACAGGGTGAGGAACGACGTGGTGCTGTAGTACGTCAGCAGCACCTTGCGGACGATCTCCTCCAGGGCGGCGTGGCCGACCCGCCGGGCGGTCCACGGTGAGCCGCTGGCCAGCATGAACCAGCGCAGGGCGTCGGCGCCGTGGCGGTCCATCACCGGGATGGGCTGCATGACGTTGCCCAGGTGCTTGCTCATCTTGCGGCCGTCCTCGGCGAGGATGTGGCCGAGCACGACCACGTTCTCGAACGAGTTGCGGCCGAACACCAGGGTGCTCACCGCGAGCAGCGAGTAGAACCAGCCGCGGGTCTGGTCGATGGCCTCGGAGATGTACTGCGCGGGGAAGTTCTCCTCGAACGTCTCCTTGTTCTGGTGCGGTGCGCCCCACTGGGCGAACGGCATGGAACCGGAGTCGAACCAGGCGTCGATGACCTCGGGCACGCGGCGGGCCACCCGCTGGTCCTCGGGCAGGGACGGGTCGGCGCCGGGGTCGGGGATGACGATGTCGTCGACGAACGGGCGGTGCGGGTCCAGGTTGGACAGATCCTGGCCGCTGAGCTCGCTCAGCTCCTCCAGGGAGCCCACGCAGATCCGGCGGCCGTCGGGGAACTCCCAGATCGGCAGCGGGGTGCCCCAGTAGCGGTTGCGGGACAGCGCCCAGTCGACGTTGCCGCGCAGCCACTCGCCGAAGCGGCCCTCCTTGACGTTCTCCGGCACCCAGTTGGTGACGTCGTTCTGTGCGAGGAGTTCGTCCTTGACGGCGGTGGTGCGGATGTACCAGGACGGGACCGCGTAGTAGAGCAGCGCGGTGTGGCAGCGCCAGCAGTGCGGGTAGGAGTGCTCGTAGTTCAGGTGGCGGAAGAGCAGGCCGCGATCCTTGAGGTCGCGGACCAGCGTCTTGTCGGCCTCCTTGAAGAACACCCCGCCCACCAAGGGGAGTTCGGCCTCGAAGGTGCCGTCCGGGCGGACCGGGTTGACCACGGGCAGGCCGTAGGAGCGGCAGACCAGCATGTCGTCGGCGCCGAAGGCGGGGGACTGGTGGACCAGACCCGTGCCGTCCTCGACGGTGACGTAGTCGGCGAGCACCACGTAGTGCGCGGGCTCGTCGAAGGGCACGAGGTCGAAGGGGCGCTGGTAGGTCCACCGCTCCATCTCGTCGCCCTCGTAGCTCTCGCCGGTGAGCTCCCAGCCCTCACCGAGGACCTTCCCGAACAGCGGTTCGGCGACCACGAGCCGCTCGTCGCCGTTGGTGGCCACCACGTACCGGACGTCCGGGTGCACGGCCACGGCGGTGTTGGACACCAGGGTCCACGGGGTGGTCGTCCACACCAGCAGTGAGGTGGGGTGCTCGGGAGCGGCCAGCGGCCCCGAGGTGATGGGGAAGCGCACGTACACCGACGGGTCGGTGACGGTCTCGTAGCCCTGGGCCAGCTCGTGGTCGGAGAGCGTGGTGCCGCAGCGGGGGCAGTAGGGGCTGATCCGGTAGTCGCGGACCAGCAGGCCCTTGTCCCAGATCTGCTTGAGCGCCCACCACACCGACTCCACGTACTGCGGGTCCATGGTGCGGTAGGCGTCGTCCATGTTCACCCAGTAGCCCATGCGCTCGGTCATGGCGGTGAACGCGTCCACGTTGCGCAGGACCGACTCGCGGCAGCGCTCGTTGAACTCGGCGATGCCGAAGGCCTCGATGTCCTTCTTGCCGCTGAGTCCGAGTTCCTTCTCCACGGCGACCTCGACGGGCAGGCCGTGGCAGTCCCAGCCGGCCTTGCGGTCGACGTGGTAGCCGCGCATGGTGCGGAACCGCGGGAAGACGTCCTTGAAGGCGCGGGCCTCGACGTGGTGCACGCCGGGCTGGCCGTTCGCGGTGGGCGGGCCCTCGTAGAACACCCAGTTCTCGTTGCCGCGCGTCTGTTCGAGGGAGCGCTGGAAGACGTTCTCCTTCGACCAGCGGCCGAGGATCTCGCGCTCCGTCGCGGGCAGGTCGATCTGGGCGGGCAGCTGGGGCAGCGCGCGGGATTCGGGCCGGGGGTCGTCGGTCACCGTCGTACCTTTCTCCATCAGGGGTGTTCCTGACGGAGGGACGAGGCCGGGCCCCGCGGTACCACCCTCCTTGGAGCCGCGTCCGGGTCCGCTGGGCGGATCGGTGGCGGGTCCCACTTCGTTGGGTTCGTGCCGGTTCTACTGGGGTGCGCGCGGTGCGCGCGACCTTTTCTTCCGACGGCTCCGGGGTGATCTTCGCGCTGGTCGTTGCCCCCGGGCTCGCACCGTCCCCGGGTCGCTTGGGCGGTCCAGCCCCCTCTAGGCTGTGTCCGTCCGGTCGGGGCCAGCGTTACTCGTCCCCATCGACACGACTTCAGGATAACGCAGTGCGGCCAGGCGCGCCGCGCTTTAGTTGGGGGTGCGGCCATGGCGGAGCGGACACGGGGCGCGGTGCTGGTGACCCTGGCCGACCGCGAGGACGCGGAGGAGCTCGCCGAGCAGCTCCAGGAGCAGGGTTACGAACCGTGCAGGGTGTACCGGGACATGCTCGCGGGGGAGGACGACGCCGAGGACGTCGACTGGGTGATCGAGGTGCTGACCGGACCGCACGGCGGCTCGGCGGTGTTCGACGAACCCCACCTGCGGCTGCTCGCCGAGGACTACGGCGGCTACGCCGTGGCGGAGTGACACCTGGGGAGTGGGCTCCCGCCTCCATCCGCACCGCACCGCCGGGATCGTTGCCTTGGACCGGTGGATTGCCTAGGCTCACGGCACCACTCACGGCCGTTCCGAAGGGGAGACCCCCCAGTTCAGGAGGGGTGCGGGGCCGTGGGTACGCGGAGGGGGAGTGCGATGAAGGCCACCGAGGCGGCGGCGCTGCCGGTGCGACCGGGCGAGGAGCCCTGGACGTCGGAGGAGCTCGCTCAGGTCCGGAAGCAGCTGGAGGGCGAGATCGCGGCCCAGCGGGCGGAACTCAGGGAGGGCGAGGAGGCGCTCGCCGAGCGGCTCACCGATCCGGTCGAGGGTGCGGGCGACGACCCCGCGGACGCCGGAGCCAAGACCTTCCAGCGCGAACACGATCTGGCGTTGGCCTACAATACTCGTGACCTGCTCGCCAAGAGCGAGCGGGCGATCGAACGGATGGACGCGGGGACCTACGGGGTCTGTGAGTCATGCGGCCAGGCGATCGGGAAGGCACGTCTACAGGCCTTTCCACGCGCCACCCTGTGCGTCAACTGCAAACAGCGCGAGGAGCGTCGCTGACTGAGGTAGAGCCCTCCGGGGACAGCAACATGACCACGACCGACAACACCGTCGCCCGGCCGCGCAGGTACGTACTCCTGTTGTTGGTCGCGCTGACCGCGATCGTCGCTGACTTCGTCACCAAGGAGTGGGTGCTCGCCACCTTCTCCCAGGGCGAGCGCCTCGACGTCCTCGGCAGCTTCGTCCAGTTCACCCTGGTCTACAACACCGGTGCCGCGTTCTCGCTCGGCACCGGTTACACCTGGGTGTTCACCGCCATCGCCACCATCGTGGTCCTCGCGATCGCGTGGATCGGCTGGCGCGTGCGCAGCCTGTGGTGGGGCGCGACCCTCGGACTGATGATGGGCGGCGCCGCCGGGAACCTCGTCGACCGCTACTTCCGTGGCGAGACACCCGGAACGGGCGCGGTCGTCGACTTCATCAGCGTCGGGAGCTTCCCGGTGTTCAACCTGGCCGACTCCTGCGTGGTGGTCGGGGCCTGCCTGGTGGTGGCGCTCACGTTCAAGGGGCTCAACCTGGACGGCACGAGGGCCGAGGACGAGGCCGCCGAGCCGGACGAGGGCACCCAGAAGGACCGCGACGACAACGACGAAGGGAAGGGCGCATGAGCGACATGAGAAGCCTGCCCGTCCCTGACGGACTGGAGGGGGACCGGCTCGACTCCGCCATCGCGCGGATGTTCGGGCTGTCCCGCACCCGCGCGGCCGAGATCATCGGTGACGGCGGGGTCCTCCTCGACGGCTCCGAGGCGGGCAAGTCCGACCGGGTGAGTGCCGGTGCCTGGCTGGAGGTCACCCTCCCGCCGCCGCCCACCGCCCCGGTACCCCGGGCCGAGGCGGTCCCCGGTATGCGGATCGTGCATGAGGACACCGACATCATCGTGGTGGACAAGCCGGTCGGCGTGGTCGCGCACCCCACGGTCGGCTGGACCGGCCCGAGCGTGCTGGAGGGCCTGTTGGCCTCGGGCGTGCAGCTGGCCACCAGCGGCGCGGCCGAGCGCCAGGGCATCGTGCACCGGCTGGACGCCAACACCACCGGCCTGATGGTCGTGGCCAAGAGCGAGACCGCCTACAGCGTGCTCAAGCGGGCGTTCAAGGAGCGCACCGTGGACAAGCGGTACCACACGCTGGTCCAGGGCCACCCTGACCCGCTGCGCGGCACCGTCGACGCCCCGATCGACCGTCACCCGGCCGGTGACGGCCGTTGGGCCGTGGTCGCTGGAGGCCGCCCCTCGGTGACGCACTATGACACCCAGGAGGCCTTCCGGGCCGCCAGCCTGTTGGAGATCAAGCTGGAGACGGGCCGCACCCACCAGATCCGGGTGCACATGTCCGCGCTGCGCCACCCCTGTGTGGGCGACTACCTCTACGGCGCCGACCCGACCCTCGCCGAGCGGCTGGGGGTCAGGCGCCAGTGGCTGCACGCGGTGCGACTGGGCTTCGACCACCCCACCGAGCACCGCCCGGTGGAGTTCTCCAGCCCCTACCCCGACGACCTGCGCGCCGCCGTGGAGCTGCTCCGCGAGGACTAGCGCGCGCCACTCCCCTCCTGGCCTCCTCCGCCGTCCTGCCCCACCGGGGCCGGGCGGCGGACGTGCAGGACGCGCTGGCACAGCGCCGCTCCCAGGATGATCACGAGTGCCCCCACCGGCTGGTTCCAGGTCAGGGTCTCGCCGAGCAGGACGACACCGGCGGTGACGGCGACCACCGGGACGACGTAGGTGACGGTGGTGGCCACGGTGGCGCCCGCGGCCCGGACGATGGCGTAGTTGAGGATGTAGGCGAACCCGGTGCCGAACACGCCCAGAGCGGTCACGGCGAGGGCGACCCGCCAGGTCAGCTCGGTGGGGGCCTCGGTGAGCAGCGGGGTCAGCACCAGCAGGGGCAGGGTGCCGAGCAGCATCTGGAGGGAGCTCAGCTCCAGCGCGGTGTGCGGGCTTCCCGCCACGAACCGGCGCAGGTAGGGGGTCCCGATCCCGTAGCAGACGGTGGCTCCCACCACCAGGAGCATGCCGAGCAGCGCGTCGTCGTCGGAGACGTTCACCTGGCCGAGCGAGTTCCAGACGCCGAAGACGGTGAGGACCCCCAGGAAGCCGATGCCCAGGCCGAGGAGGCGGGTGCGGTCGGGTCGTTCGTCGCTCAGGATCAGCATGGCGAACACCACGGCGAACAGCGGGGTGGAGGCGTTGACGATCCCCATCAGGGCGGACGGGATGAGCTTCCCGGCGTAGCCGAACAGGGTGAACGGGATGGTGTTCAGCAGCAGGGCGGCCACGAACATGTGGCCCCAGAGCCGTGGTGAGGACGGCAGGCGCCCCCGGCTCAGGACGAGGACGGCGAGCAGGGCCAGGGCACCGGTCCCCATGCGCCCGAGGGCGAGCTGGAGCGGCGCGAGGACCTCCGCGCCGATCCGGATCAGGACGAAGCTCATGCCCCAGATGAGCGCGAGCAGCACGAACTTGGCGCGCCAGCTCAGGAGCGGGGCGCCGCGCGGTGCGACGACCGGCGGGGAGGAGGCGACGGTGCCGGGAAGAGTGGACATGGGATGTTTCTATCTGTGCACGATCCCTTAGGTCTACTTCGTATTTCTAAACTCGTGCCTTAGCGTTGCTTACATGCTCAGTGTCGACCGGCTCCGGGTCCTGCACGCCATCGCCGCCCACGGGTCCCTCAGCGCGGCCTCCCAGGCCCTCCACGTCACCAACTCCGCCGTCTCCCAGCAGTTGACCAAACTCGAACGCGAGGTCGGCCAACCACTGGTCGAGCGCAACGGGCGGGGGGTGCGCCTCACGGACGCCGCCGAACTCCTGGTGGAGCACACCTCCCGCATCCTGTCCCTGGTCCACCGCGCCGAGGCGGATCTGGAGGCCCACCGGGGCGAGGTCACCGGGCATCTGCGCCTGTCCGCCACCCCCACGGCGGTGCGGGGACTGCTGCCCGCCGCCCTGCCCGCCCTGCGCGAGGCCCACCCCGGACTACGGGTCGAACTCCACGAGGACGAGCCCCAGGAGAGCGTCCCGGCGATGGCGCGCGCCGACGCCGACCTCGCCCTGGTCGTGGACTGGATGGGAGCACCCCTCCAACTGCCCCAGGGGATGACCCGTGCCTCTCTCATGGAGGACGTCGGCGACATCGCGTTGCCCTCGGACCACCCGCTGGCCCACCGGGAGATCCTGGAGCTGGACGAGATCCTGGACCTGCCGTGGATCAGCTGGACCAAGGGGTCCATCTGCGACGACTGGCTGCACGACATCATCCGGGGCCGAGGGGCCGAACCCCACATCATCCACTCGGTGGAGGAGCACCAGACCAAGCTGGCCCTCATCGCGGCCGGGATCGGGGCCGCCGTGATGCCGCGACTGGGCCGGGGACCCCTGCCCGAGGGCGTGACGGTGGTCCCCGTGCAGCCCGCGATGGTCCGCCAGGTCTACGTGTTCTGGCGCACCGACGCCTCCCGGCGCCCGGCCATCAGGGCCGTGGTCAGAGCCCTGCGCGAGGCGGCCGCCGCCTACACGGAGTGATCCGGCGCGCGGGCCGTTCGACGGTTCCTCTGTTCTTTCGAGCGGGAAGGGATTTCTGTCGGAGGTCCGCCCCGGCGGTGTCGCCGAGACGGTGCCCTTACCCAAGTTGGCCGTCCCACCCGGCCCCAGGCGTGGCGTGGGGAGCCCATGGTTCGAGCTCCGTGCCCCGGGAGCATCCCTGGCGACGAACCCCAGGTGGAGCGGAGCGAACTCTGAGCCCCGAGACCTGAGGGGTGGACCCCGAGCAGAGGGCCCTGGGTGGCGGGCCTTGGGCGCGAACCCCGGATTCCGGGCGTCGAGCAGAGCCCCGAACACCAGTGACGGGCCCTCAGGTCTGAGCCGCGAGGGCTGGGTGGCGCGGGTGGCAGACGGTGAAGCTGAGTCCCGAGCTGCGCGCGGTGATCCCCGGCGCCTGGGCTCGAGTTGGTCGGCTGGGGCGGAGAGAGCCGGTGCGCGCACGGACCCGACCGCCGGGCGGGGCGAACCGATCGGGCCGCCCCGCCCAACCCTCAGGCCTCGCCGAGCAGGTCCGCCATGGTGGCAGTCGGGCTGATCACCTCCGGATCGGTGCGCACGTCCACCAGGGTGGGCAGGTCCGCGCCCACCGCCTCGCTCAGGGCCTTCTCCAACTCCTCGCGGGTGTGCACGGTGGCGCCCCTGGCCCCCAGCGCCCTGGCGTACCCGGCCAGGTCCAGCGGTCCGCTGATCTGCGTCCCCGCGATCCTGCCCAGCTCGCGGGCCTGGTGCATGGCGATCGTGCCGTAGAGCCCGTTCTGGAACACCACCACCGTGATCGCCGCCCCGTGGCGCACCGCCGTCTCCAGCTCCTGCCCGGTCATCAGCGCGCCGCCGTCACCAGCCACCGCCACCACGGTCCGCTCCGGAGCGGCGAGCTTGGCGGCCACGGCGGCGGGCACCGCGTATCCCATGGCGCCGCTGGTCGGCGCCAACTGCGTGTCCGCGTGCCGGTACCACCAGCCCCGGTGCAGGAAGGACGCGAAGTTGCCCGCGTCGTTGGTGATCAGGGCGTCCTCGGGCAGGACCTCTCGCATCCCCGCGATCACCGACCACGGGTGCATACGGGGACCCCGGTGCCGCTCCGCCTCGGGCGGGACGGTGGCGCTCTCGACCCACAGCCGACGGGCCGCGCTCCAGTCCCGGTAGGCCACCGTCACCGGCGCCCCGGCCAGCGCGCGCAGCGCCTCGCCGGAGTCGGCCACAGCCCCGAGCCACACGTCCTTGGTTGCCCCCACCTGCGCGGGGTCGATGTCGATCTGCGCCACCCTGGTGCGGCCGTCCGACTCGGGCAGCCGGTACCCCTGGGTGGTCGTCTCGCTCATCCGGCAGCCGACCACCAGGACGGCGTCGGCGTCGGCCAGGGCGCCCAGAACCGCGCTCGGCGCGCCCAGCCCCAGGTGGCCCAGGTAGAGGGGGTGGTCGTTGGGGAAGACGTCCTGGCGTCGCCAGGCGGCGTACACCCCGGCGCTGTAGCGCTCGGCCACGCGCACGAGGTCCTCGCGCGCCGCCCGCGCACCGCCGCCCGCGACGATCACCGGGCGCACCGCACGGGCCAGCCACGCGGCCAGCTGATCGCGGTCCTCCTCGCCCAACGGCGGCCGGGGGATCAGCGGGGCGCGCGGTACGGGCGGGGCGCCGACCCGCTGCCCGAACAGGTCTCCGGGCACCGCGATGGCCACGGGCCCCGGCCTCCCGGTGGTGGCGATCCGGATCGCCCGCGCGGTCACCTCCGCCAGCCGGTCCGCCCGGTGCACGGTGGTGGACCACTTGGTGATGGGTGCGTAGAAGGCGGTGAGGTCCACCTCCTGGAAGGCCTCGCGGCCCAGGCGCTCGGTCTCCGCCTGTCCGAGGAACACGATCATCGGGGTGGAGTCCTGCATGGCGGTGTGCACGCCCACCGCGAGGTTGGCCGCGCCGGGGCCCCGGGTGGCGGCGGCCACGGCGGGCACACCGGTGAGCTTGGCCTCTGCCTCGGCCATGAAGGCGGCGCCGCCCTCGTGCCGGGTGGAGACCAGGGCCATCTCCGGGTGCTGGTCGATGGCGTCGGCCAGTTCGAGGAAGCTCTCACCGGGGACGGTGTAGCACCGTCTGATCCCGGCGGCGGCCAGGACCGAGACCGCCGCGTGCGCTGCGGTGTCGGTCGGGGGCTGGGGCCGTGGTGCGGCAGGGGCCATGGAGGCGGGTCCTTCCATCGTCGCAAGGTCCACTCAGCGCGCTCCGGGGGCGGGGGTGTGCCCCGGAACACATGCGGCTGACTCTGGCAGGCGGCTCAGGGCCGGTCAAGGCCGAGGGCCGCCGCCTGTGGACAACTCACCCCGAGCCGCCCCAAGCCGCCCGGAGTGGCGCCCGCCCACGTGGGCCGACCGGTCAGGCGGCCCCTCCGTCCTCGTGGTCGAGGGGCCGCGCCGCCGAGCGCCTCCTTCGTGGTTCGAGGGCCCGGGCGTGTTCGTGCAGCTCGCTGAGCACCGCGTGCACGAGGGGATGGCCTTCGGTGCCGCGGCGAACGGAGACGAACACGTGCCTTCTCGGCGGTCGTCCCCTCAGCGGCACGACGCTCACGCGCGGCAGGTCGATGGCGGCGATCGCCGACCTTGGGGCGAGGGCGATGCCGAGGCCCGCTCCGACCAGCGCGCTGACCGCACGGAAGTCGTTGGAGACCGACTCGACGCGTGGCTGGAAGCCCGCCTGCTGACACGCCAGGAGCGTGAGGTCGTGGATCGGGTTGCCCGGGAGCGGGGTGACCCACGCTTCACCGGCCAGACGCGACAGCGACAGGTGGGTGCTGGCGGCGAGTTCGCTGTCCGAGGGCACGAGCGCGTCCAACGGCTCCGAGTACAGACGTGCGTGACTGAACTCCTGGGCGGTCGAGACCGTGGCCTCCGGGTAGTCCACCGACACCGAGACGTCCACGTGGCCCTCGGCCAGGAGCCGTTGCGCGGCGGCGCCCTCCGCGTCGGTGACGTGCGCGCGCAGGTGCGGGGCCGAGGCCCGAAGCGCGCGGAGAGCGGGAGCCACGACCTCGATGATCGCGGACGGGAACGCGGCGATGCTCACGGTGCCGACCTCTCCGAGCGCCGACGCGGCCAGATCGGCCTCCGCCTGCTCGAGGATCGCGGACACCTGCACGGCGTATCCGGCGAGGACCGTCCCCGAGGAGGTCAGCCGGATGTTGCGTCCGTGGCGTTCGAAGAGGTCGAGCCCGACCTCGCGCTCCAGCGCCGACAACTGTTGCGACACCGCCGACGGTGACAGGTAGAGCGACCGGGCCGCGGCGGTGACGGTGCCGTGGAGCGCGACTGCCTGGAGAACGCGCAGGCGGCGCGGGTCGATCACACGATCTCCTTTGAAGGAAAGCTGGAAGGTTCTCTACAGGTCTTCGTGATGGACTTAATGATATCCAGTACGTGATGATCGGGGGAATGAAGGCTCTTTCGAAACTCCGCGGCGAGCCCGGGCTGATCCTGGCCGACGTCAAGAACCCCGAGATCGGTCGCGGCGAGGTGCTCATCAAGGTCCTGCGTACCGGAATCTGCGGTACCGACCTCCACATCAGAGCCTGGGATCACTGGGCCCGGTCCGTGATCGAGCCGCCGCTCGTCCTCGGACACGAGTTCGTCGGTGAGGTCGTCGACGTCGGCGGTGATGTCAGCGACGTGAAGATCGGCGACCTGGTGAGCGGCGAGGGCCACCTGGTGTGCGGCAAGTGCCGTAACTGCCGGGCCGGGCGCCGTCACCTGTGCATCCGCACGATCGGTCTGGGGGTGCACACGAACGGAGCGTTCGCCGACTACGTCGCCCTCCCTGAGTCGAACGTCTGGGTGCACCGCATCCCGATCGACCTCGACGTCGCCGCCATCTTCGACCCCTTCGGCAACGCCGTGCACACGGCGCTGTCGTTCCCCGTCATGAACGAGGACGTCCTGGTCACCGGGGCGGGACCGATCGGGATCATGGCCGCGGCGACCGCGCGCCACGCGGGTGCGCGCAGCGTCGTCGTGACCGACCTGAGCCCGTACAGACTCGGGTTGGCCCGGGACATGGGCGCGACGATCGCCGTGGACGTCTCACGGGAGGACCTGGCCGACGTCATGGCGGCGAACAACATGAAGGAGGGGTTCGACGTCGCGTTCGAGATGTCGGGCCAGCCCAGGGCCCTCGCCTCGGCGATCTCCAGCATGAGCCCCGGCGGCCGTATCGCCGTCCTCGGACTGCCGGCCGAAGACGTCTCCGTCGACCTCGCGACCGTGGTGACCCGGATGCTCACGGTCAAGGGGATCTACGGGCGGGAGATGTTCGACACCTGGTACGCGATGTCCGTGCTGCTCGAGAACGGCCTCGACATCAGTCCGATCATCACCCACCGGTTCGGCTACGAACAGCACGAGGAGGCCTTCGAGGTCGCCGCCTCGGGCGGGTGCGGAAAGGTCGTCATCGACTGGACCACGCCGATGGTCCCCCAGCCCGGACCGCTCACAACGACGACCAGCAACGAGTAGGAGACTGACGTGTACTCAGCGATGCGCGACCACCTCAAGAGTGAGATCGAGGGCATCAGGGAGGCGGGGCTGTTCAAGGACCAGCGGTTGATCAGCGGCCCCCAGTCCGCACGGATCAGCGTCGGTGACGACTCCGTCCTCAACTTCTGCTCGAACAACTACCTGGGCCTCGCCGACCACCCCGACCTGATCGACGCCGCCAAGCGCACGCTCGACGAATCGGGCTTCGGCATGGCCTCGGTGCGGTTCATCTGCGGCACACAGGACCTGCACGCGCGCCTGGAGCGACGCCTCTCGGAGTTCCTCCGGGTCGAGGACACCATCCTCTACAGCTCGTGCTTCGACGCGAACGCCGGAGTCTTCGAGACGCTCCTCACCGCCGAGGACGCGGTGATCTCCGACGAGCTGAACCACGCGAGCATCATCGACGGGATCCGGCTCAGCAAGGCGGGCAGGTACCGGTACAAGAACCGCGACATGGCCGATCTGGAGAAGCAGCTCGTCGCCGCCGCGAACGCCCGCCACCGGCTCATCGTGACGGACGGCGTGTTCTCGATGGACGGCTACCTCGCCCCGCTCGACGAGATCTGCGACCTGGCGGAGCGTTACGACGCGCTCGTCATGGTGGACGACTCCCACGCCGTCGGCTTCGTCGGACCGAACGGGCAGGGAACCCCGGAGCTGTTCGGCGTCCAGGACCGCGTGGACATCGTGACCGGAACGCTCGGCAAGGCACTCGGTGGAGCCAGCGGCGGATACGTGGCAGGGCACGCCGAGATCGTGGAGATCCTCCGGCAGCGGTCGCGGCCCTACCTCTTCTCGAACTCACTGGCCCCGATGATCGTCGGCGCCTCCCTGCGCGTGCTCGACATGCTCTCCGAGGCCGACGACCTCAGGATGAGGCTGAACCGGAACGCGGCACTGTTCCGGGAGTCGATCACCGCAGCGGGCTTCGACGTCCTGGACGGTGAACACGCGATCGTGCCGGTGATGATCGGGGACGCGGCCGAGGCGGCCCGGATGGCGTCGGCGCTCCTTGAGAAGGGCGTGTACGTGACGGCGTTCTCCTACCCCGTGGTTCCCATGGGGCGTGCGCGCATCCGGGTCCAGCTGTCGGCGGCTCACAGCGAGGACGACGTCCGCGCCGCGGTGGCCGCGTTCGCGCAGGTCAGGGACGAGCTCGGCGACTCCGGGACGACGGACTGAGGTTGAGGCGTTCCCGCCCCCGGAGATCGCACGGGCCCGGCCCGGCCGGACGCTAGGCGACTCCGAGGGCGCGCAGGGCGGCGGTGGTCCCGGCGGCGGCCACGACCACCACCAGGAACGGCGCGCGCAGCACCAGGGCGAGCGCGGCCGCTCCCAGCCCGGCCATGCGAGCGGTGTCCCAGTGCAGGCCCTGGCCGTCACCCAGGGCCTGCACGGCGATCAGCGCGGCCAGCAGCGCGAGGGGCACCGCCATGGCGAACCGTCGCAGCCACGGGTTGTCCAGCAGACGGCGCGGGGCCGCCAGCCCCGCGTACTTGAGCAGGTAGCACCCGGCGGCGGTGGCGACCAGCGCGATCCACATCGTCATGACCGCACCCCCTCGGCCCGGTCGGTCTCGTCGGCGCCCTCGGGCCGCCCTGTGGCCCCCGTGCGGTCGTCGGTGCCCACGAAGGCGAGCAGCCCGGCGGAGGCGGCCAGCAGCACCGGAACCCCCGGCGGCATGAGCGGGGTCGTGGCCAGCGCGAGCCCCGCGCCCAGCGCCGCGATCAGCCAGGTGCGCAGCCCGCCCTCGCGCAGTCGGGGCCACAGGAGCCCCAGGAAGATGGCCGGACCCACCGCGTCCAGGCCGAACGCGTCGATGTTGTCCACGCGGTCCGTGGCCAGCGCGCCCACCAGGGTCGTGGCCACCCAGAAGCCGCCCAGGACCAGGTACGTCGTCATGAACGCGGTACGGGCCGACTCCCGGTCCGGCTGGACCAGTGTCACCGCCGTGGTCTCGTCGATCACCCCGTGCGCCGCCAGCGCCCGGCGCACCCCCCGGTACCCCAGGACGTCCGCCAACCGCAGCCCGTACAGGGTGTTGCGGGCACCCAGCAGGAGGGCGCCCAGCGCCCCGGCGACGAGGTTGCCGCCGCCCGCAATCACCCCCACCAGCGCGAACTGGGAGGCGCCGGTGAACATGAACAGGCTCAGGAACACCGCTTGGGCGGGTGAGAGCCCGGCGGCCACGGCGGCGGTGCCGAAGGCCAGACCGGCGGCGCCGACGGCGACACCGATCCCCAGGCTGTCCCGCACCGCGGGAGATCGGAACACGGAGAAGGTCTTCACGTTCGCCCACGCTAGGCGGCTCCGCGTCCGGAAGTCTTGTACGTTCTTGCGCCCGCCGGGAACGGGCTGCGGGTCATGCGCGCAGGGCGCGCTGGTAGGCCACGGGCGGCACGCCGAGGTGGCGGCGGAAGTGCCGGGTCAGGTGGGACTGGTCGGAGAACCCCACCCGCGCGGCGACCTCGCTCGCCCGCCAACCCTGGAGGAGCAGGCCCCGCGCCCGGTCCACCCGCAGCTGGTTGAGGTAGGCGTGCGGGGGCAGTCCGTAGGCGGCCCGGAACGCCCTGGCCAGCGTGAACGGGCCGAGGCCCACGTGCGCGGCCAGCTCCTCCAGGGTCGGAGGGTCCACCAGCCGCTCCGTCAACAGCTCCCGCGCCAGCGCCACCTCGGGCCGCGCGGTGTGCGCCGCGACCCCGGCCCCGCGCTCGCGCCCGTGGGAGCGCAGCAGCATCGCGATGCCCTGACGGGCCAGCGACGACGCGGTGAGCCGTTCGCCCCGTTCGGCGGCCTGGTGCGCGCGCACCAGCACGCGGGAGACCTCGGGGGCGTCGATGCCGGAGTGGGTGAACCCCGGGGTACCGCGCATCCCCAGTTCACGGCCGATGTCCACCACCACCTCGGGCGCGGGGTAGAACACCCGGTACCTCCACCCCTCGGGGATCCCGGCGTGGCCGGTGTGTACCTCGTCCGGCCCGACCACGGCGAGCCCGCCAGGCCCCACCCGTGAGCTCCCGCCCGAGTGCGAGTACTCCTCGATCCCGGCGGTGATCATGCCGATGGTGTACGTGGAGTGCGTGTGCCTCGTGAAGGCGGTGGTGACGAACCGCGCGGTGAGGAGCTCGGTGTCGGGCAGCCCGGAGAAACGCCAGTACCGCGCGCGCTCCACGCGCGGGTCCTCGACGGTGGGGTGGACGTCACTGGGCAGTTCCATATGTCCAGGTTAGAACGGGTCGCGGGCTTTCGTGGGTGCCAGGGCGCGCGCGGGGCGGCGCCGGGCGGGGGCGCGGCCCCGAACGCTGGCGGGCCCGGAGCCCGAGGCCGCCGGAGGAGGGAAAGTGGCAGGCCCCGCGGGGTGCGGGGTGTTGGCGCGCGGATAGTCTGCGCCCATGAGCAAGCCACAGATTCGCCGGGTCGAGGGTGAGCGAGACCGCGCGGCCGTCTTCGTGATCCGGGGCGCCGTCTTCGTCGCCGAACAGCAGGTTCCCATCGAGGAGGAGTGGGACGAGCGCGACTCCACCGCCGCCTTCCTCCTCGCCCTCGTGGACGGCCACCCCGTGGGCACGGTCCGACTCGTGGACCAGGGCGACGGCGCCGGTCTCCTCGGCCGGATGGCCGTCCTGCCCGCCGGACGGGGGAGGGGTACGGGCGCCGCGCTGGTGCGCGCCGCCGAGGAACTGGCCCGGGAGATCGGTCTCGAACGGGTCGAGCTGCACGCGCAGACGCACGCGCTGGGCTTCTACGAGCGGTTGGGTTACACGGCCCATGGCGAGGAGTTCATGGACGCCGGGATCCCCCACCTGCACATGGAGCACAAGCTCGGCTGACCGGCGCTGACGAGCGCGCTCCCCGTCCGGTGTGACGGGGAGCGCACGCCCTCGGCCCGCCCCATCGGAGTACTACCGAGTAGGATTCGGTTTTGGCGTCGGCGCCCCCGAGCACGATCCGCCGACCGAGCACCAACACCGATCCGACGAGGAACACATGACGGTCAACACGCAGCCGGCCACCGAGAGCCCCGACGACCCGCGAGCCTACGGACTCCCGCTCGTCGACGCCCACTCGATCCCCGCCGAACTGCGCACGTTGGTCTCCCGCGTCCACGACCTCGTCGACGCCGTCGCCAACACCGAGGTCGACTCCGACACCCTGGCCGAGACCGCCGACGTCGTCGAGGGACTCACCGACCGCCTCAACGTCGCCCGCCGCGAGATCGGCACCATGGTCCGCCGTGAGCTCGGCGACGGCACCTCCGTGATCGGCACCATCACCAACATCGTCGAGGGCGAGACCAACCCGGCCGCCCCGCGCCTCTTCCTCGACCGCACGGCGGAGGGTCTGCGCGCCGAGGTCACCCTCAACACCGTCTACCAGGGCCCTCCCGGCCTGGTGCACGGCGGCTGGATCGCCGCCATGCTCGACCAGGCCGTCGGCAGCGTCTCCTCCGTCGAGACCAGCCCCGGACTGACAGCGCGCCTGGAGATCGACTACCGCCGCCCCACTCCGCTGTTCACCCCCCTGGAGATCACCTCCTGGGTGGAGCGGGTCGAGGGCCGCAAGGTCTTCGTGGCCGGTCGGATCCGGGCCCACGGTGAGGTCACCGCCGAGGCCAGCGCCCTCATGATCCGGGTCGAGGTCCCCGAGTGAAGCGCGCCGTGCGCTTCCTCGGTGTGTAGTAGCATCACCACCGTGACCCACCGCTATCACGTGTTTAGCCAGCCGACGCACCCGTCGGCCGCTTTCACGTAGGCGGAGACGGGAACGTCGGCAAAAGGAGCACTCGGGCATCGGCCCGGTGCTCTTTCGTCTTTCCGGGCGGCCGACGCCCCAGTCCACACTTCCCTGACGGGTCGTACGGCCGCGCCGCATCCGCGAACGCATCCACACCCGAGAGGGCCTCCGTGCACGACCGTCACAGTGAACCCGCGCCCGTCAGCGAGCAGATCCTGCGCCTGCGTGGCCGGATCGACCAGATGGACGCCGAGCTCGCCGCACTCCTCGAACGCCGCGCCCTCGTCGCCGCCCAGGTCCAGCGGCTCAAGCCGGTCGGCTACTTCGCCGGACGCGACATGGAACGCGAACGCCGCCTCGTCGAACGCATGGCCGAGCACGCGCCCCGCCTGGGCGCGGACCGGCTCGCTCCCATCATGGAGAGCGTCATCAGCGCGGGCCTGGCCGCGGCCCAGGAGGAGGCCGCGGCCAGGCCCGGCGCAGCCGGAGGCTCCTGACGGCCGAACCGGTGGCGGGCCCGGACCGCCACCACCACCGCTTACGGCCGCAGCAGGTCCACCCACACCAGGCGGTGGTCGGAGCTGGGGAACGGGTAGTCGCCCGTCAGACGGAACAGCGGGTCGTCCACGGTCGGCCAGAACACGCCCGAACCCCGGGCGGGCAGCGACCGCGACGGCAGGACGTAGTCCACCCGGAGGTTGCCCGGGCCGGGCACGTCGTTGAAGTCGGCGCTGTCCAGCTCCGGGTCGCCCTCGTGGTCGTCGTTCGCGCCGCCCTGGCGCTGGGCCGCACCGCGTCCGCCCTGGCTGGAGGGGCGCACGTCCACGATGTCGCGGTGCTCCAGCAGCTGTGCCACCGCCTCGGGGTGCCCGTCACCGTCGTTGGGGTCGGCGTTGAGGTCACCCGCGATCACGAACGGGGACCCGGGGGCGAGACCGCCCCGCACGCCCTCGTCGTCGTACACGTACGAACCCCCGCGCGGGGTCACGTAGTCGGCCCAGAACCTGATCTCGTCGTGGTTGCGCGCCACGTTGCGCCTCTCCGGGCCGTCGAAGGCCGGCGGTGTCGGGTGGCTGGCCAGCAGGTGCACCGGACGGCCGCGCCCGGTGTCGATCGGGACGTCCCAGTGGCTCTTGGAGGACAGCCGCAGCACCTCCAGGGCCTCCTCCGAGTAGTACGGCTCACCGGTCTCCGGATCGGTGGGCAGCAGGGCGCCGGGCATGTCAGCCCAACGGAAGTCCTGGAACGTGCGCACCTCGTCCGTGACGATCGGGTACATCGAGTACACGACCATCCCGTACTGGCCGGGGAAGAGGCCGTACCCGAAGGCGTCCTCGGCGTACTCGGCACTGCCCGGCTCGGTCACTGCCTCGCCGTCACCGTTGAGGTCCACACCCGAGGCGACACCCGTGTTGACCGGGGCGGTGTAGACGTACGGGTACTCGATCGGCTCGGCACCGGACTGGCCCACGGACAGGTAGTTGTCCTGGAAGAGCCGGGGACCCGTGCCCTCGTCGTCGTAGTCGAACTCGTTGACCAGCAGCACGTCGGGGCGCACGTGCTGGATGATCTCCGCCACGTTGCGCGCCTGCTCGCTGTCGGGGGTCGCCAGCTCCTCGACGAGGGCGCCCCGCTCACCGCGCTCCAAGGCTGTGTTGAAGGTGGCGAAGCGCACCTCGTGCGCCCCGGGCGGGGCGGGGACCGACGGCGACTCGGCCGCGGACGACGGCAGTGCGGTCAGCGCCGAGGCGGCCAGCACCAGAGTGGCGGTGGAGGCGATCCGGCGGGGCGTGGTGGTCACGGAAGAGGGTCCTCTCAGGGGAGCGGGGGCCGACCGCCGGAGGTTAACAGGGCCGCGTGTCCGAACGGTGTACCACCACAGTCGGAACGGCGACCGAATTCCCTTGTCGCCCCCGACCCCGCCTTGTTGACTGGGGTCCCATGGCAGACAAGGAACCCCGACTCCCGTTCCGCTGGGACCTCTCGCGCGCCGAGCAGCTCGGGACCCTGCCCGTTGACACCCGACCCGAGGAGATCCCCGAACTCACCGAGTGCGCGGCCAGGGTCCTGGCCCGCAGCGCCGACGGCGACCTGTACTTCGTGGGCCGCTCCCCGGACAGCCTGCACGACCTGCTCAGCGGGGTCCTCGCCGACACTCCGCACCTGTCCAGGCTGCACCGCCTGCCGCTCTCCCTCCACGGCACGGACAGCCGCGACCCGACCCCCGACGAGCGCGCCCAGCTCCGCGCCGACCTCACCGCCTCGGGCATCACGCCCGCCGGTCTGGCCGCACGCGATCGCCCCCTGGTCCTGGTCGACCTCGTCCACGAGGGAACCACCTTCGGCAACCTCCACCGGGAGCTGCGCGCCTGGATCGACGAGGAACGCGCCGCATGGAACGTGATCCGCCGCAGGCTCCGCTACCTCGGTGTCACGGCCCGCCGCCACACCAGCCCCAACACCTGGCGCTGGCAGCAACACGCCGAGTGGACGCGTGAACTCCCCGCCAGCTCCGTGGGCAACGTGTCGGTGTTCGGTCCCCTCTGGCGTTACCTCGGCGAGCGCCAGGCCAGGGTCGAACCCCCGTTCCGCCGCGCCCGCTGGTCCGACCCCGGTGTGGCCGTGCCCCGCCACGACGACCGCACCCGGGAGGCCCTCAGCGAGGCGCTGTCCTTGCGTGACCACGGCCTCACCCGCAGGGCTCGCGCCCAGGTCCACCGCGTCCTGACCGCGGAACCCGCCTTCCGGGACCCCTGGCTGCGCACCCTGGCCCACACCCTGCGCTCCTCCGGCGGATCCCGCTGAGCCCCTGAACGGTGGGGGTGGCCCGCCGTCCACAGGGCGTCCGCGAAAGTCGTGGGGAAGTCGTAGGCTCAGGAGACACCACCCGTCCGTCTACCCGCCTGGGGGCACCCGCGTCATGGCCGACTCCTTCGCTCATCTGCACGTCCACACCGAGTACTCGATGCTCGACGGGGCGGCGAAGCTGAAGCCCCTGTTCAAGGAGGCCGCGCGGCTGGAGATGCCAGCCGTGGCCATGACCGACCACGGCAACATGTTCGGAGCCTACGAGTTCTACCAGCAGTCCAAGGGCTCGGGCGTCAAACCGATCATCGGCATCGAGGCGTACGTCGCACCCGAGTCGAGGTTCCACAAGAAGCGGGTCTTCTGGGGCCGCTCCAACACCTCCGACGACGCCTCGGCGGAGGGCGGCAAGGACATCTCCGGCGGTGGCCGGTACCTGCACATGACCATGTTGGCCCAGAACGAGCAGGGCCTGCGCAACCTCTTCAAGATGTCCTCGCTGGCGTCCATGGAGGGCTACTACATGAAGCCCCGCATGGACCTGGAACTCATGCAGCAGTACAACGAGGGCATCATCGTCTCGACCGGCTGCCCCTCCGGCGGTGTGCAGACACGGCTGCGTCTGGGGCAGGAGAAGGAGGCGATCGAGTACGCGGCCGGGCTGCAGGACATCTTCGGCAAGGAGAACGTCTTCCTGGAGCTGATGGACCACGGCGTGCCGATCGAGAAGGTGGTCCGGGACGGACTGCTCAGGGTCGGCCGTGAGCTGAGCATCCCGCCGTTGGTCACCAACGACTCGCACTACGTCTACGAGTCCCAGTCCTCGGCGCACGACGCCCTGCTGGCGGTCGGCGTGGGCAAGAACCTGGACGACCCCACCCGGTTCCGGTTCAACGGTTCGGGCTACTACCTCAAGACCGCCGACGAGATGCGCGGCCTGCTCAACTTCGACGAGTGGGCCGAGGGCTGCAAGAACACCCTGCTCGTCGCGGAGCGGGTCGACCCCAACGCCTACGACAACGTCTTCGCCCACCGCGACCTCATGCCGGTCTTCCCCGTGCCCGAGGGTGAGACGCAGGCCTCCTGGCTGGCCAAGGAGGTCGAGCGCCGCATCCCCGTGCGCTACCCGGACGGGGCCACGGACGAGGCACGCACCCGCATCGAGTACGAACTCGGCATCATCAACAAGATGGGCTTCCCCGCCTACTTCCTCGTGGTCGCCGACATCTGCAACCACGCCCGCGAGAACGGCATCGCGCTGGGCCCGGGTCGTGGCTCCGCGGCGGGCTCGATGATCGCCTACATGCTGGGCATCACCGACCTGGACCCTCTGGTGCACGGTCTGCTGTTCGAGCGGTTCCTCAACCCCGAGCGCGTGTCCATGCCCGATGTCGACCTGGACTTCGACGAGCGTCGGCGCGCCGAGATGATCGAGTACGCCACCCGCCTGTACGGCGATGAGCGGGTGGCGCAGATCCTCACCTTCGGCACCATCAAGGCCAAGGCCGCGATCAAGGACTCCACCCGGATCCTGGGCATGCCCTACTCCACGGGCGACCAGATCACCAAGGCGTTCCCCGCGCCGGTGGGTGGCAACGAGATCCCGCTCGAAGCGGTGTACAACACCGAGCACGAGCGCTACGGCGAGACCACCGAGCTGCGGAACCTGATCGACAACGATCCGCAGGTCAACAAGGTCATGGAGACCGCGCGCGGCATCGAGGGCCTGACCCGGGGCACCGGTGTGCACGCGGCGGGCGTCATCCTGTCCAAGGAACCGCTGCTCGACGTGATCCCGCTGCACAAGCGCGACGCGGACGGCGCCATCATCACGGGCTTTCCCTACCCTCAGTGCGAGGACATGGGGCTGCTCAAGATGGACTTCCTGGGCCTGCGCAACCTCACGATCATGGACGACGCGGTCAAGAGCATCAGGGAGGCCGAGGGCGTCGAGGTCGACCTCGGCAAACTCCCGCTGGACGACCCGAAGACCTACAAGCTCCTGGCCCGCGGTGACACGCTCGGTGTGTTCCAGCTGGACGGCGGCGCGATGCGTAACCTGCTCAAGCGGATGGAGCCGAAGAGCTTCGGTGACATCACCGCCGTGATCTCGCTGTACCGGCCCGGCCCGATGGCGGCCAACGCGCACAACGACTACGCCGACCGCTCGAACGGCCGTCAGGACGTCACGGCGATCCACCCCGAGCTCAAGGACGCCCTGGACCCGATCCTCGGGGAGACGTACCACCTGATCGTCTACCAGGAGCAGATCATGGCGATCGCCCAGCAGCTCGCCGGATACAGCCTGGGCGGTGCGGACCTGATGCGTCGCGCCATGGGCAAGAAGAAGAAGGAGGCCCTGGAGAAGGAGTTCGAGAAGTTCTCCTCGGGCATGATCGAGAAGGGCTTCTCCCAGGAGTCCATGCAGGCGATCTGGGACGTCATGCTCCCGTTCGCGGGCTACGCGTTCAACAAGTCGCACGCGGCCGGATACGCCCTCGTCGCGTACTGGACCGCCTACCTCAAGGCCAACCACCCGGCCGCGTACATGGCCGCGCTGTTGACCTCGGTCAGTGACGACAAGGACAAGATGGCGGTGTACCTGGCCGAGTGCCGGGCGCAGCACATCAAGGTGCTGCCGCCGGACGTCAACGAGTCGGGTCTGCGCTTCACCCCGGTCGGCAAGGACATCCGCTTCGGCATGGGCGCGGTGCGCAACGTGGGCGCGAACGTGGTGAACTCGATCGTCAGGACCCGCACGGAGAAGGGCAAGTACTCGTCCTTCACGGACTTCCTGTCCAAGATCGAGCTGGCGGCGTGCAACAAGCGCGTGATCGAGTCGCTGGTCAAGGCGGGCGGGTTCGACTCGCTCGGCCAGCCGCGGCGTGAGCTGTACCGTCACCACGAGGTGGCGGTGGACGGCATGATCAGCTCCAAGAAGCAGGAGGCCCACGGGCAGTTCGACCTGTTCGGTGGCGGGGACGACGACGGGGACTCCACGCCGATCGGGCTGAACATCCAGTGGGGCGAGGAGGAGTGGGACCGCAAGACCAAGCTGGCCTTCGAACGGGAGATGCTGGGTCTGTACGTTTCCAGTCACCCGCTTGCGGGGGCCGAGCGGGTGCTGGCGCGTTCCCGGGACACCTCCATCGCGCAGATCGTCGCCGGTGAGATGGCGCGCGAACGGGGTGAGGTACGGATCTCGGGGCTGATCTCCAAGGTGGACAAGCGCACCAACAAGGCGGGCAACCAGTGGGCCATCGCCACGGTGGAGGACCTGGACGCCAGCATGGAGGTGCTGTTCTTCCCCAAGACGTACCCGCTGTACGTGGAGGCGTTGCTGGAGGACACCGCGGTCACGGTCAAGGGGCGGCTCAACGACCGGGACGGCACCTGGTCGATGTTCGCCTCGGAGATGTCCATCCTCGACATCTCCCACGTCACCGAGGGTGAGCCGCCGGTCCTGCTGACCGTCGCCGAGGACCGGTTGGACGCTGGGCTGATCGACGACCTCCGCCAGGTGCTGAGCACGCACAAGGGGGACACCCCCGTGCGGATCCGGGTGGACAACCCGGTGCGCTCCCGGATCTACGCGGTGGACCGCTACTCGGTGCGGATCTCCCCGGAGTTCAACGGTGAGATGAAGAGCCTGCTGGGGGCGTACGCGGTCGACTACTGACACTGACCCGCCTTCAAGATCCCCGTGTGCGACTCCGCACACGGGGATCTTTGTTTTCTTTCGCTCTTGCCGCGATCCAGTTAACGATATATCTTTGAGCTATCGGATCACGGAATGACAGTCGTGAACGATCAAGATCACTCGAAACAGAGGAGAACGACATGACCGCGATGGCACTTCCCGGCCCCTGGCCCTGGGGCGGACAGCACTCCGAGCGTCCCCGACTTCCCTGGGCCTGGCGCCCCACGGACACCCCCCGCGCACACCACGACCCGCGAGACGCGCACGACGAACACCGCGGGCCGCGACGGGACGGGTTCGGGCACCCGCCGCCCGAGCCGCCCAGGCCGCCGCACCCGCCGTGGGGCGCGGGCCCCGTCCCTGGCGGTCCCTTCGGCGGACCGGGGGGACCCGCTGGGTCCGGCGGCCCCTTCGGGCCGGGCTTCCCCTTCGGGGGCGGTCACGGACACCGCCGAGGCGGCACCCGGGCACGGCGCGGGGACGTCCGCACCGGAATCCTCATGCTCCTGGCAGAGGAGACGCGCAGCGGCTACGAGATCATCCGCGAGGGCCGCGAACGCAGCGGCGGGGCCTGGCGCCCCAGCCCCGGCTCGGTCTACCCGATGCTCCAGCAGCTGGAGGACGAGGGCCTGGTCGCTCAGGTCGAGGGGGAGGGGCGCCGCCGTCCCTACCAGCTCACTGACGAGGGCATCGCCTACCTGGAGGAGAACGGCGCCGACCTCACCCCGCCCTGGGAGGCGGGGGCCGACGCCTACGCCGACGCCAGGTCCCGCTACGAGGAGATCAGCACCCTGGCGTACCAGCTCTCGGCCGCCGCGTCCCAGGTCGCCCAGGCCGGGACCCCGGAACAGCTGGAACGGGCCAAGCGTCTGCTGGCCGACACCAAGCGGGGGCTCTACCTGATCCTCGCCGACGATGACGGCGGTGGCGTCACCGAGGGCGCCGACACCACGGACGACGAGGACTGATCCGCACGACACTCGGGCCCGGGACGGTGCACCACACCGTCCCGGGCGCGAGTCGTCGCGGTGCCTACTCGCCGGTGACGCCGTCGGCCAGCTCCCGGAGGATGTCCAGATGCCCGTTGTGCCGGGCGGTCTCCTCGATCATGTGCAGGACCACCCAGCGCAGGGTCACCCGTTCACGATCCCTGAGCACCCGTCGGGCTGAGTTGCCGAGCTCCAGGTGGGAGGTGATCTCCCGGGAGCGCTCGCACTGGGCGGCGTACTCGGCGAGGAGTTCGCCCAGGGGCCGCTCGGCCCCGACCCTGAACTCGCCGTCCGGATCCTCGGTCGAGTACGGGGCCACGTCGGGCTGGTTGAGCATCACGACGTCGAACCAGAAGGCCTCCACCCAGCGCAGGTGCGAGACGATCCCGCCGATGGTGGTCATGGGCGACCCCGGAACCGGGGCGGACGAGGAGAGGTCGGCGGCCAGGCCCGCGCACTTGCGGTGCACGGTCGCCCGGTGCCAGTCCAGCGAGGCCAGGAGCATCGTGCGTTCGTCGGCGGCTGTGGGAGCATCGACACGCTCGGGGAGGTTCTGGAGACTGCTCTTGTCGCTCATGGCGGTATTCTCCTTCGGGCCATGTCCGGTATCCACAGGTTTTCGGCGGGGCCGGGTGGCGACGATGAGGAGCGGGTGATGGCGGAACAGAGCGGTAGGGGTCCGGTGCGCGGCCTGGTCGTGGGCGTGGCACTCCTCGGGGCAGTGGCCCTGCTGGGCGCGCTCCTCGCGCCGTTGTGGTGGTGGCTCGCCCCGCGGCCCGAGGTGGTGGTCCTGCCGGACGGAGGTGTCTTCACGGGCGCGTCCGAGGTGGTCTTCGCGGGCGAGGGCTACTTTGTCGTCATCACCGCGCTGGCCGGGCTCCTCACCGGCTACGCGACCTACATGGTCCAGTTCTCGCTGGCACGGCGCAGGTTCCAGGACCTGCGACTGGTCGGGCTGATCTCCGGTTCGCTCGGCGCTGCCGTGGCCTCCCTTCTGGTCTGGCGGATCGGGGTCGCCCTGGACGCACCGGCTCGGGAGACCATGCTGGCCACCGACCCCGGCGGGACCGTCGTCGCCGCCCTCCAACTCCAGGCCGTCGCCTTCCTGATCGTGTGGCCCTTCGTGCACGTCCTTCAGTACGGGCTGCTGGACGCCTTCAGCCTGATGCGCGGCGACCAGCCCGGCGTTCCCGAGCAGGTCCGGGTCGCACCCCTGCCGGAGGGCACCGTCCCCCAGTCCGGCGATCCCCAGTCCAGCGGTCCCCGGACCGGTGACCCTCTGACCGACCCCCGTCCGGGCGGACCGGGGCCCGTCAGCGGCTGACGGAGCCCATCGCGGGCGGGGCGGCGCTCACAGCTTCTGGACGGAGCCCTCGTACATGCCGTCGAGCAGGTCCCGGTACCGCTCCTCGACCGCCCTGCGGCGCATCTTCAGGCTCGGCGTGATCTCGCCCTGTTCCACCGTCAGCTCGTTCGGCAGGATGGCGAAGTCCTTGACGGACTCGTGCCGGGGCAGGCCGCGGTTGAGTTCGTCGACGGCCTCCTGGACCATCGCCCGGACCCGGGGCTCCCGGGTGAGGCCGAGGTAGTTCAGCGCGCCCAGGCCGTTGGCCTCCGCCCAGACCTCGATCGCCTCCGCGTCCAGGGTCACGAGCGCCACACAGTAGGGCCGACGGTCGCCGTGCACCACCAGGTTGCCCACATAGGGGCACAGGGACTTGAACCGGCTCTCGATGCTCTGCGGAGCCACGTACTTGCCGCCCGCGGTCTTGATCAGTTCCTTCTTGCGGTCGGTGATCCTCAGGCGGCCGTTCTCCAGGGCGCCGATGTCCCCGGTGGCGAACCAGCCCTCCTCGTCGAGGACCTCCTCGGTGGCGCCGGACAGGTTGTGGTAGCCGCGCATCACGCTGCCGCCGCGCAGGAGGACCTCGCCGTCCTCGGCGATCCGCACCTCGGTCCCGGGCAGCGGCAGCCCGACCGAGCCGAACCGCACGTCGCCGGGCCGGTTGAGGAAGGCGCCCGCCGAGGTCTCGGTCAGGCCGTAGCCCTCCAGGATGGTGATCCCGGCGCCGTAGAAGAACCGCCCGATCTCGGGGGCCAGGGGAGCGCTGCCGGAGACGAAGAACTTCAGCCGGTCGCCGAACCGGGCGCGCAGCTTGTCGAAGACCAGGCGGTCGGCCACCTTGTACTGGGCGGCGAGCAGCCCCCCGGGCTCCCGGCCCTCCTCCCTCGACCGGGCCACCTGGTCGCCCACGCCCACCGCCCACTTGAAGATCCGGTACCTGGCAGCCCCGCCCTCCTTGGCCTGCATGACGACCCGGTTGAACACCTTCTCGAAGATGCGCGGGGCCGCGGCCATGAAGGTGGGCCGCACCACGGCGAGGTTGTCGACGATCCGGTCCACGCGGCCGTCGACGGCGGTCGTGAAGCCCAGGCGCAGCTGGGCAACCTGCATGACCTTGCCGAAGCTGTGGGCGAGGGGCAGCCACAGGTACTGGACGTCGTCGGCGTCGAGCATCTCCCAGCCCTGGGCGCGCATCTCGTCGCCCATGACCCGCAGGGCCTCGGCCTCGTAGAGCCAGTTGGCGTGGTCCAGGCGCACCCCTTTGGGGCGGCCGGTGGTGCCGGAGGTGTAGATCAGCGTGGCCAGGTGGTCGGCGCGCACCGAGGAGACCAGTTCGTCGAAGAGCTCGGGGCGCTCGTCGTGCAGCCGGGCACCGACGGCCTCCAGCTCGGACAGGCCCATGACCCAGGCGTCGTCGCCTCCGGCCGCTCCCTCGAACGCGATGACCCGGGACAGCCCGGGCATGGCCCCGCGCTGTTCCACCAGCTTGGCGACCTGCTCGTCGTTCTCGGCGAAGGCCACCATGCTGCCGGAGTCGGACACGATGTACGCGCAGTCGGGCGGCCCGGAGGTGGGGTAGATGGTGGTGGAGGCGCCGCCGGCGCACAGGATCGCGAGGTCGGCCAGGACCCACTCCACGCGGGTGCTCGACGCGATCGCGCAGCGGGCCTGGGAGGTCACGCCCAGGGAGTGCAGGCCCAGCGCCAGAGCGCGGACGCGGTCACGGGTCTGGTTCCAGGTCAGTGACTCCCACTTCTCGCTGCCGCCGGTGGGGGAGGGGACCGGATAGGTGAACGCTTCCCGGTCCCCGGACTCGGCGACGCGGGAAGCGAACATGTCGGGAACGGACCGATAGGGGGATGAAGTGTTGCCCATGTCACAAAGCTACCCCCGGGTAAGGGGGCGGGCAACACTCCGTGGGCGAATGTGTGCGGGTCCACGAACCCCTGTGACCCAGCGGGTTCGGGGCCAAAGACGGGACCGTCGGACCCACGTCGACGCGCCCGCTCCCCACCCCGGTGGGAGGGCGCTCAGTCGGTCCCGATGGGTGCGACGGCGGCCTCGGTCAGCGCGATGAGGTCCTTGGGGGTCAGCTCCATCTGGAGACCCCGCCGCCCGGCGGAGACGTACACCGAGCGCAGCCCGGTCACCGAGGAGTCGATCACCGTCCGCAGCCGCTTGCGCTGCCCCAGCGGGCTGATGCCGCCGCGCACGTACCCGGTGATCTTCTCGGCCCTGGCCGGGTCGGCCATGGTCGCCCGCTTGCCCCCGACCGCCGTCGCCAGCGCCTTCAGGTCCAGCGAGGTGCTCACCGGCACCACCCCGACGGTGAACTCGCCGTCCACCTCGGCCACCAGCGTCTTGAACACGTGCTCGTGGGGCACTCCGATCGCGTCCGCGGCGTCCGGGCCGTAGGAGTGACCGCCGTCGCCCCCGTCCACCTCATAGGGGTGCAGCGTGTAGGTGGTCTTGGTCCTGCTGGCGGCCACGGTCGCGGGCGTGGCTTTTCCACTCATGGGTTACCTGGGCCTTCCACTTCGTACTACCGACCTCAGGGCAGGCTACTCCTCCGTACGGGGGACGGTGCGCCAGGTGAGGGGGTGTCCCGTCCCGGTGTGGCGTCCCGAGGCCCCCTAGTTGAAGGAGATCCCGTTGTCCAGGAAGGGCCCGGCGGGCAGATTGGGCAGGTCGGGCGCGGCCACGATCCGGTTCTCCCGGCGCAGGAACCGCGCTGCCACGGCCAGGCGGGTCGCCGTGTTCTCGGCCTCCAGCAGCCGTTGCTTCTCCGCCGAGTCGAGCACCACCGACATCGCCACGGAGTACGACAGCGCGATCGGGTCGCGGGGAAGGTCGCCCGAGGACTCCGACGCCATCCCGATCTCCGCCAGCCGCCGCTGGTACACCTCGTACAGGTCCCGCACCCGGTCGGCGTGTTCCTCGACGTCGGGGCCCAGCGCCTCGGGCAGCAGGGACACCGACGCCGTCGAGTAGTCGTCAGCGGAGGAGGGGTCGGCCTCGGACAGGTCGGTGATGGTGAACCGCGTTCCGCCCTCGATGACCAGGTCGTACCGACCGTCCTCATAGGTGCGCACGTCGCGTACCAGGGCGGTGCAGCCGGTGGCGCTCACCAGCGGAAGGGCGGGTCGGGCGCCCGGCCCCGCGGTGATGGGTGCCCCGGTGTCCGCTCCCCCAGCGCCCTGCCCGGACTCACTGGCCACCTCGTGCCCCAGCTCGATCCACACGACCCCGAACCGGGCGGGGCCGCGGTCACGGCCGACCGTCTCGCCCCCGGCGAGGGTCGGGCCGAGCAGTTCCGTGACCAGTCGACGGTACCTCTGCTCGAACACGTGGAGGGGGATCGTCATACCGGGGAACAGCACGGTGTTCAGCGGGAAGATCGGCAGTGCCTCTGGCATGGTCCCAGTATGCCTCCGCGGAGGTACGGACGCGGGCGCCCCGCCCGGGGGCGGCCGGACGGGGCGTGTGGTCAGGCGGCGCGCGGCCGGGCGCGACCGGTCAGGACACCGAGGGTCCGGCGGTGCCCGGTGCGCCCTGGCTGCCGTTGTCCTCGCTCGGCATGTCGCGGGCGACGAAGGTCTCCACGTCGAACAGGTTGCCGTTGGCGCGGTCCACGACGTTGAGGAGGGTCGACATCGTCGCGACCTCCTCCACCTGCTCCTGAATGAACCACTGGAGGAACTGCTCTCCGGTGTAGTCCTCCTCGTCGCGGGCCACCTTGGCCAGACGCTGGAAGTTGTCGGTCACCTCGCGCTCCTGGCGCAGCGCCAGGGCGACCAGGTCGCGGGGTACGGCGAAATCGGTCTCGATCTCGTCCACGCCCGGAAGGGCGAAGGTGACGTCGTTGTCGAGCAGGTACCGCACGATCATCATCGCGTGGTCGCGCTCCTCCAGGGACTGCTCGTAGAAGACCCGGGCCAGCTGGGGCAGGTCCTGGTCGTCGAACCAGGCGGCGATCGCCACGTACTGGTGCGAGGCGGTGAACTCGTGCCGCACCTGGTCGACGAGGAGACGGTGGAACTTGGAATGGTTGCTATCGCCGGTCTTGTTCGAAGTCATGTCACCACGATAACGCATTCAAATGCGTTTTACGAAACCCCTCCGAGTGGTGTCACAATGAATAAGGCTAGCCTTTCTTTCGTCATATTAGGTTAGGTGTCCCAAAGTTAGGCGACGCTTATGTCGCGCGTTTGGGGGAGTGGTGGGGCGGACGCCGGGGAGCGGGGTTCGCCCCGGTCGCGCGGTGTCGCGCGGGTGTGGTGTCCATCATCCGGACACCACCACACGGGGATTGGGCCGAGCCCCCTAGACTGGGACCGTGATCAGTCGAATCGACCTCCGAGGCTCCTCAGGCGACCCGCGCGACGCCCTTCCGCGCGCCGAAATCGATGTGGCGGACGCCACCGAACGCGTCCGACCGCTCTGCGAGGACGTCCGCCATCGCGGAACCGAGGCCCTGGTCGAACTCACCGAACGCTTCGACGGCGTGCGGCTCACCGATGTCCGCGTCCCCAAGGACGCCATCGACACCGCTCTCGCCGAACTCGACCCGGCCGTGCGCGCCGCGCTGGAGGAGTCCATCCGGCGCGCCCGCAAGGTCCACCACGCGCAGCGCCGCCAGGACCACACCACCCAGGTCGTCCCCGGTGGCACCGTCACCGAGAAGTGGATCCCGGTCAACCGCGTCGGTCTCTACGTGCCGGGCGGCCGCGCCGTCTACCCGTCCAGCGTCATCATGAACGTCGTCCCCGCCCAGGAGGCGGGCGTGTCCTCCCTCGCGGTGACCTCGCCGCCCCAGAAGGACTTCGGCGGACTGCCCCACCCGACCATCCTCGCCGCCTGCGCCCTGCTCGGCGTCGACGAGGTGTACGCGGTCGGCGGCGCCCAGGCCGTGGCGATGTTCGCCTACGGCACCGAGGACTGCGAACGCGTCGACATGGTCACCGGCCCAGGCAACATCTGGGTCGCCGCGGCCAAGCGACTCCTCAAGGGCGTCATCGGGATCGACGCCGAGGCCGGACCCACCGAGATCGCGATCCTCGCCGACTCCACCGCCAACCCCGACTACGTCGCGGCCGACCTCATCAGCCAGGCCGAACACGACGTCGTCGCCGCCTCCGTCCTGGTCACCCCGGACGAGGCCCTGGCCGAGGCGGTCACCGAACGCCTCGCCGTGCGTGTCGCCGCCACCAAGCACAGCGACCGCGTCCGCGAGGCCCTGTCCGGTCCGCAGTCCGGCATCGTCCTGGTCGACGACCTCGAACAGGGTCTGGCCGTCGTCGACGCCTACGCGGCCGAACACCTGGAGATCATGACCGCGGACGCCCCCGCCCGGGCCGCGCGCGTACGCAACGCCGGGGCGATCTTCGTCGGCGACCACTCCCCGGTCTCCCTCGGCGACTACGCCGCGGGTTCCAACCACGTGCTGCCCACGGGCGGCTGCGCCTGCCACTCCGGTGGCCTGAGCGTGCAGACCTTCCTGCGCGGGGTGCACGTCGTGGAGTACGACCGTGACGCGCTGGCCGACGTCGCCCATCACGTCATCACCCTGTCCCAGGCCGAGGACCTGCCCGCGCACGGCGAGGCCGTCGCCGCGCGCGCGGATCGCGCCGAGGAGGGGAACACCCCCTGACCCGGGGGCGTTCCAGCAGTTCCGGGGAGGTGCCGGGGGTGACCGCCCCCGGCGGCGCCCGAAAACCGGCCGAAGCGAAACCGGAGGCCGTCAGACGCCCGCCCCGGCGGGGCGAGGGGCCACGGGGACCCGTGTGACCACGGTGGTCACGGCGGCCCCGGTGGACCGTCCCGCCACAACCGACCACGAGTGTGAAACCAGTGAGCTTCACCCTGAACGACCTGCCACTGCGCGACGACCTGCGCGGCCGCTCGCCCTACGGCGCACCGCAGATGGACGTGCCGGTGGTCCTCAACACCAACGAGAACCCCCACGCCCCCTCGCCGCGTCTGGCGAAGGCCCTCGCAGAGGCGGTGGCGGACACCGCGCTGGGGCTCAACCGGTACCCCGACCGGGACGCGGTCCGCCTGCGCGAGGGCCTGGCCGCCTACCTGGGCCACGACCTGACCGCGGCCAACGTCTGGGCGGCCAACGGCTCCAACGAGATCCTCCAGCAGCTGCTCCAGGCCTTCGGCGGTCCGGGCCGCACGGCGATGGGCTTCGAGCCCTCCTACTCCATGCACCCGATCATCTCCCGGGGGACGGGGACGAACTGGGTGCCGGTCCCGCGCGACGCCGACTTCCGGATCGACGTGGACGCTGCCCTGGCCGCCATCGCCGAGCACCGGCCCAGCGTCGTCTTCCTCACCTCGCCGAACAACCCGACCGGCACCGCCCTGGAGATCGCCGACATCGAGCGCGTCGCCCTGGCCGCCCCCGGCGTCGTGGTCGTCGACGAGGCCTACGCCGAGTTCCGCCGCGAGGGCACGCCCAGCGCCCTGTCCCTGCTGCCGGAGCACCCCAGGCTGATCGTCTCGCGCACCATGTCCAAGGCCTTCGCCCTGGCGGGGGCGCGGGTGGGCTACCTCGCCGCGCATCCCGCCGTGGTGGACGCCCTCCAGCTGGTCCGTCTGCCTTACCACCTGTCCGCCGTCACCCAGACGGTGGCCGTCACCGCCCTGGAACACGCCGAGGAGCTCCTCGGCGCCGTCGCCGACCTGCGCGCCGAACGCGACGCCATCGTCACGTGGCTGCGGGAACAGGGCTTCTCCGTCGCCGACTCCGACGCCAACTTCGTCCTGTTCGGTGAGTTCGAGGACCGCGGCCGGGTCTGGCGGGACCTCCTCGAGCAGGACGTCCTCATCCGTGAGACCGGCCCCGACGGCTGGCTGCGCGTCACCGTCGGCACCACCGAGGAGATGGCAGCGTTCCGCGCGGCCCTCCTGAAGGCCACCGGCCGGTAGCCGCGTCGGGCGCCCCGCCCGACACCACCGCACCGCTCCACCACGACAGCACCACCAAGGATCAGGCACCATGAGCCGCATCGGGCGCGTCGAACGCGCAACCAAGGAAACCAAGGTCATGGTCGAGGTCGACCTGGACGGCACGGGCGTCGCCGACGTCTCCACCGGGGTCGGCTTCTTCGACCACATGCTCGACCAGCTCGCCAAGCACGGGCTCTTCGACATCACCGTGCGCACCGAGGGCGACCTGCACATCGACTCGCACCACACCATGGAGGACACCGCCCTCGCCCTGGGCGCCGCCTTCCGCGAGGCCCTCGGCGACCGCGCGGGCATCCGTCGCTTCGCCGACGCCAAGGTGCCCCTCGACGAGGCCCTGGCGGAGGTGACCGTCGACGTCTCCGGCCGCCCCTACCTCGTGCACACCGAGCCCGAGGGCATGGCGCCGATCATCGGCCGCGACTACGACACGACCATGACCCGCCACATCTTCGAGTCGTTCGTCGCCCAGGCCCGGGTGGCCCTGCACGTCCACGTGCCCTACGGCCGCAACGCCCACCACATCGTGGAGGCGCAGTTCAAGGCGTTCGCACGCGCGCTGCGCCAGGCCACCGAGAACGACCCGCGCGTGGACTGGGTGCCCTCCACCAAGGGCGTCCTGTAGATGGACACCGACCTCTGGGGCCTGTTCCTGCTGGTCCTGGGCGGCTTCCTCGCGGGCGGCGTCTACGCGCTGTGGGGGAGGAACCGCCTCATCGCCGGGGCCCTGGCCGGATGCGTCGCGCTCGCCGTGGTCTCCGGCGTGCTGCGGCTCGGCTACCTCTAGTCCGCCCGCTTCCAGGGCCGCTCACCTCACCAACTGAAGGGCACGCACTCGAATGTCACGTGTGGTCGTCTTCGACTACGGGTCGGGCAACCTCCGCTCGGCCCAGCGCGCCATGGAGCGCACCGGCGCCGACGTCACCGTCACCTCCGACCCCCACGCGGCGCTGGACGCCGACGGGCTCGTCGTCCCCGGTGTGGGCGCCTTCAGCGCCTGCATGGCCAGCCTCAGAGCCGCCGGTGGAGACCGGATCATCGGCCGTCGCGTGGCAGGCGGCCGCCCCGTCCTGGGGATCTGCGTGGGCATGCAGGTCCTCTTCGACCGGGGTGTCGAACAGGCCAACGTCCACGCCGAGGACCGCGCCACCGAGGGTTGCGGCGAGTGGCCGGGCACGGTCGAACGCCTCAGGGCCCCGGTGATCCCCCACATGGGTTGGAACACCGTCACCCCGCCCGAGGACTCCCGCCTGTTCGCCGGTGTGGGCCCCGAGGAGCGCTTCTACTTCGTGCACTCCTACGCGGTCCGCCGCTGGGAGTTCGTCAGCCACAGCGACCGTATCCGCGGCCCCCAGGTCACCTGGTCCGAGCACGGCGAGCCGTTCGTGGCCGCCGTCGAGAACGGCCCGCTCAGCGCCACCCAGTTCCATCCGGAGAAGTCCGGTGACGCGGGAGCCCGCGTCCTGGCCAACTGGGTCGGCACCCTGTGACGGACACAGTGTCCGCGCCCGAACGCATGTCCCCGAACCGAACCGAGCACGAGAAGGCACCATGACCGGCGACCACACCCCGTCGACCCCCGTACTCGAACTGCTGCCCGCCGTGGACGTGTCGGGCGGCCAGGCCGTCCAGCTCGTCCAGGGCAGGGCGGGCTCCGGAGGCCAGTACGGCGACCCCTTCGAGGCCGCCCGCGCCTGGCGTGACGCCGGGGCCGAGTGGATCCACCTGGTGGACCTGGACGCGGCCTTCGGTCGGGGCCACAACCGTGACCTGCTGCGCGACATCGTCGACCGCCTCGACGTGAAGGTCGAGATGTCCGGGGGCATCCGCGACGACGAGACCCTGACCGCAGCCCTGGCCACCGGCTGTACCCGGGTGAACATCGGCACCGCCGCCCTGGAGAACCCCGAGTGGTGCGCCCGGATCATCGCCGAGCACGGCGACCGGATCGCGATCGGACTGGACGTGCGCGGCACCACCCTGGCCGCCCGGGGCTGGACCCGCGACGGCGGCGACCTCCTGGAGACCCTCGACCGCCTGGAGTCCGAGGGCTGCGCCCGCTACGTGGTCACCGACGTCAACAAGGACGGCACCCTCAAGGGCCCCAACCTGGACCTGCTGCGCACCGTGTGCGAGCGCACCGACAAGCCGGTGGTCGCCAGCGGCGGCGTGTCCAGCCTCGCCGACCTGGAGGCCATCTCCTCCCTGGTCCCGCTGGGCGTCGAGGGCGCGATCATGGGAACCGCCCTGTACGAGGGCGCCTTCACCCTGGAGGACGCCCTGACCACGGTGCGGGGTGCGGATCGGTGAGCCTGGCCATCCGCGTCATCCCGTGCCTGGACGTCGACGCCGGGCGCGTGGTCAAGGGCGTCAACTTCGAGAACCTGCGCGACGCCGGTGACCCCGTGGAACTCGCGGGCACCTACGACGCCGGGGGCGCCGACGAACTGACCTTCCTGGACGTCACCGCCTCCAGCGGCAACCGCGAGACCACCTTCGACGTGGTCCGCCGCACCGCCGACCAGGTGTTCATCCCGCTCACCGTGGGCGGAGGGGTCCGCTCCACCGAGGACGTGGACCGGCTGCTGCGTGCCGGTGCCGACAAGGTCGGAGTGAACACCGCCGCGATCGCCCGTCCCGAGCTGATCGGGGAGATCGCCGAACGCTACGGCCGCCAGGTCCTGGTGCTCTCCGCCGACGTGCGCCGGGTGCGTGAGGGCGGCCGCCCCACCCCGAGCGGGTTCGAGGTCACCACGCACGGCGGACGCGAGAGCGCGGGCCTCGACGCGCTGGAGTGGTGCGAGCGCGCCGCCGAACTGGGCGCCGGTGAGATCCTGCTCAACTCCATGGACGCCGACGGCACCAGGGAGGGGTTCGACCTGGAGCTGATCCGCGCGGTGCGCGCGCGGGTGGACGTCCCGCTGATCGCCTCGGGCGGTGCGGGCGCGGTGGAGCACTTCGTCCCTGCGGTGGCGGCGGGTGCGGACGCGGTCCTGGCAGCGACCGTCTTCCACTTCGGTGAGTTCACCATCGCCGACGTCAAGCGGAACCTGCGCGAGGCCGGATACCCGGTTCGGTAGCCGGAACGGCGACGACACGCCGTGGAGAAACGCAACAGGCCCCGGGCGGACTCGCCCGGGGCCTGTGACCTGCGCAACCATGTCAATGATCGCTGTCAGTAATCAAAGCGTGTCATGTCGTTGACCAAGCCGTGATCCGTGTGAGCATGAGCGCGTCTTACCAGCCACGACAGGAAGATAACCGCACATCATGTCCAAGATTGTCTTGACCGGCGTCGTGCGCCGGATCGCCTCCCTCGCCACCGCCGGAGCCATCGCCCTCGGCGGCATGGCGCTCATGGCACCGACCGCCGCGGCCGACGACTACGAGCGCACCCCGAACGAGGTCATCCAGCTGATCGAGGCCGCGCAGATCTGGCCGAACTACTCGCTCCGGAACCCCGGCCCGAGCGCCGACATCCTCGCCGCGCAGTACTTCCTGAACCACCTCGGGTACATCACCGACAACCCGAGCGAGACCTTCACCCGGGAGTTCGACCGCGTGCTCCGCGACTTCGAGCGCCGTGAGGGCATCGCCGTCAACGGCGTCCTCGAGTCGGAGAGCTGGATCAAGATCAGGAACGAGCTGTTCCCGACCAGCGCCGACTCCTTCCACCGGGACGACCGCGGCTTCGGTGTCCGCGGCGTGCAGGTCCTGCTCAACGCGAAGTACAACGCCGGCCTGAACGTCAACGGTACCTACAACTCCGCCACGGAGCGGGCCGTCCGCAACGCCCAGCGGGACCTGTGCATCGGTGTCGACGGCGCCTTCGGCAGGCTGACCTACAGGGCCGTCATCACCGGCGTCGACAGCTGCCGCGCCGTGAGCGCGGAGGCGGACCAGGAGGCCCCCGCCCAGGAGGCCCCCGCCCAGGAGGCCCCCGCTCAGGAGGCTCCCGCTCAGGAGGGCCCGGCTGAGCAGGCCCCCGTGGAGCAGGCCCCGGTCGAGGACGCTCCCGTCGAGGGCGACCAGACCAGGGAGATGCAGACGGTGCGCTAGTCACACCAGCACCACCCTGATGTGAGAGAAGTCGGGCCCGGTACGCCACCTGCGGCGTACCGGGCCCGACGCGTGCGCGGCCCGCCCCCTCCGAGAAGTTCCCGTTGTACGGAATAGCACTGATGTGTCCCGCGCTGAAACAATCCGGTGGCAGCTGTCGGAGCCGCTGGATAGGTTGGCCCAAACACGCGACCCGTGCCCCTCGGCATGCCCGGGAACGGACGGAGCGCGGACCGGGCGGCCGGAGCGAGCCGGTCAAGAAGCGGAAACGGGGGGCGTATGGCGCAGGGCACCACGACGGCGGACCAGGCGAAGCGGGAGGGGGACCCGCCGGGCGAACCCACCGCGGAGGGGGTCGACACCAGCACCCCCGACCAGGTCACCGACCCCCACAAGGGCGTCTTCGCCCGGGGGATGCGTGTCCTGGGGGTCGCCGCCCGCACCGAACCGTGGATCTTCCTCGCCGCCGTCGCCGGAGCCATGCTGCACGCGGGCGTGACCGTTGGCTCCGCCTCGGTTCTCGGGTACCTCACCGACAACACCATCCTCCCGGCCTTCTCCGCGGGGGAGACGACCGCGGCCGCGCTCGTCGCCGCCGCGGCCCTGCTCATGGCGGTCGGCCTCGGTAAGGCCGTGGGCCTGGCCCTGCGCCGCCTGCTCGCCGGGCTCATGCAGTTCCGCATGCAGGCCCGCTACCGCCGCGCCGTCGCCCGCAAGTACCTGGAACTCCCGCTCTCCTGGCACCACCGCCACCCCACCGGCCAGCTCCTGTCCAACGCCAACGCCGACGTCGAGGCCGCCTGGCAGCCCCTCGCCCCGCTCCCCATGGCCGTCGGAAGCGTGTTCATGCTGGTCATCGCCTCCATCGCGATGGTCGTGACCGACCCGGTCCTGGCTCTGGTCGCGTTCGTGGTCTTCCCGATCCTGGCCGCGGCCAACGTCGTCTTCCAGCGCCGGGTCTCACCGATGGCCTCCCGGGCCCAGGCCCTGCGCGCCGAGGTCAGCGGCGTCGCCCACGAGTCGTTCGACGGCGCCCTCGTCGTCAAGACCCTCGGCCGCGAGGACACCGAGACCGAACGCTTCACCCAGTCCGCCCACCGCCTGCGCGACGCCCTCATCCAGGTCGGCCGCATGCGCTCCATCTTCGACCCCTTCACCGAGGCCCTGCCCAACTTCGGTGTGCTCGCCGTGCTCCTCCTGGGCATGTGGCGCCTGTCCACCGGCGCCATCGAACCCGGCGAACTCGTCCAGATCGCGTTCCTCTTCACGCTCCTGGCCCTGCCGATCCGCTCCTTCGGGTGGATCCTCGGCGACCTGCCCCGCAGCGTGGTCGGCTGGGACCGCGTCCAGTCCGTCCTCAACTCCGGCGGCACGATGCAACACGGCGACCGGACCCTGGAGCCCTCCGAACGCGGTCTCGCGCTCAGCGCCCGTGACGTCACCTTCTCCTACGCCGACGCCTACGACGCCGAGGGAGGCGTCCGCGACCTCCTGGACGACACCGTCACGGGGGCCCGCACCACCGTCCTCAACGGTGTCGACCTCGACATCGCCCCCGGACGCACCGTCGCCCTCGTCGGTCCCACCGGTTCCGGCAAGTCCACGCTCACCACCGTCCTCATGCGGCTGGTCGACCCCGACTCCGGTGCCGTCAGCTACGACGGTGTCGATCTGCGCGACCTCGCCAGGGACCAGATCCCGAGTCACGCCGCCCTGGTGCCCCAGGGCACCTTCGTGTTCGAGGACTCCGTCCGCGACAACATCTCCCTGGGCGCGGCCGGGGTCGACGACGCACAGATCTGGGCCGCGCTCCGACTGGCCCGCGCGGACGGCTTCATCGCCGAACTCGACGGCGGACTCGACGCGCGCCTCGGAGAGAAGGGCACCACCCTGTCCGGTGGCCAGCGCCAGCGCCTGGCCCTGGCCCGTGCCATCGTCCGCCGCCCCCGGCTCCTGATCATGGACGACGCCACCTCGGCCGTGGACCCGCAGATCGAGGCCCAGATCCTGGCCGGACTGCGCGAACGCGACGACGCCGCCACCGTGGTCGTCGTGGCCTACCGCAGAGCCACCATCGAGCTCGCGGACGAGGTCCTCTACATGGAGGGCGGGCGGGTTCTGGCACGCGGCTCCCACACCGAGCTCCTGTCCACCTCCAGCGGCTACAACAGGCTCGTCACCGCCTACGAACGAGCCTCGGCCGAGAACGAGGCCGAGCGCGCCCCGATCCCGGAGGAGCCCGGACCCACGGAACCCCACCGCCCCGTCGGTGGACACCCCACCGACGCCGCCGAGGAGACCAGCCGATGAGCGCACCGACCCAGGCCCGTACCGACGACAGGTCGGAACAGGCGGCCGGGGCGGGGCGCCCCGAACGCGACCCCGTCCTGTCCCTGCACCAGAACCAGGACACCGCCCTCGGAACCATCCGGCGTGGTCTCCAACTGTCCCCGGAGTTCGCCCGGGGCCTGTGGCTGACCCTGCTGTTCGCGCTGGTCGCGACCGCGGGCAAGGTCATCGTGCCCGTCGCGGTCCAGCAGATCATCGACAACGGGCTCACCGGGCAGGGAGGTCCCGACCTCGGCTTCGTGGCCCGCATGGTCGCGGTCTGCGCCGGACTGCTCGTGGTCACCATGTTCTGCTCGTACCTGATGAACCTGCGCCTGTACCGGGCCACCGAGTCCGGGCTGGCCACCCTGCGCCGCAAGGCCTTCCGGCACGTCCACGACCTGTCCGTGCTGACCCAGAACAGCGAGCGCAAGGGCGCCCTGGTCTCCCGGGTCACCGGTGACGTCGACCAGATCAGCACCTTCATGCAGTGGGGCGGGCTGCTCCTGCTGGTCAGCACCGGTCAGCTCCTGGTCGCCACCACGCTCATGGCCGTCTATTCCTGGCAGCTCACCCTCGTCGTGTGGATCTGCTTCCTGCCGCTGCTCTTCGGCGTGCGCTGGCTCCAGAAGCTCCTGTCCAGGGCCTACCTCACGGTCCGCGAGCGCACCGGCGACATGCTCGGCGCCATCGGCGAGACCGTGATGGGAGCCGCCGTCATCCGGGCCCACGGCACCGAGGAGCGCACCGCCGGACGCATCGACACCACGGTGCTGGCCACCCGCCGCGCCCAGGTCAGGGCGCAGCGCCTGTCCATGGCCGTCTCGCCCTTCGCCGAGATCGTCGCCGCGCTCGGCAACGTCGCCGTCGTCCTGGTCGGCGTGTGGCTGGGAGTCGGGGGCGACCTCACCGCCGGTCAGCTCATCGCCTTCCTGTTCCTCATGACGCTGTTCATCCAGCCGATGATGATGGCCACGGAGATCTTCAACGAGGCCCAGAACGCCATCGCGGGCTGGCGGCGCGTGCTCGGGGTGCTGGACACCGTCCCCGACATCGCCGACCCCGGCGAGGCCGGGCGCGTGCTGCCACGCGGACCGGTGCGGGTCGGGTTCGACAGGGTCACCTACTCCTACCCCGAGGGCCCCGTGGTCCTGGACGACGTGGACGTGGAGATCACGCCCGGCACCAGGGTCGCGGTCGTGGGAGAGACGGGGTCGGGCAAGACCACCTTCGTCAAGCTCCTCACCCGCCTCATGGACCCCGTTTCCGGCACCGTCAGCCTGGACGAGGTCGACCTGCGCGAGGTCTCCTTCTCCTCCTTGCGCAGCCGCGTCGTCATGGTTCCCCAGGAGGGGTTCCTGTTCGACAGCTCCCTGGGTGACAACATCCGCTTCGCCCGCCCCGAGAGCACCGACGCCGAGGTGGAGACGGCCGTCAACGAGCTCGGCCTCTCCGACTGGCTGGGCAGCCTCGCCCACGGCCTGGACACCCCGGTGGGCCAGCGCGGCGAGTCCCTGTCAGCGGGGGAGCGTCAGCTGGTCGCCCTCGTGCGGGCCTACGTCGCCGACCCGGACCTGCTCGTCCTGGACGAGGCCACCTCGGCGGTCGACCCGCACACCGAGGTCCGCATCCAGCGGGCCCTGGACCGCCTGACCCGGGGACGCACGTCGGTCGCGATCGCGCACCGCCTGTCCACGGCCGAGGCCGCCGACCGGGTCCTGGTGTTCGACGACGGCCGCATCGTCCAGAGCGGCTCCCACGACGAACTGGTGGACCGCCCCGGCGTGTACGCGGACCTCTACGCCTCCTGGATCCGCTCCTCCGCCTGAGGTTCCCGCGCCCGGACCCGGGTCAGAGCGAAGCGAGGTCCAGGAGAGGCCGCCTCAGCTCCACCAGTGCGCGGCCAACAGCTCCGCGACCAGCGGTTCGGTCAGCAGGCTCACGTCCGGGTCGCCGTCTCCCGGATAGCGCACGCTCAGACCCACCCCCGGAACGCGTTCGTGTCCGGGGGTGGGTCCCACCGCGACGAACGAACCGCGCAGCTGCCCCAGGTGCTCGGCGAAACGCTGGTCGTAGGCGGACCCCGCGAACAGCAGGGCCCGGTAGTCCGTCACCGCAGCCAGGTACCGGTCCGAGTGCGACCACTCTCCGGTCTCGGCGGTGTGCGCCACCCGGATCGGCCCCCTGCGCAGCACACGCACGCCCTGCTCGGCGGAGGCCAGCCGCTCGGCCGGGGCCACCAACCGCACTCCGTCAGGGGAGTCCAGCAACCGGGCGGCCTCGGGCACCCACTCCGGGGCGCCCTCCAACAGCACCCGGGACGCGTTGGCGACCCGCCGGAGCAACCCCGGGAAGTTCGTGCTGCCGCCCGTGGCGGGCGCACCCAACCGTTGCCCCAGCAGCAGGAGCAGCGCCAGGGCGTGCTGGTAGGCGCGGCATCCCAGTCCGGACAGTTCCTCACCCGCGCGCAACGGCACGAGCAGGTCGGCGTAGCGCCCCACCACGGCGTTCTCGTCCGGCGCCAGGACGATCACCGGTGACCGCCCCACGTACCGGTCCAGCACCGAGTGCAGCTCCCGCTGGCCGTCGCCCAGGCTCACCGCCACCACGAGCGTCTCCGGACCGGTGGGGGGCTCCTCGGCGGAGGAGGAGAAGTCGGCGTGGGCCGCCACACCCCCGCGCCGCAACCGTGACGCGGCCACCTCGCACGCGCGCCGCGCCGGTCCCAGGGCCAGGAACCGCACGGACGCGGGCTCGTCCTCCAACAGCGCGGGCAGCGCGGCGTAGGGGTCCCAGCGCGGGAAGCGCTGGGCGAGCTCGGTCAACGCGGCGGGTTTCCCCGCCAGGTCGGCGGACAGGTGCTCGGCGGTCAAGGGAGCTCCCAAGCTGGCAGAACCGTCGGAACGGCGACGTCACGGACGCACGAACTCTAATCCCCCCGCCGAGCGCGGGGGAGTGACCGGCGTCAACCAGCACCCGGTGGGCAACGCGCCGACGGCGGCCATAACCTGGAGGGCATGAGCGCCACCAACCTCGACCCGGACATCGCCGCACGTCTGAAGCACACCGCGGACGGCCTGGTCCCCGCCGTCGTGCAGCAGCACGACACCGGGGAGGTCCTCATGCTGGCCTGGATGGACGACGAGGCCCTGCACCGCACCCTCACCAGCCGCGACGCCACGTACTGGTCGCGCAGCAGAGGCGAGTACTGGGTCAAGGGCGCCACCTCCGGGAACACCCAGCGCGTGGTGTCCGTCGCACTCGACTGCGACGGTGACACCCTCCTGGTGCGCGTCGACCAGACCGGCGCCGCCTGCCACACCGGAGACCGCACGTGCTTCGACGCCGGGCGGCTGCTGTGACCGGCTCCGCGCCCCGGGTCCGCCGCGAGTACGGCGCGACCACGCTCGCCACGGCCGCCGGGGCGGCGCTCATGCTGGCCGCCTCCGGACGCGTGTGGGTGACCGGTGAACTCGCCTCGCCCGGGCCCGTCGCCGCCGTCCCGGTGGAGCTCACCGGAGGCGATCTCACCGGAGCCCTGCGCGGGCTGGGCTGGGCCGGACTCGCCGGGATCGTGGGCCTGTACGCGGCCCGCTCATGGGCCCGCCGGGTCGTCGCCCTGCTCATCACGGCCTGCGGTGTGTTCGCGCTCACCTCGCTCTGGTCGGCCACCCGCCCGGGCACGCTGACCGACGCCGTCACCCGGCTGGCCACGGACACCGCGGGCGCCGCGCAGACCGCCGGAGCACCGGAACTCCACGCCCTCGGGCCCGTGATGGGCGCCGCGGGGGCGGTCCTGCTGCTCCTGTCCGGCCTCGTCTCGCTGGTGCGGGCCCCTGCCTGGCCGGGCATGGGAAACCGGTACGATCGGGACGCCGCACCGCGTCCGCGCCAGGCGGAGACACCAGCCGACCTGTGGAAATCGCTGGACGCCGGCGACGACCCCACTCTTGGCGCCCCGGAGGTCGGCACGCCCGCCGGAACCGAACCGGCGGTCCCCGCCGAACCCGGTGACGACACCGAACCCGCACCGCTGGCCGAGCGGCCAGCCCAACCCAAGGAGAGCCCCTGATGGCCGACGCCCACCACGAAGAGCACGACGACCACGGCAACACCGTGTCCGCCTGGTTCCTCACCGTCTCCTGGATCGTCGCCTGGACCGTGGCCGCCGTCGCCATCATCTTCGGCGGCGCCCTCATCACCTGGACCGTCATCGCCCTGGTCGCCAGCATCGCCCTGGCCGCCGTCGCCGGTGTGATGAAGAAGGTCGGCCTGGGCCGCAAGGAGCCCCGTCCCATCCCGCCGACGCGCGAGGAGTGGGAGGCGGGCCACGGAGCCACCGCCGCAACCGCCGCCAAGTAGTCCCTCCCGCACGGAGCGTCCGTGGCCCACCCCGGGTGGGCCACGGAAATGGACGGGTCTCCCCGGGGCGGGTACATTCACCTCACCGGCCCCGCCGCCGACCCGCAGGTAGCGCTGGCCCGGTCCTCCCCCGACCCCGCCCGACACCCGTCCGGAAGGACAGCACCCATGAGTTACGGGCCTCCGCCCCCGGGCGATCCCGCGGGACACGACCAGTCCACCGGAGGCTACGGCCCGCCGGCCCCGCAGTACGGTCAGCCGCAGGCTCCCTACGGGGACCAGTCCACCGGAGGCTACGGCCCGCCAGCCCCGCAGTACGGTCAGCCGCAGGCTCCCTACGGTCAGCCCATGCACCACTACGGTGCCCCCGGACCCTACGGGGTGCCCGGTCCGTACGGGGCGCAGCCGCCCGCCTCCGACCCGCCCAAGAACTACCTGGCCTTCAACATCCTGGGGATCTTCGGCTGCCTCGGCATGACGAGCATCATCGGCATCATCGGCCTGATCTTCGCCCTCCAGGTCAGCAGCAAGTGGCACATCGGCGACTACGTCGGGGCCGAGTCCGCCGCCAACACCGCGAAGGTCCTCGGCATCATCGGCCTGTGCTGCTTCGTGGTCACGGCCCTCTACCTGCTCTCCATGGGCGTCCTCATCGTCACGTCGATCGCGGCCTGACCCGGGGACACGCGAACACCCGCCAGTAGTCTGGGCGGGTGCAGCAAGACGACGAACCCGCCAGCCCCCGGCCACCCGCCCCGTCCCGCCCGGCCGGACCCGCGGACCGGCCCGGGGGAGGCGTCACCACGGGACGGGCCGCCCGTCTCGTCCAGCGGGTCCACCCGGCCACCTGGCCGGTGTCCCTGGGAGCGCTCGGAGTCCTCGGGCTCGTCCTCCTCCACCTGGTCGACCCCAACGAACCGGGCAACTACCCCACCTGCCCCTGGCTGCTCCTCACCGGCACGTTCTGCCCCGGCTGCGGCACCATGCGCGCGGTGGCACTGCTCACCCACCTCGACGTGCCCGGCGCCCTCGCCATGAACCCGCTCCTGGTGCTGCTCCTGCCCTACCTCGCCCTCACCTACCTGACCTGGCTGGCCGGGACCCTGCGACCGCGCGCACGCCCGCCCCGACCCGCCCCGACCTGGTTCGTCTGGACGATCCTCGTCTCCTTCGTGGTCTTCTGGATCGCCCGCAACCTGCCCTGGTTCTCCTTCCTCGCCCCCGGCACCCCACTCCTGCCCTCCTGGTGAGAACGGGCCCGCCCCGATGATGCGGGTTCCTGCCCGATCGCGCCGAATCCTCCGGCGCGGTGACCCGGGGGCGGCGACCCCACGGCCCCCGAGGGTCGATACGATGACCAGCACAGGGTGTGACGGCCCGCGCCGACACCCGACCGGACCGCCGTGTCCACCTCCGGACCGGCCGCCGTGAACCGCAACCATGGACGAGGGAGCTAGAACCTGTGAGCGTGCTCGACGAGATCCTCGACGGAGTACGCGCTGACCTGGCGCAGCGACAGGCGGAACTCCCCCTGGACCGCCTCAAGGCCCAAGCCGAGTCGGTGCCCGTCCCCAAGGACGCCGAGGCGGCCCTGCGCCGCCCGGGCGTCCACGTCATCGCGGAGGTCAAGCGGGCCAGCCCGTCCAAGGGCCCGCTCGCCTCCATCACCGACCCCGCCGCACTGGCCCGCGACTACGAGGCGGGCGGCGCCACCTGGATCAGCGTGCTCACCGAGGGACGCCGCTTCAACGGCAGCCTGGACGACCTGCGCGCCGTCCACGCCGCGGTCGAGACCCCCCTGCTGCGCAAGGACTTCGTCGTCAGCTCCTACCAGCTGTGGGAGGCCCGCGTCCACGGAGCCGCCGCGATCCTGCTCATCGTCGCCGCGCTGCCCCAGGACGCCCTGATCTCCCTCGTCGAACGCGCCCGCTCGCTGGGCCTGACCCCGCTGGTCGAGGTCCACGACGAGGACGAGGTCGCCCGCGCCCTGGACGCCGGAGCGACCGTCATCGGCGTCAACGCGCGCAACCTGAAGACCCTGGAGGTCGACCGGGACACCTTCGCCCGGCTCGCCCCCCTCATCCCGGCGGACCGCGTCAGAATCGCGGAGTCCGGGGTCCGTGGCCCGCACGACCTGCTGGCCCACGCCGGAGCCGGAGCCGGAGCCGTCCTGGTGGGCGAGAGCCTGGTCCGTGGACGTAACCCGCGCGAGGCCGTCGCCGACCTGGTGACCGCCGGCGCCCACCCCGCGCTGCGCGACCGGAACTGACGGGACCAACACGATGGGACCGACGAAGGCGTACACGGAGCCCGCGCGGCACACGCCCGCGCGCCCGCTCCGGCGCCGATGGCGATGGCTCTAGGGAGCCCGTAGGCACGACCCGCGGGTTCCCGTCGCCGCGTTGACCCGAACCAACTCGCGCCGCCCGAGCCAGGCGGCCGCACGGCCGGTCGGCGCGCGGCACCCCGTGGCGCGACGCCCCGGGCCGACTCCGCGCGTTCGGCCTCCTCTTCCCAGGAGAACTTCCCATGAGCCACGCCCAACCGGTACCCGACGACCGCGGGCACTACGGCCGCTTCGGTGGCCGGTTCGCCCCCGAATCCCTCATCGCGGCCCTCGACGAGGTCGAGGCCGAGTGGGCCAAGGCCAAGGACGACCCCGCCTTCCACGCCGAGTTCGACGAACTCCTCAAGAGCTACGCGGGGCGTCCCAGCCTCCTCACCGAGGCCCGTAACTTCTCCGAGCACGCGGGCGGGGCGCGCGTCCTGCTCAAGCGCGAGGACCTCAACCACACCGGCTCGCACAAGATCAACAACGTGCTGGGCCAGGCACTGCTCACCAAACGCATGGGCAAGACCCGCGTGATCGCCGAGACCGGCGCGGGCCAGCACGGCGTGGCCACGGCCACCGCCTGCGCCCTCATGGGTCTGGACTGCGTGATCTACATGGGGGAGGAGGACACCAGGCGCCAGGCGCTCAACGTCGCCCGCATGCGCATGCTCGGCGCCGAGGTCGTCCCGGTCACCATCGGCAGCCGCACCCTCAAGGACGCGATCAACGAGACCTTCCGCGACTGGGTGGCGAACGTCGACCACACCCACTACCTCTTCGGTACCGCGGCCGGTCCGCACCCCTTCCCCAAGCTCGTCCGCGACCTGCACTTCATCGTGGGCGCCGAGGCCCGCGAGCAGGTCCTCGAACTCACCGGCAGGCTCCCCGACGCCGTGGCCGCCTGCGTCGGCGGCGGTTCGAACGCCATCGCGATCTTCGCCGCCTTCATCCCCGACGAGAGCGTCGCCCTCTACGGGTTCGAGGCCGGGGGAGCGGGCGCCGACACCGGCCGGACGGCCGCCTCGATCACAGCCGGAAGCCACGGCGTCTTCCACGGCGCGCGCACCTTCGTCCTCCAGGACGAGTACGGCCAGACCCTGCCCAGCCACTCCATCTCGGCCGGGCTCGACTACCCGGCGGTGGGCCCCGAACACGCCTACCTGGCGGACACGGGACGCGCGGTCTACGAGCCCGTCACCGACACCGAGGCCATGGAGGCCTTCCGGCTGCTCTGCCGCACCGAGGGCATCATCCCCGCCATCGAGAGCGCGCACGCGCTGGCCGGGGCGATCAGGCTCGGCAAGCGCCTCGGGCCCGACGCCGTGATCCTGGTCAACCTCTCCGGGCGCGGAGACAAGGACGTCAACACCGCGGCCGACTACTTCGGCCTCGTCGACTCGGAGGGACAGGCGTGATGACCACGCTCCAGACCAAGCTCGCCCAGGCCCGCGAGGCCGACCGCGCGGCGCTCGTCGGCTACCTGCCCGCCGGTTTCCCCGACGTCGACTCCTCGATCCGGGTCATCCAGGCCATGGTCGAGGGCGGGTGTGACGTCATCGAGGTCGGACTGCCCTACTCCGACCCCATGATGGACGGCCCCACCATCCAGCGCGCCGCCGACCGGGCGCTGGCATCGGGCACCACCACCGACGACGTCCTCCGGGTCGTGGAGGCCACCGCCGAGACCGGCGCCGCCGCCCTGGTCATGTCGTACTGGAACCCGATCGAACGCTACGGCGTGGAGCGCTTCGCCACCGAACTCGCCAAGGCGGGCGGGGCCGGGGTCATCACCCCCGACCTCATCCCCGAGGAGGCCGAGGAGTGGTACGCCGCCTCAGAGCAGGCCGGGCTCGACCGGGTCTTCCTGGTCGCCCCGTCCTCCACGGACCGGCGCCTCGAACTCACCACCGACGCGTGCAGCGGGTTCGTGTACGCGGCCTCGCTCATGGGGGTCACCGGTACCCGCGCCCAGGTCGCCGACACCGCCGAGGCCCTGGTGCGCCGCACCCGGGCGGTCACCCGCGAGTCCGGCCTGCCGATCTGCGTCGGCCTGGGGATCTCCACGGCCGCGCAGGCCGCCGAGGTCGCCGCCTACGCCGACGGCGTCATCGTCGGCGCCGGGTTCTGCCAGCGGGTCCTGGACGCCCCGGACCTGGAGACCGGGCTCGTCGCGGTCCGCTCCTTCGCCGAGGACCTCTCCGCCGGGGTGCGCTCCCGGTAGCCCGACCCCAGGGCTCGGGAGCCGATCCCGGCCCATGCCACAACCCCCGCGGTGGGC
>NZ_JAGPXK010000025.1:0-86043 GCF_018070675.1 Nocardiopsis sp. B62 | reverse complement strand
GTACGGGTGGGGTGTTCACGCGATGCTCTCCCTGGGTTCGAGTGCCGCCCGGACCTGTTCGACGGTCAGCCACGGCTGGGGGCTGAGCACCTTGGCCACCTGCGGCGCGAAGGTCGGGGAGGCCACGACCACGTCCGCGGTGGGTCCGTCCGCGACCACCTCGCCCTGGGCCATCACGACCACGCGGTCGGCGGCGCTGGCCACGAACTCCACGTCGTGGGTGGCCACCACCACCGAGCGCCCCTCGTCCGCGAGCTCCCGGGCGACCCGGGCGAAGCGGTCCTTGGCGTGGTAGTCCAGACCCCTTGTGGGCTCGTCCAACAGCACCACACGGGGCGCGGCCGTGAGCTGGACTGCCAGGACCAGGGCGAGCTTTTGCCCTTCGGACAGGTCCCCGGGGTGGCGGTCGTCGGGTACACCCGGGGCGATCCGGTCGAGGAGGGCGCGGCAGGTCCCGGGCCCGGCCGCGGACTCGGTGTCGCTCTGGGCGCACTCGGCGGCGACGGTGTCCAGGTACAGGAGGTCGGCGGCGGTCTGCGGAACCAACCCGACCCGTTCGCGTGCCTCCCTCGCGGAGAGCCCTCCGGGGTCCTCACCACCGGTCTCGACGGTGCCCGAACGGCGCGGTCCGGCGCCTTGGAGCGCCCACAGGAGCGACGACTTGCCGGAACCGTTGCGGCCCATGAGCGCGGTGACCTCCCCTGGGCGCAGGTCGAGGTCCACCTCGCGCACGGCGACCACCCGGCCGTAGGCCACGACCACCCCGCGCGCCCGCAGCACCGGGGTCTCCACGGGGACCTCGGAGCCTCCGCGTCGCGGCGGCACCGAGGGCATGCGCTCCGTGCCGGGGCCGGGGCGGGCGCCCACGAGGCGTTCGCGCAGCGGCGCGGCCCGGCGACGGGCGTCGCGCACCGACAGCGGGAGGGGCTCCCACCCGGCCAGTCTCCCGAGCCGGACCACCGGCGGGGCCACGTCGGCCCCGGCCATCATGGCGGCCGGTTCCCCGTGCGTGACCCGGCCGTCTCCGGACAGGTGCACGAGGCGGTCCGCGTACTGGAGGACCCGTTCCATGCGGTGTTCGGCGACCAGCACCGTGGTGCCCAGGTCGTGGACGAGCCGGATGACCGCCGCCAGGACCTCCTCCGCGGCCGTGGGGTCCAGGGCGGAGGTGGGTTCGTCGAGGACCAGGACGCGCGGGTGCGGGGTGAGGACGGCGCCGATCGCCACGCGCTGCTGCTGGCCGCCGGACAGGGTGCGCATGGACCGGTGCCGGAGCTCGGCGATCCCCAGCAGGTCCAGGGTCTCCTCGACCCGCTTGCGCATCACGTCGGCCGGGACTGCCAGCTGTTCCATCCCGTAGGCCAGTTCCTCCTCCACCGTGTCCGTGACGAACCCGGCCAGGGGGTCCTGCCCCACCACCCCGACCAGGTGCGCGAACTCCTGGGGCGGCCGGTCCGCGGTGCTCAGCCCGGTCACGGAGACACGACCGGCCAGGCGGCCTCCGGTGAACCTCGGGACCAGCCCGTTCACGGCGTTGAGCAGCGTTGACTTTCCCGCCCCGGTACGCCCGGTGACCAGGCAGAGCTCACCCTCCTCCACCGTCAGGTCCACCTCGTGCAGCGCGGGGTGCTCGGCACCCGTGTAGTGGAAGGTCACCGCGTCGAAGCGGATCATCGTGCGTGCTCCTGTTCGGTGTCGACCGGGAGGGGACCGGGTCCGAGCATGGTCGGGGGCGGCGGGGTGAGCCAGGCGGGCAGGACGGCCGCCAGGACCGCCAGTGCGGGCAGCAGGGTGAGTTCGGGCCAGGCGAGCGGGTTGAGCGAGGGGTACAGGCTGGCGGCGTCGACCCGGGTGGTGAGGTTGACGAGCAGCGCCGCCGCCGCACCGGAACCGGCCACCAGGAACTCGGCCGGGCGCCACCGGTCCGGCCGGTACCGGGTCCGCCGCACCCTGCGGCCGCCGAGCACGAACCCGGCGACGGCGAGCGTCAGCCCTGCGGCCATCCCCCACGTGCCCATGTGCGGCGAGGTACTGGCGTCCATCAGTCCGTACAGTCCGACGCACACGCCGACCAGCCCGCCGACGACCAGGAACCCGGTGACGAGGCGGGTGCGCGGCGGGGTGTCCCCCACCCGCCCGTATCCGTGCGAGGCCATCGCGGCGGCCAGGGCGAGGGAGCGGTTGAGGGCGTCCTCCAGCACGGGGATGACGATCCCGCGCAGCGCCCGGAAGCCCTTCTGGTGTCCGGCGCGCAGGCGGCGCGCCCGCCGCACCCGTCCCACGCTCTCCACGAGCTGGGGCGCGACGGTCATCGCGACCACGACCGACGTGCCCACCTCGTAGAGCGCGCCGGGGACCGACTTCAGGAGGCGTTTGGGGTTGGCCAGGGCGTTGGCGGCACCCACGCACAGCACCATGGTGGCCAGTCGGACGCCGTCGTACAGGCCGCTGAGCAGCTGTTCGAGTGCGACGGGTCCGAACAGTCTGATGCCGCCGGCCGTCTCGGGGAGGGGGATCTCCGGAAGGGTGAACAGGATGACATCCCCCTGCCCGCCGCCGAAGACCACCCGGAAGACCAGGCGGGACACGATGATGAACGCGCCCACGATCAGGTACATCCGGAAGGCCAGCGCCCAGGGGGCGTCCGTGCGGCGCCGTGCGACGACGTACCCGGCGGCGCAGGCGAACAGGACGAGCAGGAGGGGGTTGCTGGTCTGGCTGGCGGCGGCCGCCAGGCCCAGGGCCCAGATCCACCACGCCCCCGGGTGGAGGGCGCGCGGCAGGACGCGGGCCGGGCCCCGGAGCGGCGCCCGGGCCGGTGGCCCGTCGCCGCCCCGGAGCCTTACGGCGTCCGGGGACGGCCGGTCGTCGCCCAGGGTCACGTGCCGTGGGCCCCGCGGGCCTGACGGCGCTGCCAGGCGGTGGCGAGCCCGACCACGGCCAGGAGCAGTGCGGCCGCGCCGCCGAGGACGGTGCCCCAGGGCAGGTCGTCCGCGGGCTGGTTGCTGGCGAGCAGTTCGGTGTTGGCCGGGTCGTCGGCCCAGCCGGGGGCCTCCTCGGGCAGGTCGTCCGGGCCGGGGGCGGGCTCGTCGAACCCGGAGGGTTCCGCGTCTGGGTCGTCGTTGTTGTGGGCGGTGGCGGTGCGCTCGGACCCCCCGTCACCCTCGCCGCCCCGGTCGCCCGTGTCACCCTCGGTGTCGTCTCCGCTGTCCCCGGATCCGTCGCCTCCGCCTGACCCGCCGGACTCTCCGGGACCGTTCGGGGAACCGGCCGCGGTGCCTCCCGACCCCCCAGCTCCGCCGGTCGCGCCGCTGGATCCGCCACCGCCGGTGCCGGTGGAACCACCGCCGCCACCCCCGTCACCACCGCCGGTGCCACCTCCGCCGCTGCCGCCGCTGTTCGCGGGGCGGACGGGGTCGACGCGGGGCGGCGGGTTGCCGTCCTCGCTGCGGTTCAGGGAGAACGACCAGCCCTCGAAACTGCCCGGCGGCGGCTTGCGGTTCATGACCCCCCACTGGCTGTAGGTCCACGTGCCGTCGTTGGGCGCGTGCCAGTACGACCAGTAGGCGGAGGCCGGAGGGGTGTCGATGCAGGGCTCGGTGTCGGGCCCCGGTTTGCCCTCGATCCGGCAGATGAAGGCCTCGCCCCAGCGGTTGGTCCCCGTGATCTCGATGCCCGCGTTCTTCAGGGCGGAGTGACCGGTCTCCTGGTCGCCCGGCGCGCAGCGGACGATCGTCTCGCCGCCGAGTTCCTGGAAGTCGATGACCACGGTGACGCCGTCGGCGTCGGGGCAGTGGCCGGGGGTGCCCCGGCTGTGGTCGATCGCGAGGACGCCGTCGGCCGCCGGTTCGGCGAGCACGGCTCCTCCGGCCGCCCCCAGGACCACGAGGGCCGCGGCCGCCGCGCGGACGGCGCGGCCGAGACGACGGAACCGGGCCGTTCGCGGGGCGGGGGGTCGGGTGGGAGCCGGGGTGGGGACGGGGTTGGGGGTCATACCCGCTCGGCCTTTCTCCTGGTGGCGAGGTGGAGGGTGGCGCCGACGACGACCAGCACCAGTGCCGTGGCGACCAGTGCGGTGAGTCCGGCCCCGGTGATCGGGAGGCTCTTCTTCTCGGAGGTGTCCCCTGCCCTCGGCCCGTCGGCCGGTGGCCCGGCCGACGGTGGCGTGGACTCGGCGGTCGGCCGGGGCGAGGAGCCATCCGCGCCCGGGGGCCGCGGGTGCGTGGGCCGGACGACGGGGTCACCGGGCGCGCCCGGAGTGACGCTGGGGTTCGCCGTGGGGTCGGTCGGGACGACCGTGGGGCCGGGGCCGGTCGTGGGGCCGGGGCTGACGGTCGGCCGGTCGGTGGGGCCGGGACCATCGGTGTGGCTGATCCCGCCGAGCGGGACCTGGGCCAGTCCGAGGAGTGCCTGCGCGGAGGCGCGGCGCCACTGGTCGCGCTGCGTGTCGGGGATACCGCCGGCGAGCGCGGAGTCGAAGGAGTCCCGGTTGTAGGCGATGGTGCCCGCCTCGGCGGCGGCCGCTCCGGAGTCGGCGGTGAGCTGGTGACCGGCGATCCAGTCGGCGGCCGCGTCGGCGGCGGTGTGGAGTCCGCTGGCGGCCAGGGCCTGCGCGGCCAGCCCGGTGCTGTTGGTGTTGGAGGCGACTGTGGGCCCCGAGCCACCGAAGGAACCGTCCTCGCGCTGGATCTCCTCCAGCCACGCGGCGCCCCGGGAAGCGGCCTCGTCGGCGCCGTCGGCTCCGGCGTCGGCCGCCGCGAGGAGGGCCTGGACCGCCATGCCGGTGGAGTCGGGGTCCAGGACCGCGTTCTGCGCCTCGTCACAGGTCGCCGAGGGGGTGCCGAACTGGTCCGGTGACAGTCGGAAGCCGCCCGCGGCGCACTGCTGGCGGACGAGGAAGTCGACGGTCTCCTGCGGGGCGCCTCCGCTGCGGGCCAGGCCGAGCACGCCCAGGGACTGTCCGAAGGTGTTGCTGTTGTCGGTGCTGGTTCCCCGGTCCCGGATGCGTCCCTCGTGGGCGCCCGCGTCCGGTCCGGCGACGAGTTCGAGGGTCTCGGCGCGCATGTCGAAGCCGCCGAAGTCGGTGGGGTCGGCGTCGCTGATGACGGCGGCGTAGAGGATCTTGGCGGTGGCGCCGCCGATCCGCGCGTCGGAATCGGGGTCCCAGTCCTCGTAGCTGTTGTAACTGCGGACGTTGGCGGCGACGGCGGCGCTCACCTCCCTGGCGGTGGCCGGGTCGGCTCCGGTGGCCTCCAGGGCGATGAGGGCGTCGATGGTCAGACCCCAGTCGGGGTTGCCGCCGAAGGGCCCCGGGAGGGCTCCGTCCGCGACCTCCCCGGAGAGCCAGAGCGCGGCGTCGGCGGCCGCGGCGTCGTGTCGGGTATCGGCGGAGGCCGGGGCGAGGACCGCGGGGGGCAGCGCGGCGGGGATCAGGACCGCGACGGCACCGATGGACGCCAGGGCGAGGGGGAGGGTTCTTCGGGGGGACCGGGACACGTGGGGGGTCCTTCGAGGCGGGCCCGTGGGTGGGGGCTCGCCTCGAGGACACGGCGTCCCCGAAGGCAGGCCCCACCTGTAGACCGTGACAGTGGGTGACCGCTCTCGCGACCCAGGGCAGTCCGACTCGCGGTGGTCTCCCACCGCACACGGTTGCAGGTCAGCGCCGGATTCCCACCGGTCTTCCCCCTGGATCGCGACTATGCACTTATGTGTTCCTTATCCGCTGGAACGTCGTCATCGTACAGCAGCGCCCCCCGCACGCCTACGGTGCAGGCGCACCCGGGCAGGGTGCGCACGGACGGAAAACGGGTAACGGGCAGGCGTGGGCCCCAGAACCCCGCCGCTTCCCTCCTCACCCCCCGGAGTCCCCCTTGAAGCTGTACGCCGACACCCCCGTGCGAGCCAGTCTCCAGCTGATCTCGGACCTGTTCGCCCTGGTCTGGGTGGTCGTGTGGGTGCACGCCGCCCTGACCCTGCGCGAGGTCATCCTCTCCCTGAACCGCCCCGGTGAGCTAATGTCCAGCACCGGGGAGGGGTTCACCGAGCACATGAGCACCGCCGCCGAGAACGTCCGGCAGGTCCCGCTCGCCGGGGAGGCCCTGGCCACGCCCTTCGTGAACCTCAGCGAGACCGGTGCGACCCTGAGCGAGGCGGGGGACTCCTTCCAGGAGACCGTGGCCTCGCTCGCCGTCACCCTGCCGACGCTCGTGGCGGTGCTCCCGCTGTTCCTCATCGCCGCGACCTGGCTGCCCATGCGGGCCCGGTGGATCGGCCGGGCCACCGACACGAGGCGGCTCGACCGGCTGGCTCCGGAGGCCCGGACCCGGCTCCTCGCGCTGCGGGCCCTGACGTCGGCCTCCGCCACGAGACTCATGCGGGTGCACGACGACCCTGCCGGAGCCTGGAAGGAGAACGACCGGGCGGCGGTGGCCGGGTTGGCCGCGCTCGAGCTGCGGAGCCTGGGACTGCGCCAGGCCACCACGCGGGCGAAGAGGTCCTGACCTCGCGAACGCGGGCCGAGGCGGCCTCGGTCCGCCGCGCCTCCTCGCGGGCTCGGCCCGTACGGCCGCTCCGGCGGCGCGAACCCCGAGCACGCGTCCGGTTGCCGGGTGCCCGGACGCTGCGGACCAGCATGTGGAGACGCGCGACGGTCGGCTGCGCCAACTGGTGACCGACCGTCTCCGCGCCCTGGGACCCCCTTGTGGTCAGGGCCCGGTCAGGGCACCTGGTAGGCGGTGTCCCGGACGTCCGTGACCGCCATGTGGCCCGGGGCGTGCCCGATGGCGAACTCGGGAGCGGACGCCGTCACCGCCGCCTGCGGGGTGACACCGCAGGCCCAGAACACCGGCACCTCCCCCTCCCGGACCTCCACGGGGTCACCGTAGTCCGGCCGGTCCAGGTCGGTGATCCCCAGAGCGGCGGGGTCGCCCACGTGGACGGGTGCCCCGTGCACGGCCGGGTAGCGCGAGGTGATCCGCACGGCGTCGGCGACCTGCCCGGCCGGGATCGGGCGCATGGACACCACGAGGGGTCCCGAGAAGCGACCGGCCGGGCGGCACTCCCGGTTGGTCCGGTACATGGCCACGTTGCCGCCGGTCTCGATGTGGCGGACCGGCACCCCTGCCTCCAGGAGCGGGGTCTCGAAGGTGAAGCTGCACCCGATGAGGAAGGACACCAGGTCGTCCCGCCACAGGTCGGTGACGTCGGTGCGCTCCTCCACGAACTCGCCGTGGCGGTACACGCGGTAGGCGGGCAGGTCCGTGCGAAGGTCACCGTCGAACACCGAGGCCGACACCTCGCCGGGCTCGGTCACGTCGAGGACCGGGCAGGCCTTGGGGTTGCGCTGGGCGAACAGCAGGAAGTCGAACGCGAGGTCACGCGGGAGCGAGATCAGGTTGGCCTGCGCGTACCCGGGGCTGTAGCCGGAGGTGGGCACGCGCAGTCCGCCCCGGAACAGCGCCCGGGCCCGAGCGGGAGAGAGGTCGGCCGGGGACGGACCCTCGGGGCCGGTGCGGTCGGGTGCGTGGTTCATCGTTTCCAGGCCTCTCTCTTCACTGGGCGAGGTGATCACAGGACGAAGCGGATCCGGGTACCGGGGCGGGCCTGGGCGGCCTTGGGCAGGTCGGCGGAGCGCACCACCGCGATCACCGGGTACCCGCCGGTCACGGGGTGGTCCGCGAGGAACAGCACGGGTTCTCCGCCCGGGGGCACCTGAAGCGACCCGGCGACCATGCCCTCGCTGGGGAGTTCGCCCTCGCGGGAGCGTTCCAGGACAGGCCCGGCCAGCCGGGCGCCGACCCTGTCGCTCCGGGAGGTCACCTCGTACTCCCCGGAGAGCAGGGAAGTGACGGCGTGGTCGGTGAACCAGTCCTCGCGCGGGCCGAGGTCCACGCGGAGGTCGACCACGTCGCCGCCGACGGGCCGGACCGGGGCGTGGTCCAGGTGGGGCAGGGCGGCCGGGGCGGGGCCGACCGGCAGCAGGTCACCGGCGCCGGGCAGGGCGGGGCCGAGCCCGGCGAGCACGTCGGTGCTGCGCGAGCCGAGGACGGGCGGCACCGCGACTCCCCCTCGCACGGCCAGGTAGGACCGCAGACCGCGAGCGGGGATGCCCAGGGTGAGTTCGGCCCCGTCGGGCAGGTGCAGGACCTCGTTGACCGCCGCGCCGCGCCCGTCCACACGGACGGGGGTCTGCGCGCCGGTCACCGTGACCGTCACCGCCCCGCGCGCGCGGACCCGAAGGCCGCCGAGGGTGACCTCCAGGGCGGCCGCGCCCTCGGGGTTGGCCAGGAGCCGGTTGGCGAGGGCGTAGGAGGCGGCGTCGGCGGCGCCGGAGCGACCGACGCCCAGGGCGGCGTGGCCGAAGCGACCCGCGTCCTGGACGGTGGTCATCGGCCCGGTCGCCAGGATCTCCAGGGCCGCACCGGACGCACGGTCCGCCGTCCGGGCGGTGTGTTCCCGGGCTCCCGCCCCGGCGGAGGGCGCGGGCTGACCCGTGGCCTCGCGCGCCGAGGCGGTTTCGTCAGAGGTCACCGGCTTCACGAGACCTCCTCGAAGCGCACGCGGACGCCGGGGCGCAGCAGGCCGGGCGGGTCGCGGTCCAGGTCCCAGACCACGGCGTCGGTCCGGCCGAGCAGCTGCCAGCCACCGGGTGAGCTGCGCGGGTACACCCCGGTGAACTCCCCCGCCAGGGCCACGGAGCCCTTGGGGACGCGAGTGCGGGCCTCGCCCCGGCGGGGCACGTGCAGGCGCGGGTCGTCGCCGACCATGTAGCCGAAGCCGGGCGCGAACCCGCAGAACGCGACCGTCCACGTCGCGGCGGTGTGGGCGCGCACCACCTCAAGGGGGCTGAGGCCGGTGAGTTCGGCGATGTCGTCGAGGTCCTCCCCGTCGTAGTGGACGGGGATGGTGACGGTCTCCCCCACCCCACGGCTCACTCCGGCGGTCAGGGGCAGCCCGGTGACGGCCTCGGCGACGTGCGCCGGGTCGGTGCCGGGTTCCAGCCGCAGCAGGACGGTACGGGCGGCCGGGACGACGTCGGCGACGCCGGGCAACGGTTCCGCTTCCAGGGCTGCGCCGAGGGCGATCACCTGCGAGAGGTCGGCGACCTCCACCAGGACCCCGGTGTCTGCGCACTTCAGGACGCGCACGGACGACTCCAAATCGGGACGGGCTCGGTCAGTCGGACTGGGCGGAACCGGCGAAGGGCGCGATGCTCACGCCCTCTGAACGCAGCAGCTCGGCCACGGCGCGGGCGATGTCCACCGCTCCGGGGCTGTCGCCGTGCACGCACAGGGAGTCGGCCCGCACGAGGATCTCGGTACCGTCCACCGCCTCGATGGGTTCGCCCCTGGCGATGCGCAGACAGCGGGCGGCGATGGCCTCGGGGTCGTGCAGGACGGCCCCGGGCTCGCGGCGTGAGACCAGGGTGCCGTCCGGCGTGTACGCGCGGTCGGCGAAGGCCTCGCGGTAGGTGGGCAGCCCCGCTCTGTCGGCCTGTTCGAGGAAGCTCGACCCGGGCAGGCCGAGCACCGGCAGGTCCGGGTCGAAGGCGCGGACGGCCTCGACGACCGCCGCGGCCTGCTCCTCGTGGTGGACGATCGCGTTGTACAAGGCGCCGTGCGGCTTGACGTAGCGGACACGCTCGCCGGTCAGCGCGGTGAAGGCCGACAGCGCACCGAGCTGGTACAGCACCTCGTCGGTGAGTTCGGCGGGCGGGACGTCCACGAAGCGGCGCCCGAACCCGGCCAGGTCCCGGTAGGCCACGTGTCCGCCGACGGCCACCCCGCGCGCGGCGGCCTCGGCCGTGGTGCGCCGAAGGACCGAAGGGTCACCGGCGTGGAATCCGCAGGCCACGTTGGCGCTGGTCACGATGGACAGCAGCGCCTGGTCGTCCCCGAGTTCCCAGCGGCCGAAGCTCTCGCCGAGGTCGGAGTTGAGGTCGATGCGCACGTGCTCCTCCTAGTTCTCGTACCCCTTGGTGGCGACGCCACCCGCGGGGGGGGCGCCCCCACCACTGTGCCCGAGGGGCGGTGTTCCGGGCCCCGGAGCGGTGGCCGCCGCTCCGGAACGCTGTCTGCTACTGCCAGAGCGCGGCGATCCCGCCCAGGGCGTTGACCGCCATGTAGACGGTGAGAAGCCAGGCGGCGACGCCGATGACCAGCAGCCAGCGCGGGTAGCGGTAACCGTTGAGCAGGGTCTTCGAGTGACGGGCGGCCACCCACAGGAGGAGGCCGAGGCCGACCGGCAGGATGACGCCGTTGAGGGCGCCCGCCATGACCAGCAGGGTGCCCGGCGCCTGCCCGGAGACCAGGTAGATCGCCAGGGAGATGCCGATGAAGCCGGTGACCAGCTTGCCCTTGTGCCGCTCCAGCCACGGCGAGAACGTGGTGACGAAGGAGATGGAGGTGTAGGAGGCGCCGATCACGGAGCTGACGGCGGCCGCCCACATGATCATGCCGAACAGTCGCATGCCGACCTCTCCGGCGGCCTGGTAGAAGGCCTCAGCGGAGGGGTTGGGCGCGTCCATGATAGCGACGCCTCCGGCGACCACGCCCAGGATCGCGAGGAAGAGGAGGACCCGCATGAGACCGGTGACGATGATGCCGGTGACGGAGGTCTGGGTGATGGCGGCAATGTTCTCGCGGCCGCCCATGCCGTTCTCGATGAGCCGGTGGGCACCGGCGTAGGTGATGTAGCCACCCACGGTGCCGCCGATGATGGTGATGGTGGCGAGGAAGAGGTCGCTGCTGGCCGCCTCGGGCAGGACCGACTGGCGCAGGGCGTCGCCCACGGGCGGGCTGGACACGAGGGCCACGTACGCGGTGAGGGCGATCATCATGACGCCGAGGACCACGAGGATGCGGTCCAGGGCCACGCCGAGCCGCTTGACGGCCAGGATGACGATGGCGACGAGAGCGGAGATCGCGGCGCCCACGCGCGGGTCGAGCCCGATCATGGCGTCGAGGCCCAGACCGGTACCGGCGATGTTGCCGACGTTGAAGATCAGGCCGCCGAAGACGATGAGGACGGCGAGCAGGTAACCGGCCCCCGGCAGGACCTTGTTGGCCAGATCCTGGGCGCGCATGTTGGAGACGCCGATGACGCGCCAGATGTTCAGCTGCACGGCGATGTCGACCAGGATCGACACGAGGATCGCGAAGGCGAACGCGGCGCCGAGCTGGGCCGTGAAGGTCGTGGTCTGGGTGATGAACCCGGGTCCGATGGCGCTGGTGGCCATCAGGAACATGGCTCCGAGGAGACCGCTGCTCAGAGTGACTCTGCCAAGCCTCGGACGCACCTTCTGCTGCGGTGCGGGGGGCGTTTCGCCCATGGCTGACTCTCCAGGTGTCCGGGAGGGTTGTGACGCCAACCTCATTGTTGGATTGTTGAACAATACTGCAATCCTGCACCTCAAGTAAGGCACGGATAAGTAAAATCGCGAACCCCCGGTACGTAACATTGGTGGGACCACCCCGTCTCCGGTGTGGGCGCACGAGACAGGCGGAGGGCTCACGTGACGGCGACAGAGGACCACATCGACCGGTTGCCCGCACCCGCCCTGGCCCGGCCGACCAGTCAGGCGGAACGCGTCGCCGACCTGCTCCGCACCTTCGTCATCGACGGCGAACTGGCCCCCGGCGTGCGCCTGTCCGAGGAGAAGCTCAGCCGCAAGTACGAGGTCTCCCGCAACACCCTGCGCGAGGCCTTCCGGCTCCTGAGCCACGAACGCCTGCTCGTGCACCACATGCACCGCGGGGTGTTCGTCAGCCGCCCCACCAGCGAGGACGTCCGCGATCTGTTCAATGCGCGGCGGTCCCTGGAACTTCCCGCCGTGCGCGGAGCGGCCCACGCCCCCGCTGACCTGGTACGCGCCGTGGGCTCCGCCGTCGACGAGGGCGAGTGGGCCCGGGCCCGGGAGGACTGGTGGCGGATGGGCAGCGCGAACATGCGCTTCCACGAGGCGCTCGCGGCCCTGGCGAGCAGTGCCCGGGTGAACGAGTTCATGCGCCAGGTCCTGGCCGAGACCCGCCTGGTCTTCCACGTGATGGCCGCGCCCCGTGAGTTCCACGACCCCTACCTCAAGTGGAACCGGCGCATCCACCTGGCGCTGGCCGACGGGAACGCCGACACCGCCGCCACCGAACTCGGCGCTTACCTGGACACCTCCGAGGAGCAGTTGGTGACCGCGTTCACCGCGATGGAGACGGGATCCCGGAGCCCGAACCCGAAGGTCTGAGGGCGGCGCGCGGAGCTGCGGGAACCACCCCTGCCAGAGGTCCCGAAGTGCCAGAATGGGCCCCGTAATGGAACTGAACGGACGCCCCGTCAGCGCGGGAGAACTCTCAGGCCTCGCCCTGTACGGCTACGGGCACTTCACGACCATGCTCGTCACCGACCTGCGGGTGCGCGGACTCGACCTGCACATGCAACGGCTCACCCGGGACTGTGCGGCCCTCTTCGACGCCGAGCTCGACGTCCCACGCGTACGTGAACTCGCCCGCCGCGCGGCCCGCGCCCATCCCTCTCCGTGCGTGGTGCGGGTGACCGTGCACGACCCGGAGATCGACCTGGGCCGCCCCGCGGCTCGGACCATGCCCCAGATCCTGGTCTCCACGCGCCCCGCGCCGGTGTCGGTCCCGCCGCCGGTCCACCTCGGCACACGTCAGTTCACCCGGGACGCCCCCGACATCAAGGGCACCGGGCTGTTCGGGGTGATCCGGCAGCGGCGCGCCGCCCAGCTGGACGGACTGGACGACGCCCTCTTCATGGGGGTGGACGGCCGCGTCTCCGAAGGCCCCACCTGGAACATCGGTTTCCTGGACGGCGAAGGGCTGGTCTGGCCCCAGGCGCCCTGCCTGGAGGGGGTGACGGCGCGCCTGGTCGACCGGGTCGCCGGGTCACTCGGGGTCCCTGTCTCCACCCGTCCCCTGGCCGCCGTCGCGGCCACCAGGATGCGGGGGGCCTTCGTCACCAACGCAGCCACCGGGGTGCGTCCGGTGGCCTCGATCGACGGGGTCGACCTGCCCCGGCCCGGGCTCTCGCTGAGGATCGCCCGGGCCTACCAGGAGCTGCCCGGCGACCCGCTCTAGCGGGGCCGGGCCGCGCGGCCCGGCCACCACAGGCGCGGGCCCACGTCCAGGGAGAGGGCGGGCACGAGCAGCGTCCGCACCAGCAGGGCGTCCACCAGCACGCCGAAGGCGACCAGGAAGGCCAGCTGCAACAGGAACAGCAGCGGGATCACGGCCAGCGCGGCGAAGGTGGCCGCCAGCACCACCCCGGCCGAGGTGATCACCCCGCCGGTCACTGTGAGCGCCCGCAGGACCCCCTCCCGGTGCCCGTGCACGAGGGTCTCCTCACGGGCGCGGGACATCAGGAAGATGCTGTAGTCGATCCCCAGCGCCACCAGGAAGACGAAGGCGAACAGCGGCACCACCGGATCGGCGCCCGGCAGCCCGAGGACGTGGTCGAACACCAGGGTGCCGACGCCCAGGGCGGCGGCGAAGGAGAGCACGTTGGCGGCCATCAGGAGCAGCGGCGCCACCAGCGACCGCAGCAGCGGGATCAGCACCAGGAAGACCACCAGCGTCACCAGTGGGACGACCACCACGAAGTCCCGCTGCGCGGTCTCCAGGGTGTCGAGGTCGGTGGCGCTCACTCCGCCCACCAGCGCGTCGGCCCCCTCGACCGCGTCCAGTTCGGCGCGCAGGTCGCGAACGGCCTCCACCGCCTCCGGGGACTCCGGATCGGCGGACAGCACCACCTCGACCAGGACCCGGCCGTCCTCCACGAGAGGTTCGCCCTCCGCACCGGGCGGACCGGGTTCGGTGACCGGCACCGCCCCCTCCACCTGGGGAACCCGCTCGGACGCGGCGACCACCTCGTCCAGGCGGCTCTCCTGGGCGACCACGAGGGCGGGCGCCGCGCTGGAGTCGGAGCCGAACCCCCGGGTCAGGGTCTCCTGTCCGTCCACGGCCTCGACCTCGGTGCGGAAGACCTCCGCCTGGCCGGTGCCCTGGGCGCTGAACTGCGGCGCGAACACGGCGGCCGCGAGCAGCAGGGCGGCGGTGCCCAGCCAGTAGGCGCGCGGGCGGCGGGAGACCGTGGCGGCGATCCGCCCCCAGAGCGGGTGCTGGCGCAGGACCTCGTCGGTGGTGTTCCCGGACTCCTCGCGGACGCGGTGCGGGGCGCTGGGCCAGAAGGCGGCGCGCCCGCACAGCGCGAGGGCGGCGGGGAGGAAGGTCATGGCGGCGAGCATCGCGGCGGCCACTCCGAGGGCGACCACCGGGCCCAGGCTGCGTGTGGAGGCGAGGTCTGCGGCGAGCAGGCAGAGCACCCCGAGGATCACGGTTCCGCCGGAGGCCAGGACCGGTCCGGTGACCCCCCGGACCGCGGCGAGCACCGCGTCGGGCACCCGTTCCCGGGCGGCCAGCTCCTCTCGGTAGCGGGCGACCAGCAGCAGCGCGTAGTCGGTGCAGGCGCCCACGACGAGGATGAACAGGATGCCCTGGCTCTGGCCGTTGAGGCTGACCAGCCCGGCGTCGGCCGCCGCGTAGACCAGCGCGCCGGACAGCCCGAGGGCCAGGAGCGAGGCGAGGATCACCAGGGCCGGCAGCAGGGGTGACCGGTAGACCGCCACGAGGATGACCAGGACCGCGACGACAGCCACGATGAGCAGGGTGGAGTCGATGCCGCCGAAGGCCGCCACAAGGTCCGCCGCGTAGCCCGCGGGCCCGGTGACCTGCGCCTGGACCCCGTCCGGGGAGTGGTCGGCCAGGAGTTCCCGGAGTTCGGTCACGGAGTCACCGGTGTCGTTCTCCGAGGCGATCGGCACGATCAGCTGGGCTACGGAGGGGTCCTCGGTGCCGGGCACGGGACCGACGACCTCACCGGAGACCCACGACTGCTCCCCGATCCGCTCCCCGAGTGTGCCCACGTCGGTGAGCTGGGTCTCGGTGAGCTCCTGGTCGGCGGACAGGACCACGATCGCCGGGACGGTGTCGCCGCGGTCGAACTCCTCGGCCAGCTCACCGGCCTCGGTCGACTCGGCCCCGACCGGCAGGAAGGCGCCGGGGTCGTTGGTCTGCACCTCGCCGAGTTTGCCGAGGAAGGCGCCGAGCGGGCCCGCTCCGAGCAGCCACACCAGGCTGACCAGTAGTGCGGCGCCGACCCACCAACGGGATCGTCTGGCCGGGGGTTCGTGTCGTGTCGGCAACGTGGGAAGTCCTTCCGGGCCCGCGTCCAGTGGACGCGCGGCCCCAACTGTGTCCAAATGACTCGGAAACCGAGTCTCTCGGATTTCTAGCTAATTCTTCCCACAACGTAGCGCACCCCGGCGGTGCTCCTCCATCGGGGCTCAGGTCCCGGCCGTCACCTCGGCGTCCTCCTCCGCGCGGGCCGCGATGTTGCTCGCCATCGAGCCGAAGACGATTCCGTGGAAGGGCGTGACCGCCTTCCAGTACAGGTGGCCAGCCAGCCCCCTCGGATGGAACAGGGCGCGCTGGCAGTAGACCGTGCGCCCCTCCAGACGCGCCACACGCAGTTCCAGCCAGGCGGGGCCGGGCAGGCGCATCTCCGCGCGCAGCCGCAGCAGTTCGCCCGGGATGATCTCCTCCACCCGCCAGAAGTCCAGGGAGTCCCCCACCCGCAGGCGTTCGGGGTCGCGTCGCCCGCGCCGGGGTCCCACTCCGCCCACGGCGAGGTCGATCCATCCCCTGGCCGCCCAGGCCAGCGGCCACGAGTACCAGCCGCGATCGCCCCCGATGCCCTCGATCACCCGCCACAGGCTCTCCGGGGAGCCGTCCACGTACCGGGCCCGCCGGTCGGTGTACAGGCTGCCCCCGGTCCAGTCGGGGTCGCTGGGCAACGGGTCGGAGGGAGCGCTGGGCCAGGCCGCGGAGGACCAACGCGTGTCCACGCGGTCCTCGTCGATCCGCCGCAGCGCCAGGCGCACCGCCTCGTCGAACCCGAGCCGCCGCTCGTCCGGCAGCTCGCGCGCCAGGTCGTTCTCCGCCATCACCGCGTCGTGCCGCAACGACTCCACCAGCGGCCGGGCCACCGAGGGCGGCACCGGTGTGATGAGGCCGACCCACAGACTCGACAGTCCCGGGGACAGCACGGGAACCGGGACGATCAGCCGTTTGGCCAGCCCCGCCACGGTGGCGAACCGTTGGATCATCTCGGCGTAGCTGAGGACCTCCGGCCCGCCGATGTCGAAGGTGCGGTTGGTCCCCTCGGGGAGCTCGTCCGCGCGCACCAGCAGGCGGAGCACGTCCCGCACGGCGATCGGCTGCACCCGGCTGCGCACCCACCGGGGCGTGGTCATCGCCGGGAGCCGTTCCGTCAGGTGGCGGAGCATCTCGAAGGACGCCGACCCCGACCCCAGGATGACGGCGGCCCGCAGCACCACCGCGGGCACCGACGCCTCCAGGAGGATCCGCCCGACCTCCTCCCTGGAGGCCATGTGCTCCGACAGCTCCGTGCCCTCCGGGGCCAGGCCCCCGAGGTAGACGATCCGCCCCGTCCCCGCCTGCCCGGCCGCCTCCGCGAAGCGCCGAGCCCCCTCGGCGTCGGTCCGCACGAAGTCCTTGCCACCGCTCATGGAGTGCACGAGGTAGTACGCCACGTCCGCGCCGGACAACGCCTCGGCCAGCCCCTCACCCGAGACCACGTCGCCCCGGACCACCTCCACCCGGTCGCGCCACGGTTGGTCGCGCAGCTTCTCGGGAGTGCGGGCCAGGCAGCGGACCCGGTACCCGGCGGCCAGGAGTTGCGGGACGAGCCGTCCGCCGATGTAGCCGCTGGCTCCGGTCACCAGGGCCAGCCGCCCTGAGGGCGCGCTCATCCGCGACGCTCCTCGGGGCTGTCCTCGCGCTCACGCGCGGATCGCGGCCCGGGCACGCCGTGGTCGGTGCGTTCGTCGGCCGAGGCACCGGCCGCGCCCTCCGCGCTCGCGCGCTCGGCGTCCGCTCCGCCCTCGTCCGCCCCCTCGCCGCGGTGCCGGTACCGCCGGAACGGGTTGTCCGCCGGGAGGTTCCCGGTGAACCGGCCGTACATGCCGAAGGTGATCAGGACCAGACCCACCACGTAACTGAAGATCACGTTGGGGACGCTGAAGGCCAGGATGTTGAAGTCGGTGCTCATCAGGACCAGGTTCACGAGGCCACTGACCAGGAAGGCCCCGCCGACAGTGACGCACACCGTCGACGCGAACTTGCCGCCCAGGATCGCCGCGCCCACCAGCAGCGAGCCGAACGCGATGGACAGGAAGCTGAGCGCGCCGTTCGTGGACAACCCGGCGACCACCTCGCCCTGCGTGTCGAACAGCGGAAGTCTGATCGTCATGCCCGCGCTGCCGAAGCCCACCAGGACCAGTCCGGTGAGCCCGGCCCCGAACCGATAGACGTGATCCAACCGCCGGTCCGCCCGGCGCGTGGTGTCCAGATCCATGTCGTCGCCCCTTTCGGTGCTCTCAGGCTCTAGAGTCAGAGGTCAGCGGCCTGCGTCACAAGTCGCACCGCTTTCGCAACGTGTTGGGGTGCCATGACCGACGCACTCAGCCCGGGCGCCGCGGCCCGGCTCCTCGGGGTCGCGCCGACCACCCTGCGCAGCTGGGACCGGCGCTACGGCATCGGTCCGCGTGAGCGAAGCCCGGGCGGGCACCGACGGTACTCACCCGCCGACATCGCCCGGCTGCGCGAACTGTGCCGCCTGGTCGGCGAGGGCGTCCCCTCCGCCGAGGCCGCGCGCCGGATCGACTCCGCGACCCGCACCGCGACCGTCCCGGAGCCGCGTGCCGCCTCCCCGGGCGGCCCCGTTTCCCTGTCTACGGTGGCCGTACCCGCGCGCGAGCAAGAGCACACCCCGACACTCCAGGGCGTGGCCCGCGCCGCCATGCGCATGGACTCCGACCTGGTCGAACACCTGCTCCAGGCCGCCGTGGAACGCAACGGGACCGTCGCCACCTGGGAGGACCTGGCGATGCCCCTGCTGTACGGCATGGGCCGGCGGTGGGAGGACACCCAGCGCTACGTGGAGGTGGAGCACCTGCTCTCGTGGAGCGTGTCCTCGGTGCTGCGCCGGGTGCCCGCGCCACCCTCGGCCCCCGGCCCGCACGTGCGCCCCGTCGTCCTGGCCTGCGTCCCCCACGAGATGCACAGCCTCCCGGTGGAGGCGCTGGCCGCGTCCCTGCGCGAGGCGGGGCTGGCCCACCGTGTCCTGGGACCCTGTACCCCGACCGACGCCACCGTCCGCACGGTCGCGCGGATCGGTCCGCGCGCGGTGGTCCTGTGGTGCCACACGAGCGGCGAACACGACGCGGAGACACTGATGGCCACGGCGCGCGCGACGGTCCGCGCCCCCGAACGCACCGCCCTCTACACGGCCGGTCCCGGATGGCGCGACGCCGGGGACGCCCTGCGCTTCGCGGACGGGCACCTGGGTTCCCTGGCGGAGGGCGTGCGGATGCTCAGCGGCTGACCCCCCGGGCCCGCCGGGCCGGATTCCCCCACCGGACCGGGTTCCATCGCGACGGGTCGGGGACCACCGAGCGCAGCGTGTGCCAGAGGTGGTCGGCGGTGCTCAGGGACATCGCCCCGACCGGGGTGGTCAGCCCCATCGCGAACTCGCGCGCCGGAAGTGAGTCCCCGTCCAGGAAGGCGAGCACGTCGCCGAGCCGGTTGGCGGCGAAGAGCCGGATGAAGAAGTCCGCTCCGGACACCCGGCCGCTGTCCAGGGCCCTCAGCATGACCGCGTCCATGGCCAAATGCCTGGGGTGGTGCGGGACCGGGGGCACCGGGACGCGGCGCAGTTCCAGGGCACGCGCGATCGCGGCGGTCTGGCGGGCCGTGCCGCTGAAGGTGTAGCCGGTCGAGGGACGCGTGGCGCCCCCGGCCGCACCGACACGGAACAGCCGCCGACCGACCCTGGTGGGCAGTCGCGCGTCGGTCATGGGGATGGCGCCCTGCTCGGACGCGGTGACCTCGAACCCGTGGAGCCCACTCATCTCGCAGTAGTCCGTGAGGGCCCGCTCGTACTCGGCGGTGGTGAGCGCGGCGCGGCCGAACTCGGTGTACTCGACCAGCGCCTCCCTGCTCGAGAGCGGAAGCACGTAGCCGAAGGCCACGCCGTGCCGTGGCTGGGGCGGGCGCAGATCCATGAGCACGGCGGCGGAGGGGTCCAGGGCGTCCTCCGGCAGGCGGACGAACCATCCGCGGAAGTGCTGGAGGAGGCGGGTGCGCCCTCCCCTGGGCGGGCCGGGCGGGCGTGAGTCGAAGACCCAGCGGGCGGTGAGGTCGACCGGTTCCCCTCCGGGGGCGAGCGCCCGGACGGTGGCGTGCTCGGGACCGTCCTCCGTGTCGTTCACGCGCAGCGGCCGGAACTCGACCCCGTCGCCCGCCGACGCGCGCACGTGCGCGTCCAGGTCGGTGGAGCGCAGCATCTTGTAGACGTAGGGCCCCGCCGGGGAGCGGTGTTCCCCCCCGTCCGGGCCGATGACCGACAGGTCCGCCCACGAGGCGGCGAGCAGGTGGTCCCATCGACCCGGCCCCGACTCCCAGTAGCACCAGGTCCGAGGGGGCGGGGTGTGCGGGCCGGAGGGCGGCTCCAGGACCGCCGTCCTCAGTGGCGGGTCGCGCCGATCGTTGATTTGCCCGATCCGATGAGCCAGGGTGAGCCCTGCGGCCCCCGCTCCGATGATCACCACGTCGTAGTCGGCCATCCCCCCAGCATGGCCCTTGCGGCGGTCGAAGTCCCTCGACCACCCCGACCAGTCCGGAGGACCGATGACCACCTCGACCGAGGGAATGAAGACCGCCGCCGTGACCGAGGAGTTCGACCACGCCGCGCCCGCCTACGACCGGCTGGTCGCCTCCAGCCCCGGATACCACCACGACCTGCGCTCGTCGGCGCGGCGGCTGTTCCTCCCGGGCCTGGGCGCGGACCGGGTGCTGGTGGACCTCGGCTGCGGCACGGGTGCCTCCACCGCCGCTCTGGCCCGCGAGTACCCAAGGGCCAGGATCGTCGGTGTGGACTCGTCCGAGGGCATGCTGCGCGAGGCCGCGGCCAAGAACTGGCCGAGCGGCGTCAGCTTCCATCTGGCGCGCGCCCAGGACCTCACCCCGGAGTGGGCCGAGGAGGTGCTCGGCGGACCGGCCGACGCGGTGTTCGCCGCCTACCTGGTGCGCAACGTGCCCGACCCGGACGCCTTCCTGGCGCGTGTGCGCGAGCTGCTGCGCCCGGGCGGACGGGTGGCACTGCACGAGTACTCCGTGGCGGACTCCGTCGCCGCCCGCGCGGTGTGGAACGCGGTGTGCTGGGGCGTGGTGATCCCGACGGGCCGGGCCCTGGCCGGTCGGGACGACCTGTTCCGGTACCTGTGGCGCAGCGTCCTGGACTTCGACGGTCGCGCCACCCTGCTGGACCGCATGCGGGCGGCGGGACTGGGGTCGGTGGCCAGCGCGCCCATGCCGGGCTGGCGGTACGGGATCACGCACACCTTCGTGGGGGCAAGGCCGTGAACCCCGACGTCAACGACCCCCGGGCCGAGCGGATCCGCGCGCCAGAGCCGCGTGGGCCGCGCCCGCGGAGCGCTCCCCGTGTCGCGGTGGTGGGCGGGGGCATCGCCGGGCTGGCCGCCGCGTGCGGGCTGGCCGAGCGCGGAGTGGGGGCGGTGGTGTTCGAGCGCGAGGACGGGCTCGGCGGACGCCTTCGCGGGTGGGACACCACCCTCGCCGACGGCAGCACGGCCACCATGAGCCGGGGGTTCCACGCCTTCTTCCGCCAGTACTACAACCTGCGCGGGCTGCTCCGGCGCGCGGACCCCGGCCTGGACTCCCTCGTGCCGGTGTCCGACTACCCGCTGGTGCACCGCTCCGGGTCCCGTGACCGCTTCTCGAACCTTCCCACCACCCCGCCGTGGAACGCGTTCGCGCTCGCCGCGACGAGTCGGAGCTTCCCCGTCTCGGAACTGGCTGGCGTGAACGTCCCGGCGGTACTCCAGCTCCTGGACGCGGACGTCCCCGGGGTGCACGAACGCCTGGGACACCGCAGCGCACGGGAGCTGCTGGAGGTGACCCGCTTCCCGCGATCCGCCCGCCACCTGGCCTTCGAGGTCTTCAGCCGGAGCTTCTTCGCCGAGCCCGAGCGGCTCTCCGCCGCCGAGATGGCGGTCATGTTCCACGTCTACTTCCTCGGGTCCTCCGAGGGCCTGGTGTTCGACGTGCCGCGCTCGCCCTTCCCCCAGGCCCTGTGGAACCCCCTGGAGGGCCACCTGCGCCGGGTCGGGGTGCGGTTCCGGACGGGGGTCGAGGTGGAGCGGATCGCTCCCGGGGAGCACCTGCCCCACGCGGTCACCTGGCGCGAGGACGGGGAGGGCGACCGGGAGGAGTTCGACGCGGTGGTCCTGGCCGCCGATCCACGCGGGCTGCGCGCCCTCGTGGCCGCGTCCCCCGGGCTCGGGACGGCCGCCTGGCGCGAACGGGTCGCGGGGATCGGGTCCGCGCCACCGTTCCTGGTCTCCCGCTACTGGCTGGACCGCCCGGTCCGGCCGCACCGCCAGGCCTTCCTGGGCACCGCCGGGTATCCGACGCTGGACAACGTGAGTGTCCTGGACCGCTACGAGGACCAGGCACGGGAGTGGGCCGCGCGCACCGGGGGCTCCGTGGTGGAGCTCCACGCCTACGCGCTGTCCGAGGACCACGATCCCGCCGCGGAGCGGAAGTCGCTGTGGGAGCAGGCGACGGCGGTCTACCCGGAGCTTGCGGCGGCGCGCGAGGTGGACTCGCGACACGAACTGCGCGCGGACTGCGCGCTCTTCCCGCCCGGGGGGTACCGGGACCGATGCGCGGTGACCACCCCCGACCCCACCCTGGTGGTGGCGGGTGACCACGTCCGCGTCGACCTGCCGGTCGCGCTCATGGAGGGAGCCGCCACCACCGGGCTGAGCGCCGCCAACGCGTTGCTGTCGCGCTGGGGACTGCCGGGGCACACGCTGTGGACCGTGCCCCGGCGGGGGCGCGACGCGGTCCTGCGCGGCCTGGCCCGGGCCGCCCGTCAGCCCGGCCAGCGACCGGAGGTCCGCAGCAGGTAACGGCGCTCGGCGTAGGCGAGGTCGTCCTTCCACAGACGGCGCGCCACCAGCCGCATCGCGGGCCGCACCGCGCCCGCCACGCGCCGGGCCAGGGCGAAGCCGGTGCGCCCGGAGGCCGCCACCGTCGCCTCGATCACGGCGGTGCGCGGCACCCCGTCGCGGTCGGTGCCGAGCGGGGTGGCGTGGGTCTCCACCACGCTGCCCGTCCCCTCCCCCTCGATGATGCGCATGACGACGGTGCGTGGTTCCGGGCAGGTGAACTCGGCTCGGACCGGCACGCCCCACCTGCCCGCCACCCGGAACCCGACGTCCGCGACCAGCCGGTCCGGGTCGGGGTCCGGCCCCTGCGGGACCTCGCTCACCCTCAGTCCGACGAACGAGTAGGGGTGGAACCACGAACCGTGCCAGGGGTCGAGCCGGTTGGCCACCACGTCCTCGGGCTCGCAACGTCCCGCCAGGCTCGCCACCGCCACGATGCTCGCGTCCGCCCTCGGGCGCTCCGGGACCACGGGGGCCTCCGTCGGCTCCTCTCCTCCGCACTCGTCCAGGCGGACCCACACGAGCACGCCGTCGTCGTGCACCGGGTACGGGCTCCACCCGGGCATCCCCCCGGACTCCAGCGAGAGCCCGTGCCAGCGGCACACCAGGCGCCCCTGCGCCACCGCCCCCCGACACAGCGGCGCCCCCAGATGGGGACAGGCGCCCGGGCCCGCGTGCGCGGTCCCGTCCGGGGTGCGCCAGGCGACGAGTTCGGTTCCGGACACCACCCGTCCGAACGGCCGGTCCGTCCGTACCTCCGAGCTGGCGGCCAGCACGAACCAGTTCCCGGAGGGACGGGCGAGGGCCCGCTTGAGGGCGGCACCGATGACGGAGGGCGAGGCCTCGCGCCAGGTCGGTTCCTGTCGCGCCCAGGTGCTCCTGGGCATGCGCCGCAGCGGCAGACGGCGCGGCTCGGGGTCGGGCAGTGTCATGGGGGCCTCCTCAGCGACCTCTGTCGGACCCCTCCCGGCCGGGAGGGTCAGGTGCCGACCCTGGGGCGGGGCACGGTCCGCGCCCAGAGCGCCCGGACCAGGGCGGGCGCGGCCACCGCCAGCTTGCGGGTGTCGGAGACGCGGTGGCGCACGCTCCACACATCGAAGTCGGCGGTGGTGATCTCGTCCAGGATGGCGCGGTAGAGCCTGAAGGCGGTGGTGACACACGGTCGGGCGACCGGCGAGAGCATCGCGATGCCCGGCTCCGCCTCCCGGTAGAACCCCTGGTTGGCCTCCACGAGCGCGGCGAGGGCGTCCCGCACCCGTGGGTCGGGCCGACGGGTGACCGCGCAGTGTTCCAGGAGCTGCCGGTCCACGCCGTGCGCGTCCAGGACGTCGGCGGGCAGGTAGACACGGCCCCTGCGCAGGTCCTCCGACACGTCACGGAGGAAGTTCGTGAGTTGGAAGGCCTCGCCCAGCGCGGCGGCGTGCGGCGCCGCCTCCTCCCTGGGCGCGCTCGTCCCCAGGACCGGCAGGACCTGGAGTCCGATCACCGCCGCCGACCCGTACATGTACTCGCGCAGGTGGGGCAGGTCCCGGTAGGCCGTTGTGTCGAGGTCCATCCGCATCGAGGCCATGAACGCGGTGAAGTAGTCGCTCGGGAGGCCGTACCCCTCCACCGTGTGCGCGAGGGCCCGCAGCACCGGCTCACGCGGTTCCCCTCCCGAGAACGCGGTCTCCATGTCGGCCCCGATCTCGTCCAGCCGGGCTCGCTGTTCGTCCGGGGTGGTGTCCTCGCCCGGCTCGTCGACGATGTCGTCCACCCAGCGAGCGAACCCGTAGAGGGCGTGGATGCCGGGGCGGCGCTCGGGCGGGAGCACCCGGGTGGCCGCGAAGTAGGTGCGGCCGTGGCGGGCGTGCAGCTCTCGGCACAGGAGGTAGTCGGCGCGCAGCCTCCCCGCCTCGATCCCCGCGGCGTCCAGTTCCCCGGTGGCTGAGGTCATCATCGTGCGCGCCGCTCCGTTCCGGCCACGACGCGCGCGGCCGCCAGTTTCCCTGAGATGAGGACCGTCGGCAGGCCCACCCCGGGGGTGGTCCCGCACCCGGCCAGGACCGCGTTGGCGGTTCCGGGGACGGTGTTGCGCGGCCGGAAGGGCCCGGTCTGCGCGAAGGTGTGGGCGAGGGAGAAGGGGGTGCCCCTGGCCAGGCCCTGTCGTGCCCAGTCGGCTGGCGTGACCATGTGTTCGGCGCGTACCGAGGCGTCCAGGCCGGTCATACCCCTGGCTTCGAGGACGGCCACGATCCGGTCCCTGTAGCGGGGGCCCTCGGTGTCCCAGTCGATGTCGGCGGCGGCCAGGTTGGGCGCGGGCGCCAGCACGTAGAGGAGGTGGTGGCCCTCGGGTGCCAGGCTCGGGTCGGTGACGGTGGGCTGGGTGACCAGGAGCGAGGGGTCGCTCATGGTCCGCCCCTCGTCGATGATCTCGGTGAAGGTGCGCTCCCACTGCGTGCCGAAGGAGATCGTGTGGTGGGCCAGCTGGTCCCAGGTGCGGTCGGTGCCCAGGTGGAGCACCAAGGCGGACGGGGAGTAGCGGTGCGGTACGGGACGCCGGGAGCGGTGGTCGAGCAGCCGGTGCGCCGCGGCGAGGTCGGTGGTGAGCACCACGTGGTCGCAGGCCAGGCGCTCGCCTTTCCCGGTGATGACCGCCGTGATCCGGTTCCCCCGGCGCTCCAGGCGGTGCGCCGACTCCCCGTAGCGCAGGTCCGCCCCGGCCTTGGCCGCGGCACCCGCCAGCGCCTCGCCCATGGCGCGCATCCCGCCCTTGGGGAAGTGGACGCCCGCCACGGTGTCCATGTACGCGATGACGGCGTAGGCGGCCAGGGCCCGGTCCGGGGCGACCCCGGCGTAGAGCGACTGGAAGGAGAAGATCCGGCGCAGGCGCTCGTCCTTCACGTGGCGCCCGACCGCCCTGGACAACCGACCGAACCCGCCCATCGCCGCGAGCCGGACGAGGTCGGGGCCGAGCAGGTCGAGGGGTGAGTCGAAGCGAGCGTCGATGAACGAGCGCATCTCCACCTCGTACAGGCGGGTGAGCCAGTCCCGCAGCCGCAGGTAGCCCACCGCCTCCCGGAGGCCCGCGACCCTGGCCACCTCGGCGGCCATCCGTTCGCGGTCGGTGTGGACGTCCACCGTGGAGCCGTCGGTGAAGGCCGCCCGGTAGGCGGGTGCCAACGGCAGGAGTTCGAGTCGGTCGCTGACCGACTCCCCGACCGCCGCGAACGCCTCCTCGAGGAGTTCGGGCATGGTGAGCACGGTCGGCCCGGTGTCGACGCGGAAACCGTCCATGTCGAGGCGCCCGGCGCGCCCGCCGGGATGGTCCTCGCGTTCGACCACCACCACCTCCCGCCCGGCTCCCAGCAGGTGGAGCGCGCAGGAGAGCCCGGACAGTCCGGCCCCCACCACGACCACGGGGTCCCTACCGTTCCTCTGCGCCACGTCGACGGGTCCTCTCGGTGCGGGGTTCACGTACGGGCCGCCGTCTCGGCGAAGCGGCGCAGGCCTTCGGAGACGGCGGGGTGGAGATCGAGTCCGCGGATCCGCCCCAGTCCGCGTTCGGCCAGGAGCCGGCACCGGCTGCGAACCTCCTCGCGGGCGCCGACCCGCTCCAGCACGCGGGCCGCCTCCTCGGCGTCCACCCGTTCGGAGGGGTGGCCGACCCGGGCGAGCACCCGCTGGGCCGCGACGTCCCCCGTCTCGGCCGCCCTCCGGACCCCGCAGGCCAGGAGCAGCGTGTTCTTGCCCTCCCGCAGGTCCTCGCCGGTCCGCTTCCCGGTGTGGTCCGGGGCGCCGTAGGCGTCCATCAGGTCGTTCCTCAGCTGGAAGGCCACGCCCACGTCGGTTCCGTAGGACCGCAGGGCGGTCACCGTGCCCTCGTCGGTCCCGGCCATGACGGCGCCCATGTGCAGGGGGCGTTCGACCGTGTAGGTCGCGGTCTTGAGCTGGTCGATGCGGACCGCCCCCTCCTCGGAGCGGTCACCGTGGGCCTGTGCGCTGAGGTCGAGGTACTGTCCGGCGATGACCTCGGTCCGCATGTCCCGCCACACCGCGTGCGCGGCGGTCCCGGTGGGCAGTTCGGCCAGGGACTCGTGGAGGAGGTCGTCGGCCCAGACCATGGCGAGGTCGCCGACCAGGATCGCGAGGGACTCGCCGTATCGGCGCGCGTCCCCGCGCAGGCCCCTCTCCCGGTGTTGTGTCGTGTACACGGCGTGGAAGGAGGGGGCTCCGCGCCGGAGCGGGGCGGCGTCCATCACGTCGTCGTGCGCGAGGGCGAAGGACTGGAGCACCTCGACCGCCGAGCACGCGCGCAGGGCCGACCTGGAGGCGGGGCCGGTGTCCGCGCCTCCACCGGCGAGCCAGCCCCACCAGGCCAGGACGGAGCGCAGTCCCTTGCCACCGTGCAGTGTGAAGGCGGACATCCTCGCGCAGAGTTCGGCCGCGAAGTCGCGATCGGTTCCGCACGCCTCCGTGACCCTGTCTCCGAGATATTCGGCCAGGAGCCCGTTCACCGCGTCCCGAACACCGTCGAGGTCGGTGGGAAGCGGTTCCTCCAGTGTGTCCGCAGGCGAGACGGTGATGGCTACCCCCGGTGAGTGTCCGATTTTTCGGGAAATACCTTGGAAACCGAGCATCTTACTCTGGAGATCATTTCACGCGGCCCTCTCCGTGGCCAAGCGACACTTGGGGGGCGGCCTAGACTCGACGACAAGTGACCGGAGGGACCGTTCACGGAGCGGTAGGGAGATCCATGGACACCGTGCCCAGCACCGAGCCTCCCGGGAAGGCACTCGGAGACGGCCACGGTCACAGGACACGTGGGGAGCTGTACGAGGCGCTCCAGAACGACGGGCAGCAGCTCGCGGTGCGCCTGGTCCGGCTCCTGCACCGCATGGCCGACCACACGGGGATGAACCCGACCGACTTCCAGTGCTACACACTGCTCCGCGTGAGCGGCACCATGACGCCCGGCGAGATCGCCGACAGCCTCTGTCTGTCCACCGGTTCCGTGACCGGCGTCGTGGACCGGCTGGAGGCACACGGGCTGGCCGAGCGGGCGCCGCACCCGCTGGACCGGCGCAAGATCGCCGTGCGGCTGCTGGAGGGCGCCGAGAGCGCACTCGGACCCCCCGCGCCGGGCATGCGCCAGGCCATGACCGACCTGCACTCCGGCTACACCGAGGCGGAACTCGCGGTGATCGCGGACTGGCTGGGTCGCGTGGGCCTCACCCTTGAGGAACTGATCACCTCGGGACCGCCCGAACCCTGATCCTCCGAGTGTCCTCCGGGTCCCGCGAACACCGCGTCACACGGGACTCAAGTCCGGCATGCCGATTTTGTCGGAACACTCCAAATCGTGGCATTACTTTGCTGCAAGGGACCAACGGCCCTAACATCCCTCGGGACCCATCCGTGGCCGGCAGCGGGACCGGCAGACTCTCCCAAACACCGCTGGTCCCCCGGCGGTGTCGGGAAGGAGACACCATCTCATCCCTGCGCACATACATAAAAGAAAAGACGAACCCCACGGTCTTCGGCGTTTCGGGCCTCGTGATCATCGCCTTCATCATCATGGGCGTCGCGTTCACGGGACCCATGCTGGAGGCCACCGAGGGCGCCCGCACGTGGCTCGGCGAACAGGTCGGCTGGATCTACGTCCTGGCGACGGTGTTCTTCGTGGGCACCGCGGTCTTCCTCATGCTGAGCAGGTACGGGAGCATCCGGCTCGGACCGGACGACTCACGGCCCGAGTTCAGCACACTCGCCTGGTTCGCGATGCTCTTCACCACGGGTATGGGCATCGGACTGGTCTTCTGGGGCGTGGCCGAGCCCATCGAGCACCTGCACTGGCCGCGTGACGCCTCACTCATGCCCGGTCCGGACGGCGCTCCGCTCCCCGAGGCGGCGTCGGAGTCGCTGGCACTCACGTTCTTCCACTGGGGCTTCCACCCCTGGGCCGTCTACATCGCCCTCGGGCTCTCCCTGGGCTACTTCGCCTACCGCAAGGGCCTGCCCCTGCGCCCGGCCTCCGCGCTCTACCCGCTGCTCGGCGACCGCGCCTTCGGCTGGCCCGGCAACGTCGTCGACATCCTCGCCGTGTTCGGCACGATCTTCGGTCTGGCCACGTCCCTTGGCCTTGGCACCCTCCAGATCAACGGCGGACTCAGCGACGTGTTCGGGGTTCCGAACAACGCGTTCGTCCAGACCGTGATCATCGCGGTCATCACCGCGGTGGCACTGTTCAGTGTTCTGTCGGGCATCGACAAGGGGCTGCGCCGGCTTTCGGTGATCAACCTGTGGCTGGCCTTCATCCTGTTGGCGTTCGTCTTCGCGGTCGGACCCAAGCTGTGGATCATCGCGAGCACCACCACCGCGACCGGCGAGTACCTGAGCAACCTCGTCTCGTGGAGCCTGTCGTTCCCCAGTTCCCGGGTCGACGCGCAGGCCGCCGAATGGGTCCAGGCCTGGACCATCTTCTACTGGGGATGGTGGATCTCCTGGGCGCCCTTCGTCGGCATCTTCCTGGCCCGCATCTCCTACGGCCGCACCATCCGCGAGTTCGTGATCGGCGCCCTGTTCGCCCCCACCGCCGTCTGCGTCCTGTGGTTCGGTGTGTTCGGCGGCTCGGGGCTCTTCTACGACCTCGCGGGCAGGGCCAACTTCATCGACGGAGACGAGGCGCAGGCGGCGTTCACCCTGTTGGAAGCACTTCCGATCACCGGTGTGGTCGCCGTGATCGCCGCAGTGTGGCTGCTGGCGGTCGTGGCCATCTTCTTCATCACCTCGGCGGACTCCGGTTCGCTGGTCGTGGACATGCTGACCAACGGCGGCACCAAGAAGCCGAACCGCATCCAGCGCGGCTTCTGGGCCGTCTGCCTGGGCGGTGTCACCTGGATCCTCCTGGTGGCCGGCGGCGACGACGCGCTGTCGGCGCTACAGGCGGCGTCGGTGATCACCGGTCTGCCCTTCGCCGTGATCCTGTTGTTCATGGTGGCGGGTCTGTTCAAGGGCCTGGGGACCGAACGCGCCCCGGGCGAACCCAAGAAGGTGCGGGGCGAGGACCGGTCCCGCTCCGGGACCGGGCACAGTAGGGACCAGTAGTTCCTGAAGGTGGACGGAGCGCCACCGACGGCGCATTGAGGAGGTAACGGTGGCACCCAAGAGGTTCAGCAACCCCTTCCACGGGGTGGTGGACATGATCACCGAGATGAACAGGATGTCGGACACGATCTCCACGATCGAGACCACCCAGGTGGGTGAGCGCGAGAGGACGTTCGCCGACGCCTGGAGCCCGTCCACGGACATCCTGGCCAAGGGCCGCGACCTCGTCATCCGAGCGGAGCTGCCCGGGGTCAAGGAGACCGAGGTCTCCGTCAGCCTGGCGCACGGCGTGCTCGTCATCAGCGGCGAGCGGCACCGCGAGGAGGAGGACAGCACGATCTACTACACCTCCGAGCGCTTCATGGGCTCGTTCCGGCGTGAGATCAGCCTTCCCGAGGACATCGACGACGAGGACGTGGAGGCGGCCTTCGGCGACGGCCTGCTGGAGGTCGTCGTCCACGGGGGCGCCCACACCGGCGGACCCCGGCAGATCGCGATCAAGAAGCGCGGTCGGCCGCGGGGACGCCCGTTGTAGACCGAACGACTCGGGCAACGCGAGAGGGGAGCCCGTGACCTGCGACGGTCACGGGCTCCCCTTGTCTTTGGGCCTCAGAAGGCCCGGTCGGCCTCGTACGGGCCGATGACGGCCAGCGCCCTGGGCCGCGCCAGCAGTTCGGCGGCGACCTCGGCGACGTCGGCCTGGGTGACGGCGTCGAACCAGGCCAGGTCCTCGTCGATGGAGAAGTGGCGCGGCTGGGTGAGCTCGTGCGCGAGCAGACGGCCCATGCGGGCGTTGGTGCCCTCGCTGCCCAGCACCATGGCGCCCTGGATCTGACCCTTGGCACGGGTCAGCTCCTCGGCGGTGATGCCGGAGGCGGCGACCTTGGCCAGCTCGTCACGGCAGACCCCGATGACCTCGTCGGCCTTCTCCGGCAGACAGCCCGCGTAGATCTGGAAGGTTCCGGTGTCCGCGTAGGCCGTGTGGTAGGCGTGCACCGCGTAGGCCAGGCCGCGCTTCTCCCGCACCTCCTGGAACAGACGCGACGACATGCCGCCGCCCAGCGCGGCGCTGAGAAGCCTCAGGGCGTGCCAGCGCGGGTCGGTCCGGGTCAGCCCCTCCGAACCCAGGATGATGTGCGCCTGCTCGGTCTCACGCGGCTGCACGACCGTGCCACCGAAGGTCCGCACCGGCTCCCCCGCGCCGCGCGGGCGGGACGGACGGGCGTCACCGGCGGCGCCGAGCCGGTTGGCGAACATGGCGCGCACCTGTTCCACGACGCTTTCGTGGTCCAGGCTGCCCGCCGCCGTCACGATGAGCTCCGAGGGCACGTACGCGTCCCGGTACTGCTCGGCGATCCGCTCGCGGGACAGGGCCTTGATGGTGTCCGTGGTGCCGAGGATCGGGCGCCCCAGCGGGGTGTCACCGAAGAAGTGCTCCGCGAAGACGTCGTCCACCAGGTCGGCGGGCTCGTCCTCGTACATGGCGATCTCCTCCAGGATCACGCCGCGCTCGGTCTCCACCTCGCCCTCGTCCAGGACCGAGTTGGCGACCATGTCGCCCACCACGTCCACCGCCAGCGGAAGGTCCCGGTCCAGGACCTTCGCGTAGTAGCAGGTGTGCTCCTTGGTGGTGTACGCGTTGTGGTCGGCGCCCACCCCGTCCAGCAGCGCGGAGATCTCCAGAGCCGACCGGTTCCCGGTCCCCTTGAAGAGCAGGTGCTCCAGGAAGTGCGCCGACCCCGCGTGCGCGGAGTCCTCGTCACGGGAGCCGGTGGTGGCCGAGATCCCGAAGGCGGCGGACCGGCCCCCGGGGATGTTCTCGGTGACCACGCGCAGGCCGCCGGGCAGCACCGTCCGACGCACCAGACCGGAACCGCCGTCGGGCTCCAGCAGCGTCACGGTCGTTCCCGGCTCCTGCTCGGCGGCGATGGGGACAGAACTCATGAATCCTTCTTCTTCGCGTCGGGACATCCAGCAGAGCATACGCCCGGGACGACGGCGGGGCGGCCGCGTCGTGCAGACGCGACCGCCCCGTACAGGGTCGAACAGGCGTGGATCAGGTGTTCTCGGAACGCCCGCCCGAGCTGCGGCGACGACGGCGGCGCGGGGCGCCGTCGGACTTGTCGTCACCGTTGTCGGCGTCCTCGTCCGCGGCCGCGGGAGCCGCGGGGGCGGCCTCGGGCTTGTCGGACTTGGCGGCCTCGGACTCCACGACCTCGACCGGCACCAGGGAGAGCTTCCCCCGGTCGTCGATCTCGCGGATCTCGACCTGGATCTTCTCGCCGATGCTGATCACGTCGTCGAGGTTCTCGATGCGCTGGCCGCCGTGCAGCTTGCGGATCTGCGAGATGTGCAGCAGACCGTCCTTGCCGGGCAGCAGCGAGACGAACGCGCCGAAGGCGGTCGTCTTGACGACGGTGCCCAGGTAGCGGTCGCCCACCTCGGGCATGGTCGGGTTCGCGATCTGGTTGATCGTGTCCCGGGCCGCCTCGGCGGAGGGGCCGTCGGTGGCACCGATGTAGATGGTGCCGTCGTCCTCGATCGAGATGTCCGCGCCGGTGTCGTCCTGGATCGAGTTGATCATCTTGCCCTTCGGGCCGATGACCTCACCGATCTTCTCGACGGGCACCTTGACGGTGAGGATGCGCGGAGCGTTCGGGCTCATCTCGGCCGGACGCTCGATGGCCTCCTGCATGACGTCGAGGATGGCCAGACGGGCGCCGCGGGCCTGCTGGAGCGCCAGGGCCAGCTGCTCGGCGGGGATGCCGTCGAGCTTGGTGTCCAGCTGGAGCGCCGTGATGAGGTCACGGGTACCGGCGACCTTGAAGTCCATGTCGCCGAAGGCATCCTCGGCACCGAGGATGTCGGTCAGCGTGACGAACTCGTCGCCCTCGCTGATCAGACCCATGGCGATGCCGGACACCATCTCCTTCAGGGGCACACCGGCCGCCATCAGGGACATGGTGGAGGCGCAGACCGAACCCATCGAGGTGGAGCCGTTGGACCCGAGGGCCTCGGACACCTGACGGATGGCGTACGGGAACTCCTCGCGGGCGGGCAGAACCGGCAGCAGGGCCCGCTCGGCCAGGGCGCCGTGCCCGATCTCGCGCCGCTTGGGCGAGCCCACCCGACCGGTCTCACCGGTGGAGTAGGGCGGGAAGTTGTAGTTGTGCATGTAGCGCTTGGTCTTGTCCGGGTTGAGCGTGTCAACCGTCTGCTCCATGCGCAGCATGTTCAGCGTGGTGACGCCCATGATCTGGGTCTCGCCACGCTCGAAGAGGGCCGAACCGTGCACGCGGGGCAGAATGCCGACCTCGGCGCTCAGCTGGCGGATGTCCTTGGGACCACGGCCGTCGATGCGGACCTTGTCGCGCAGGACGCGCTCACGCATGAGCTGCTTGCTGAGGCTGCGGAAGGCGGCGCTGACCTCCTTCTCACGACCCTCGAAGTCCTCGGCCAGCTTCTCGGCGGCCGACGCCTTGATCTTGTCGAGCTCGCCCTCGCGGTCCTGCTTGTCCGCGATGGTGAGCGCCTTGACGAGCTCCTCGCGCACGGCGCCCTCGACGGCGGCGTAGGCGTCGTCCTCGTAGTCGAGGAAGATCGGGAACTCGCCCTGCTCACGGCTGGACTGGTCGGCGACGGCCTGCTGGGCCTTGCACAGCACCTTGATGAAGGGCTTGGCGGCTTCGAGGCCCTCGGCGACGGTCTGCTCGTTGGGGCCGACGGCGCCCTCGGCGACCAGCTTCAGGGTCCTGGTGGTGGACTCCGCCTCGACCATCATGATCGCGACGTCGCCGTCCGCCATGACGCGGCCGGCGACGACCATGTCGAAGGTGGCGCCCTCAAGCTCGGCGTGGGTGGGGAAACCGACCCACTGGCCGTCGATCAGGGCGACGCGGACGCCGCCGATCGGGCCGGAGAAGGGCAGACCGGCGATCTGCGTGGACATCGAGGCCGCGTTGATGGCGACGACGTCGTACAGGTGCTCGGGGTGCAGCGAGAGGATCGTCTCGACGATCTGGATCTCGTTGCGCAGGCCCTTCTTGAAGGACGGGCGCAGCGGCCGGTCGATCAGACGGCAGGTGAGGATGGCGTCCTCGGACGGACGGCCCTCACGCCGGAAGAACGAGCCGGGGATGCGGCCGGCGGCGTACATCCGCTCCTCGACGTCCACCGTCAGGGGGAAGAAGTCGAGGTTCTCCTTGGGGCGCTTCGAGGCGGTGGTCGCCGACAGGACGACGGTCTCGTCGTCCAGGAAGACCGTGGCCGAACCGGCGGCCTGACGGGCCAGACGACCGGTCTCGAAGCGGATGGTACGGGTGCCGAACTTGCCGTTGTCGATAACGGCCTCGGCCGAGTAAACGCCCTCCATGGGCGACCTCCTGTTACACGTTGCGGGCGCCGCGCCGGACCTTCCCGGTCCGTGGCACGGCGATGTTGTTCCCGTGTCGTGCCCCGGAGGTGATGACGGTCGGTCATCGATCGAAGCCCACGGCTCGCCCGTACGGGCGATGTCCGGAGACCACTACCGAGGACCGACCCCTGGGTCCGGGGTGGCGGCACGGATGGTGCGGGCGGCGTCCTGTCGCGGACACCACTCTGGTCACACCTTACTAACAAAGAGGGAGCGGCCGAGGCCACTCCCTCCGAAACGACCTAGCGACGCAGGCCCAGACGCTCGATGAGCGAGCGGTAGCGGGTGATGTCCTGCTTGGCCACGTACTTGAGCAGACGGCGGCGACGGCCGACCATCAGGAGCAGGCCACGACGGCTGTGGTGGTCGTGCTTGTGGTCCTTCAGGTGCTCGGTGAGCTCGGTGATGCGGTGCGTGAGCAGCGCGACCTGAACCTCGGGGGAGCCGGTGTCACCTTCGACGGTGGCGTACTCGGCGATGATCTTTTCCTTGGTGGCGGTGTCGATCGACACGTCGCTCCTTCACTGAGAAGTCGGTACGCAGGGGCGAACCCCGGTACGTGGCAGGGTTCAGACGCGGTGACCGCGCGTACGAGCAGTCACCGTCGCGTGTGGTGTGCGCGGCCCTGCGCCGATGGCGTGGGTGCGCCGCGCTCCCGCGGAATCCGCTCCCGAAGGGGGGCACGACCGACCGCGGGCACACGTGGACGGACCCCACCCTACCGCAGGTGACATGGCGGGGAACCCCGTCGCCCGGTGACGACGGACTCAGGCGACGCCGAGGACCTCGCGGCAGCGGTCGACGTCGCGGCGCATGGCCACGATGAGCGCGTCGATGTCGTCGAACCGCTCCTGGCCCCGGATGCGCGCGGTGAAGTCGACCGCCATGCGCAGTCCGTACAGCTCCAGGTCGTCACGGTCCAGGGCGTAGGCCTCCACGGTGCGCTCGGCGCCGTCGAACGTGGGGTTGGTGCCCACCGAGACCGCCGCGGGCCAGCGCGACTCGTGTCCCTCGACCGGCTCCAGGAGGCTCAGCCACCCCGCGTACACGCCGTCCCCGGGAACCGCCGCGTCCGCGGGCAGGTCCATGTTGGCGGTGGGAAAGCCCAGGAGCTCTCGGCCGCGGGCCGCCCCGTGCACGATCTCTCCGGACACCCGGTGCGGCCGGCCCAGGAGTTCGGCGGCGGCGACCACGGCTCCCCCGCCCAACAGCGAGCGCACGCGCGTGGAGGTGATGGTCTCCCCCTCCGCGACCAGGCGCACGCCGTCGACGGCGAAGTCGTACCTCCCGCCGAGGTCGGCGAGCACGGCCACGTTCCCGGCTGCCCGGTGGCCGAACCCGAAGTCCTCCCCCACCACCACGGCGGCGGCGCCGAGCCCGTCGGACAGCACGAGACGCACGAACTCCTCTGCGCTGAGGGCGGACAGCTCCTCGTCGAAGGGCAGGACGCACACGGCGTCGACTCCGAGGGGTTCCATCAGCTCGACACGGCGGTCGACCGGGGTGAGGACCGCCGGGGTCGTCCCGCGCAGCACCAGCGCGGGATGGGGGTCGAAGGTGACCGCGACCACCGGCAGACCGAGCCGGTCGGCGTGGGCGCGCGCGGATGCCAGGATCGCCTGGTGCCCCCGGTGCACGCCGTCGAAGACACCGATCGCCACCACGGACCGCCCCCAGTCGGAGGGGGTGTCCCCCAGCCCGTCCCATCGCAGCACGTTCGGTCCCCTTCGCTCACGTCTGATCGGTCAGGGTCAAGCGTGCCACGTCACGGCCCCCGCTTCCGCCACGCACCCGGTGTGGTCCCGCGCACCCCTGCCCGCCGAGGGCAAAGACGGGTTGGCACGAGCCGGACACCCGGTTTACCGTGCCCGGATGGCGATGATCGACACCGGTACGACACGTTTGGCCTATGACGAGGCCGGGTCCGGGCCCGCGATCGTCCTGGTCCACGCGGGCGTGGCGGACCGGAGGATGTGGGACCACCAGTTCGCGGCCCTGTCCGCGGACCACCGGGTGGTGCGCTACGACCGGCGCGGCCACGGGGGTTCGGCCGATCACGAGGGACCGGTCCGGCACCACGAGGACCTGCTGGACCTGATGGACGCCCTGGAGATTGCCGAGGCCACCCTGGTGGGCGCCTCCTTCGGCGGTGCCCACGCGGTCGACGCGGCGCTGGCCGCCCCGGACCGGGTGAACGCCCTGGCCCTGGTCTGTCCGGGCCTGTCGGGGTACGTGTGGCCGGAGGCCTTCGTGCGGACCGGCCAGCAGATGGCCCTGGCCGCGGTCCCGCACGAGCGCCTGTCCTCGTACCAGGAGGGCAACGCGGTCCCCGACCCCTCGGACGTGGCCGCGATGGCCGAGGTCCAGGCCGGGTTCATGGTGCTCGGCCCGGGCCGCTCCCCCGAGGAGATGCCGCTGGAGGCCTGGGACCTGTCGTTGCTGATGCTCCGTGAGATGTACGCCCGCCGCTGGTCGAGCCCGCCCAACCACCCCGAGTGGCCCGAGGCCCCCGCGGTGGACCGTCTGCACGAGATCACCGTGCCGACCCTCGTGGTCAAGGGCCTGTCCGAGGTTCCCCAGGTCCAGGCGATCGCCGACCGGTACACCGAGGGGATCCGGGGCTCCCGCCTCCTTGAGCTGCCCGAGACAGGGCACCTGCCCTCGGTGGAGCGACCGGGTGAACTGACCGCCGCCCTCGCCGCCTTCCTGGACGAGGTCACACGGCGCCCCTGACCCGGATCCAGAGAAGGCTCGGGGCCTCACGGAACCCGCACACATCCAGTGACGCCTGGCTGTCCTCGCCCTTGTGAACAACACGCTGACATCGGACTTCAGCAACCGCGCCGCGCTGGGGTGGCAGATCTCCCGATTGACGATCGAACCGGTGACCGAGCACGTCGCCAGGGAGGCCGCCCGGTTGCTGAGCTCCGCGGGACCACACGGCCACCGGCACGCGATCGACGCGATGTTGTGCGCGACCGCGCTCACCGCGCCAGGACCGGTCACCATCCTGACCTCCGACCCGGACGACCTACGGAAGCTCTGCGGAAACAGGGCAACCGTCATCAGGATCTGATCAGGCCGGAGAGAAGACGACGACCGGCTTCATGTGGCCGGGGCGGTTCTCCCCCAGCGCGACCACGGTGCCGTCCGGGGCGAACAGCCCCACCGGCCCGTCACCCAGGGAGCTCTCACCGATCCGGTTGCCGTGGCGGATGGCGCGGGTCTCGGCCTCGTCCATCGTGCGCACCGGGAACGCGGCGGCCACCGCCTGGGCCAGGGGGATCTGGGTGAACTCCTTGCCGAGTTCGTCGAGCGTGCGGGCCTGGGACAGGTCATAGGGACCCACCCGGGTCCGGCGCAGGGCGGTGAGGTGCCCGCCCACGGCCAGGTCCGCGCCCATGTCGCGGGCGAGCGAGCGGATGTAGGTGCCGCTGGAGGCGGTGACAACCGCGTCCACGTCCACGAAACCGTCCGGGGTGTGCCGAATCGCGGTCACGTCGAACTGGGAGACGGTGACCGTCCGCGCCTTGAGCGCCACCTCCTTGCCCTCCCGAGCCGACTTGTAGGCGCGCTTGCCGTCCACCTTGATCGCGCTGACCTGCGGCGGGACCTGCTGGATGGGCCCGGTGAGCTTCGCGACGGCCGCGTGCACGTCCGCGTCCGTGACGGCCGAGGCGTCCACCCGGGCTCCGGGTTCACCCTCGGCGTCGTCGGTGTTGGTCACCAGTCCGAGGCGGATGGTGCCCTCGTAGGTCTTCTCGGTCAGCGTGAGGTGACCGAGCAGCTTCGTGCCCTTCTCGATGCCCAGGACCAGGACCCCTGTGGCCATCGGGTCCAGGGTGCCCGCGTGGCCCACGCGTCGGGTGCGCGCCAGGCCTCGGGTCTTGGCGACCACGTCGTGTGAGGTCCAGTCGGCGGGCTTGTCGACGACCACGACACCGCTGTCGGCCATGGGGCTCCTTCTGGGAAAGGGGCGGCGGCCTCTGCCGCCGCCCCGGGGGGAATCCGGTTACTCGTCGTCCTCGTCCTCGTCCTCACGAGGGGCCTTGTACGGGTCGGCTTCACCCGCGTGCTTGGCACCGGTGGCCTTCTGGGCCACCTCCTCGTCGGACTTGCGCGCCTCGACCAGCAGCTTCTCGATGTGCTGGGCGTTCTCCTGCACCTCGTCGATGACGAAGGTCAGGCTGGGCGTGTGGCGGATGCCGGTCTGGCGACCGACCTCACTGCGGATCACGCCCTTGGCGCTCTCCAGCGCGGCCGCGCTGGCCGCCTTCTCCTCGGGGGTGCCGAACACCGTGTAGTACACCGTGGCGTCCCGCAGGTCGGCGGTGATCCGGGCGTCGGTCACGGTGACGAAACCCAGGCGCGGGTCCTTGATTCGCCGGTCCAGCATCTCGGCGACGATCCGCTGGATACGGTCGGCGATCTTTCGCGCGCGTGCGGCGTCAACCATCGTCAGTCTTCCTCTTCGTTGAAGAGCCGCTGCCTCGCGGAGAGCAGCTCCAGTTCGGGACGGCCCGCGACGAAACGCTCGCAGGTGTCCATCTGGTCCCGGGCGTGGGCGGCGGTCGGCGCGACCACCGCGACACCGATCTTCGCCCGACGGTAGAGGTCGTGCTCGCCGACCTCCGAGACCGACACCGAGAACTTCCGGCGCAGTTCGGCGACGACGGGCCGCACCATCGAGCGCTTCTGTTTGAGCGAGTGGACGTCTCCGAGGAGCACGTCCAGAGTCAGCGCCCCAACGTACAAGTGATCACCTGTGGTGTTGTGTGAGCCGTCAAAGGCGGGGCCCCGGACACGATCGTCCGGGGCCCCAGGTGGATCAGTCCTCGCGACTAGTCGCGGGGCTTCTCCTGCATCTCGTAGGTCTCGATGACGTCCTCGACCCGGATGTCGTTGTAACCGACACCGATACCGCACTCGAAGCCCTCGCGGACCTCGGTGGCGTCGTCCTTGAACCGACGCAGCGACTCGACGTTGAGGTTGCCGGAAATGACCTTGCCCTCGCGGATGAGACGTGCCTTGGTGTTACGGCGGATGATGCCGTCACGGACGATGGAACCGGCGATGTTACCGATCTTCGGCACCTTGAAGACCTCGCGGACCTCGGCGCTGCCGAGCTGGACCTCCTCGTAGATGGGCTTGAGGAGACCCTTGACGGCGGCTTCGACCTCGTCGATGGCCTGGTAGATGACCGAGTAGTACCGGATGTCGACGCCCATGCGGTCGGCCAGCTGGCTGTTCTTGCCCTCGGGCCGAACGTTGAAGCCGACGATGATCGCGTCCGCGGACGACGCCAGGTTGATGTCGTTCTGCGTGATGGCACCGACGCCGCGTCCGATGATCCGGATGCTGACCTCGTCGCCACCGGCGTCGATCTTGAGCAGCGACTCCTCGAGCGCCTCGACCGAACCGGACATGTCGCCCTTGATGAGGAGGAGCAGCTCGGAGCGCTCGCCCTCCTTGATGGCGGACTGCCAGTTGTCGAGGGTGACCCGGCGGGCCGACTTCGCCTGCTGGGCGAAGCGCTCACGCGCCTCACGCTGCTGGGCGATCTGACGGGCCACGCGGTCGTCCTTGACGACCAGGAAGCTGTCACCGGCGCTGGGCACGTTGGTCAGACCGAGCACCTGGACCGGACGGGACGGCTCGGCCGACTGCACGTTCTCGCCGTGCTCGTCGAGCATGGCGCGAACGCGACCGAAGGCGTCGCCACAGACGATGGAGTCACCGACGTTGAGCGTGCCCCGCTGGACCAGGACCGTGGCCATGGAACCGCGACCGCGGTCCAGGTAGGCCTCGATCGCCAGACCCTGGGCGTCCATGTCCGGGTTGGCCTGGAGGTCCAGGGCCGCGTCGGACGTGAGGACGATCGACTCGAGCAGCGAGTCGATGTTGTCGCCCTTGAGCGCGGAGATGTCCACGAACTGGACGTCGCCGCCGTACTCCTCGGCCACGAGACCGTACTCGGTCATCTGGGCGCGCACCCGCTGCGGGTCCGCTCCCTCGACGTCGATCTTGTTGACCGCGACCACGATCGGCACGTCGGCCGCCTTGGCGTGGTCGATGGCCTCGGCCGTCTGCGGCTTGACGCCGTCGTCGGCCGCCACGACCAGGACCGCGACGTCGGTGACCTTCGCACCACGGGCACGCATGGCGGTGAACGCCTCGTGACCGGGGGTGTCGATGAAGGTGATCTTGCGCTCTTCGCCGTCCACCTCGGTCGCGACCTGGTAGGCACCGATGTGCTGGGTGATTCCGCCGGCCTCGCCGCTGACGACGTTGGTCTTACGGATCGTGTCCAGCAGTCGGGTCTTACCGTGGTCGACGTGACCCATGACGGTGACCACCGGGGGACGCGGACGCAGGTCGGCGTCGCCGCCCTCGTTCTCGCCGAACTCGATGGAGAAGGACTCCAGGAGCTCGCGGTCCTCGTCCTCGGGGCTGACGACCTCGATCCCGTACTTCAGTTCCTCGCCGAGCAGCTGAAGCGTCTCGTCGGGCAGCGACTGGGTCGCGGTGACCATCTCGCCCAGGTGCATCATGACCTGGACCAGCGACGCCGGGTTGACGTCGATCTTGTCGCCGAAGTCCGAGAGCGAGGCGCCACGGGACAGACGGATGGTCTGACCGTTGCCGCTCGGGATCTTGACGCCGCCGAAGGACGGGGCCTGGAGGTCGTTGAACTCCTGACGCCGCTGCTTCTTGGACTTGCGGGCACGCCCGGGACGACCGCCCGGACGACCGAACGCACCGGCCGTTCCGCCACCGCGACCACGGCCGCCGCCACCGGGACGACCACCGAAGCCGCCGGGACGACCGCCGCCGCCACCGGGACGCGGACCCGCACCCGCGGGAGCGCCGCCACGGCCGCGGCCAGCGCCGCCACCACCGGGACGACCGCCGCCGGCACCGCCACGGCCGCCGCCAGCGGGCGCGGCCGGACGGGACGAGGGCATGTTCATCGGGCTGGGACGCGGACCACCGGGTCGCGGAGCGCCGCCGCCACCCGGGCGCGGAGCACCGCCACCGGGACGGGGAGCGCCCGCGGCACCGCCGGGACGCGGGGCGCGCTGTTCGCCGCCGCCCTGCGGGCCACCGGGACGGGGACCGGGACGCGGGCCACCGGCACCGCCGGGACGCGGAGCGCCGCCGCCGGGACGGGGAGCGCGCTGTTCGCCGCCGCCCTGCGGGCCACCGGGACGGGGGCCCGGACGCGGGGCGCCGCCGCCGGGACGCGGGGCGGCCGGCTTGGAGCCCATGCCCGAGGCGTTGGACGCGAACGGGTTGTTGCCCGGACGCGGGCCCGGACGGGGACCGCCCGGACGCGGGCCGCGGCCGCCGTCACGACCACCCTCGCGGCCGCCGGAACGCTCCGGACGGTCACCGCGCTGGGGACGGTCGCCGCGGTCGCCACGCTCACCGCGGGCACCCTGGGCGCCAGCGGGCTTGGGGCCGCCGGGACGCGGGGCGTCGCCGCGAGCCGCCTTCGGAGCCGGCTTGGGGCCGGGCTTCGGAGCGGACTCGGGCCGCTCGGCGGGCTTCTCGAAATGCGGAACCGCGGGCTTCTCCACCGGCGCGGCGGGCTTCTCAGCCGGCGCAGGCTTCTCCACCGGCGCGGCGGGCTTCTCAGCCGCCTCGGCCGGCTTCTCGGCCTTGGGGGCCGCGGAGCGCGCGGCCGGGCCGGGCTTCGGGCCCGGCTTGGGCGCGGGACCGGGCTTGGGAGCCGCGGGACGCGCCGAACCTTCGGCGGCGGGCTTGGGACCGGGCTTGGGAGCCGATCCACCCTTCTTGCCGCCGTCGGAACCGTTGTTGAAAGCTTCCTGTAGGCGTCGAACGACGGGGGCCTCTATCGTCGAGGACGCCGAACGGACGAATTCGCCCATCTCGTTGAGCTTGGCCAGCACGGCCTTGCTCTCTACACCGAACTCCTTAGCGAGTTCGTACACCCGGACCTTCGCCACACTTCTCCTTCAGCTTCGGTCCGGGACATGGGCTTGTGCCGGACCGTCGTTAGCTCGAGTTACTCATCGCTGCGTACTCATCAGGCGCTCATCGCAATCTCGACCTGCTTCCTCATCGCTACACAACAATGGGCCAGCTCATAAGTGCCGACACAGCACTACACGCCGACCTCGGTCACATCAACCACGGGGCCGGCGCGGACATTCCAACCCTATCCGGAACCGAGTCGCACTCGATCAGGCGGGGGCGTCACCAAGTAGGGACGTCACTAGCGAGACATCCCACCCGGTGGCGCCACCACCGTTCCGGTTCCGGAAGGCACGGGACCATGCTCTGCGCCGTTCGGCGAGCTCCAGGCATCGCCGATCGTGGTGCAGATAGGCGCCGCGCCCCGGACGTCGACCTCGGGTGTCGGGCGTGATGACCGTGCCCACGGCCACCAGCCGCACGAGGTCGGACTGGACTGTCCGCGACCGGCACCCCACGCACGTACGCACGGGGCGGTCAGGACCGTCTCCGGCCACCCTATCGCGTCGGGACATGGGCGCGACCCGATTAACCGGCCGAAGGGGTGTCTTCGTCCCCCCGGACGGTCTCGTCCGCGTCCTCGTCCGGCGCCGGGACGGGCTCGGCGTCGGAGCGGATGTCGATGCGCCAGCCGGTGAGGCGCGCGGCGAGACGGGCGTTCTGGCCCTCCTTGCCGATCGCCAGCGACTGCTGGTAGTCCGGCACGATCACGCGGGCCACCCGCGCGGCCATGTCGAGGATCTCCACCGAGTTGACCCGGGCCGGGGAGAGCGCGTTCGCGACGAACACGGCGGGGTCCTCGGAGTAGTCGACGATGTCGATCTTCTCTCCGTGGAGCTCGGCCATGACGTTGCGGACACGGCTGCCCAGCGGGCCGATGCAGGCGCCCTTGGCGTTGACGCCGCCCCGGTTGGAGCGGACCGCCATCTTCGTGCGGTGACCGGCCTCGCGGGCGATCGCGGAGATCTCGACGGTGTGGTCCGCGATCTCGGGGACCTCCAGCTCGAAGAGCTTGCGCACCAGGTTGGGGTGGGTGCGCGAGAGGGTCACCGAGGGGCCGCGGTGGCCCTTGCGGACCTGCACCACGTAGGCGCGCAGCCGCTCGCCGTGGGTGTAGTCCTCGGTGGGGACCTGCTCCTGCGGGGGCAGGACGGCCTCGATCTTGCCGAGGTCGACCAGGACGTTGCGAGGGTCGTTGCCCTGCTGGATGATCCCGGAGACGATGTCGTGCTCGCGCCCGGCGAACTCGCCCAGGGTCAACTCGTCCTCGGCGTCGCGCAGACGCTGGAGGATGACCTGCTTGGCGGTCGAGGTCGCGATGCGACCGAACCCGGTCGGGGTGCCGTCGAACTCGCCGACGACCCCGCCCTCCTCGTCGGTCTCGGAGACCCACACGACCACGTGGCCGGTGGAGCGGTTGAGCTCCACGCGGGCCTTCCTGTCGGGGCCCTCCTCGCGGTGGTAGGCGATCAGGAGGGCGTCCTCGATGGCCTTGGCCACCAGTTCGACGGCGATGTCCTTCTCGCGCTCCAGGCTGCGCAGGACACTCATGTCAATATCCATGGGGCTCCCCCTCTAGTCCGCCGCGTCGGTGTCGGCTTCGCGACGGAATTCCACCTGGACCTTGGCCTTGGCGATCTTGTCGTAGGCCAGAGTGCGGGGGCGGCCCTTGACGTCCAGGGTGACGCCCTGGTCGTCGGACTCGGTGACGCGTCCGGTGAGGTCGCCACCCTCGACGAGGGAGACCTTCACCAGACGGCCCTGGGAGCGCCGCCAGTGGCGCGGCAGCGTGAGTGGACGCTCCACCCCCGGGGAGGTGACCTCCAACACGTAGGGCTGCTCGCCCATGACGTCGGAGGCGTCCAGGCTCTCGTTGACGGCCTGGCTGACCTCACCGACCGCGTCCAGGTCGACCCCGTTGTCGGAGTCCACGACCACGCGCAGCACCCGGCGTTTGCCCGCGGGTGTCAGCTCGACGGCCTCCAGGTCCAGTCCGGCCGCGGCCAGTACCGGCTCAAGCAGCTCGGCGATGCGCTCGTTGCGCGCCTGCGCTCCCATGCGTGATTAGCCCCTCAAACGGCGAAATCCCGCCCGCTCGGCCGTGTGCCGTGAACGGGGCGGTCCAGCTCTGTACGTAGTCTTCGTCGAATCCGCTCCGCGCCCCCGTGAGGGGAGCTGGAGCGCCGCGCGTCGCGTGCGACGGCGGTTGTGGTGCAAGGGTATCCACACCTGAGCGGCGCCCAGGTCGGTACACGCGGACGGGGGTGCCCACGGGTGGGGGCCCGGGTGGCCGGAACACCGCCCTGGCAGGGGGTGTCAGTACGACCCGTGGCCGTCGCCGACCGTGGAAAGATGGGGGCTGACCGCCGGAGACGGCGGTCCTGTCGACGCCGTGGGCACGGGAGGAGAGCGCGTGGACCAGGGGGATGTCAGCGGTCGCACGGTACCCGGGCTGACGAGGAGGTCCTTGGCGGCCAGGAGCCTCGTGCTGACCGGTGTCGCGGTGACCGGCGCCGTCGTGGGCACGGTCGGGGTGAGCGGTTGCGCCGGGGCCGACTGGTACCCGTTCGACGTGACCCCGGACGTCGCCGTCCTGCGCTCGCTCATCCGCGAGAAGGAACGGGCGATCGTCCGTCACGAGGCCGCGCTGGCGCACGGCACGGGCCCCGCGGAGCTGCTGGAGCGCCTGTTGGAGGACCACCTCACTCACCTGGACGCCCTGTTGGACGCCCTGCCCGAAGGCGTGGCCGCGCACGACGACACCGGCGGTGACGAGGCCGAGCCCCCGGCCCCGGTCGGGGAGGCGGCGTTGGAGGCCGTGCCCGACGCCGCGGGACTGCGCGCGCTCGCGGCGGCCGCGACCAGTGCCCGCCTCGACCAGGCCGCCGCGGTGACGGACCCCGGGCTGGCCCAGCTGGTGAGCGGGATCGGCGCCTGCGAGGCCGGGCACGCCCACCTGCTCGCGCGTGCCTGAGCGCGGAGGCGGCGGGGCCGCGCGGCGGAGGAAGGGCCGAGGAACATCCCAGGGACGTCCGAGCGACGTGATGGCGGAAGGCAGGTAGTCAGGTGAGCGAGATCCCCACGCCCGCGGGGGGCTCCCAGGGGCCCGGCACGGGTCCCTCGCCGTCCGAGGGCGGCGACCCCACCGGCGCGGCCCTGGCGGAGGCCCTGAGCGCCGAGCACGCGGCCGTGTACGGGTACGAGTTCGTGGGCGGCGCCGCCGGGGACCGGACCCGGCGCGAGCGCGCCTCGGCGTCCGCCTACGAGCACAAGGCGCTGCGGGACGCCCTGCACGCGGCCTCGGTCGAACGCGGTGTCGATCCCCCGGCGGCGCTGGCCTCCTACCCGTTGCCCCAGGGACGCGACGGCGACGACATGGACGACTTCGCCGTGGGGCTGGAGGAGACCACCATGGGCGCCTACCTGTGGTTGAGCGCGTCGGCCGACACCGATCTGCGGGTGACGGCGGCGCGCGGCCTCCAGGAGTCGACGGTGCGATCCCTGGAGTGGGGCGCCGAACTCGACCCCCTGCCGGGCTTCGAGCACGGCTGACCCCGGCGGCGGGCGCCGCGACCGAGGGACGAGAAAGGGGGCTCCCGCGCCGGTGCGCGGGAGCCCCCTTCCTGTCGGTGCGTGGACCTACTGGGCGCAGGCGGCGGCGGTGCTCTCGACGATCTCGCCGACCGGTACGTCGGTGCGCTCACCGGTGCGGCGGTCGCGCAGCTCGACCAGGCCGTCCTTGAGGCCGCGACCGACGATGACCACGGTCGGGATCCCCAGCAGCTCGGCGTCGTTGAACTTCACGCCGGGGGCCGCCTTGCGGTCGTCGACCAGCACGCGCAGGCCGCGGGCCTCGAGTTCGCCACCGATCCGCAGGGCCTCCTCGACCTCGCCGCCCTTGCCGGTGCCGACCACGTGCACGTCGGCGGGGGCGATCTCGCGCGGCCAGACGATGCCCTTGTCGTCGTGCGACTGCTCGACGACGGAGGCGACGGCGCGGGAGACGCCGATGCCGTAGGAGCCCATGGTGACGCGGCGGGGCTTGCCGTCCGGGCCGAGGGCGTCCAGCTTGAAGGCGTCGGCGTACTTGCGGCCGAGCTGGAAGATGTGCCCGATCTCGATGCCGCGCGCGGTGTACAGGGTGCCCTGGCCGTCGGGCGAGGCGTCTCCGTCGCGGACCTCGGCGACGTCGATGGTGCCGTCCGGGGTGAAGTCGCGTCCGGCCACGAGGTCGATCACGTGGTGGTCGGCCCGGTCTGCGCCGGTCACCCAGGAGGTGCCGGTGGCCACGCGCGGGTCGACGAGGTAGCGCACCTTGTTGTCCAGCAGGGCGCGCGGGCCGATGTAGCCCTTGGCCAGGAAGGTGTTGGCGGCGAAGTCGGCGTCGTCCAGGAGCGCGACCTCGGTGGGCTCCAGGGCTGCTTCGAGGCGCTTGAGGTCGACCTCGCGGTCACCGGGCAGCCCGACGCCGAGGAGCTCCCACTCCTTGCTGCCGGGGGCGCGGGTCTTGACCAGGACGTTCTTGAGGGTGTCGGCCTCGGTGAAGTCGCGGCCCATGCCGGCGCCGTTGAGGAAGTCCACCAGCGTCTGGATGGTGGCGGTCCCCGGGGTGTGGTGCACCTGGGCCTCGGGCAGCCCCTCCACGGGGCGCTCGGCGGGGGCCGGGGTCCGCACGGCCTCGACGTTGGCGGCGTAGTCGGACTCCGTACTGCGCACGAAGGTGTCCTCGCCGGTGGGCGCGACCGCCAGGAACTCCTCGGAGGCCGAGCCGCCCATGGCGCCGGAGGTCGCGGAGACGATGACGTAGTCCAGGCCCAACCGGTCGAAGATCCGGATGTAGGCGGCCCGGTGCTTGTCGTAGGACTCCTGGAGGCCCTCGTCGTCGATGTCGAAGGAGTAGGAGTCCTTCATGTGGAACTCGCGGCCGCGCAGCACGCCCGCGCGGGGGCGGGCCTCGTCGCGGAACTTCTCCTGGATCTGGTAGAGCACGACCGGGAAGTCCTTGTAGGACGAGTACTCGCCCTTGACGAGGAGGGTGAAGAGCTCTTCGTGGGTGGGGCCGAGCAGGTAGTCGGCGCCCTTGCGGTCCTTGAGCCGGAAGAGGGTGTCCCCGTACTCCTCCCAGCGGCCGGTGGTCTCGTAGAACTCCTTGGGGAGCAGCGCGGGCAGCAGGACCTCCTGGCCGCCCATCGCGTTCATCTCCTCGCGCACCACGCGGGCGACGTTCTCCAGGACGATCTTGCCCAGGGGCAGCCAGGTGTAGATGCCGGGGGCCGCGCGGCGGACGTACCCGGCGCGGACGAGGAGCTTGTGGCTCGGCACCTCGGCGTCCGCCGGGTCCTCACGCAGGGTGCGCAGGAACAGGTTCGACATCCGCAGTAGCACGGCCACTCCTCGGTGATCGCGCCCCTGAGGGGGCGCGGGTTGGGTCTTCTGGGGAACCCCAGGCTAGCGCTCCTTCGAGGGGGATCGCGCGTCCGTTTCCGAAGGCTCCCGGCTGCGCCTAACGTTGGGGGATCGCGAGGAGTGAGGCGGGGGCATGGGCAGACGTGTGCGTGACAGGGTCGAGGCCGAGGAGGAGGTCTCGGTAGTGCCGGGGGTCGACCTGCTCGCCGACGCGGACCGCGCCAACTCGTGGTTCCTGCTGGTGGAGGGCACACCGCAGTCGCACGTGGACCTGTCCGACCCCGGTTACCTCGACTTCTCGTACGTGCGCCGGATCGCGCACGCGACCGACCTGGTCGCCCCGGAGGGCGAGCCGGTGGAGGCGATGCACCTGGGCGCCGGGGCCCTGACGGTGGCGCGGTACGTGGCGCACAGCCGTCCGGGATCGCGCCAGCGCGCGGTGGACGTGGACGCGGCGCTGGTGGAACTGGTGCGACGGCGCCTGCCGTGGGACCGTAGGGCGCAGCTGCGAGTGGGCATCGGCGACGCCCGGGACTGGATCGCCGCCCGGCACGACGACAGCGCGGACCTCATCGTGTCCGACGTCTTCTCCGGGGCGCGGACCCCGGCGCGGCTGACCTCGGTGGAGTTCTACGCGGAGGCGGCGCGGGTGCTGCGGCCGGGGGGCTTCCTGGTGGTCAACGTCGGGGACGGCTACGCGTTGAAGCACACGCGCGCCCAGGTGGCCACCGTGCGGTCGGTGCTGCCGCACGTGGTGATGAGCGCCGAGCCGGGCGTTCTGCGCGGGCGCCGGTTCGGCAATCTGGTGCTGGTGGCGGGCCACCGGCCGCTGCCCACGGAGGAGCTGGGGCGGGCTGCCCACCGGGACCCGGAGATGGCCCGGCTGGTGGAGGGCGAGGACCTGGACCGGTTCCTGTCGGGCCACTCCCCCGTGCACGACGTGGACGCGCGGGACTCCCCCGCGCCGCCGACCGACATCTTCTGAGGTCCGCGTACTCCGAGGGGAGTGGGTGCGTCGGAGGCGGAGAGCGCGGACTCCGCCGCCAACGCGACCCGACCCCTGGCCCGGGTCGCGTTGGCGGCCGTGGTGTCGACCGTGCTGGTCGGGTCGGCGTTGGGCGGCACCGTTCCGGCGCGCCCCGAGGTCGCGGCGGCCCTGGTCGTCGCGCTGGTTGCGGCGCTGGCGGCGACGAGCGGGCTGACCGGTCCCCTGCTCTCCCGGCACACCTCGGCGTTGGCGATGGCCGTGCCGGGGCTGGTGGTGGCGCTGTCCGCCGAACTGCCAGCCATGGACCTCCCCGGGATGGCCGGTGTGTTCGTGTGGTCCATGCTGCTGCCGGTGGTTCCGGTCATGCTCCTGGGCCAGGTTTGGCTCTACCGAATGACACGCCGACCGGTCACGGCCTCGAGCTTCTTCGCCTGACCTCGAAAGTGAAGGCACTGGTCAGCATGGGCACCCCGTGTGTCCGCGTCGTGACGTCCCACGGTCACGGAAGGGCAAGGTTCCCGTCTTCGATTGGAAAAGCCGGGCAGCGGGCACTTCCTGGGACGGGAAACTCGCCCGTGGCGCCGGGTCCGATCCCGGACCGGGTGTGATCGCGCACGGGTGACGGCGTCGAGCCCTTGAGGAGGGACTGTGACCGACCCCCTGACCAGGCCGCCGGGCCTGAGCGGCTGCGGCTGCGGATCGAGCTGCGGCTGCGGCTGCCAGAACGGCGGCTCCTGCGGCTGCGGCGGCGGCTGCGGCTGACCGCTCCCCAGGCGGGGCCCGCTCGTGCGACGGGTTCCCTCCCCCCGACCTGCGGGCTGTCCCTCCCCTTGGGGACAGCCCGCGCCCCCGTCTCCCCTGGTCCGGCGGCCACGCGCCCGGGGCGGACCACACCCCCAAGTCGCGACAATACGCGACGAGGTGTGTACGCTATGTCACAGTGCTTTTCCTTGGGGGATGAGCCGCTGCGTATCCACCCGTTGGGGGCGATCAGCGATGCCGCCGTTCACGAGACCAGCGACAGGGAGTGTCCACACCTCCGAACACGCCAGGCTGCTCCGGTGTGTGGAGGGCATACTGGAGCGCTCCGACCGCGCGGTGCCCTGGGAGCCGGATACGGTCGGGCTCCCCGACGCCCGCTCCGACAGCGCCCTGGCACGGATCAACGACGTCGCCTTCTATGCCAACGCGCGCAACGAGGTCTCCGCCCTGGCCGGAGTCTGCATGGATCTGCTCGGCCTGCACAGGCCCGACGAAGGCGACGACCCGCACTGCCAGGGCTGCCGTCTGCCCTGGCCCTGCCCGACCTTCGCAGAGATCTCCCGGCTCCTCGGCTGACCCCCACCGCCCCCTTGGAACGGACGACGCCCGCCGAGGCCGGGGCGCGATCCGACTTCGACGGGCGACGGTCGTTCACCTGCCGTCGGGAGCACCCCACGACCGAACTGTCGGGCACCCCCGCCGAGCGAGGCACACCCAGAGGCTAATAATGGAACTCGTTCTACCGCAAGACCAGAGCGCCGCTCGGTCTGACTGGAATGTCCTGCGTGCATCGCGGAAGAGGGCCACTGCGGACGCGGCGAGCTTTCTGCAACCTGATCCACTCTCGCCCAGCGGGGCAGCCCGCAGCCGACCGAGGGCGCGCCGACGGAGAACGGAGGAGAAGGTGGAGGAGAGGGCGCCGGACCTGCCCCGCCAGGGGCGGTCGGGGCGACACGGCCCGGGGAGCGAGCCAGGCCCAGGGGCGGGGGACAGCCCCTGGGTCCGACGGTGACCGGCGCGACCACCCGTGTTCCCGGTGGACGACGGACCCTCCCACACGCTCAGGGGGCGCGCCTACTCCACAAACGTTAACGATGCACCGGTCACGCGAACACCCCCCTTCGGGTAACCGGAATGTCTCGATTACCCTCCGGGGGATTCCCCGCGCACCAGCGCCGACCTGCGATAACTCAGTGCCACCGAACCGTCGCACACGTGCGCGAACACCTCGGGGCACGAGAAATCCTGATGAGGACAAACAAAGAAGCCCTCGTCGGTAAAACCGAAACAGGAAACGTTCCACCGCGACCAACAGAACGGTCGCGAGGGGCGGCGATTCCGACGAGGGCCAGAAGAAAACCTCCCCGAGGCCCGCCCGGGGAGTGACCTCAGCTAATCCGTGTGGCCAGCAGATACGCACTCGGCGAATCGGCGTCGACGATTTCCGTCACCCGCCAGGCCTGGCCACCGACGCTGAACACGTCATTGACGCGGACGTCGATCATGGGCGTGGGCCGCCACTCCTTCGGGCCGCCGATCTTGGCGACCGGCTGACCGTCGTCGTCGGTCCAGAAGCTACCGCCACCGACGGGCCCGCCGGCGAAGCGGTCGTTGCGCCCGTAACTGATCTTCTCCTGCGCGCCGATCTCGTGGACCACCGTGGATTCAGTCCCAACCGTCTCGAATAACCTGGAAAACGCATCCATTTTAACCCGTGCCCACCAATTAAACAGGGAACCGACGGGTTTGATTAGCGCTTCAGCAGACTAGCCGACAAAAGTAATGCGCGGGCCGGGACTTTGGTCCCGACCCGCGCGAGTGGCGGTTCCGCGAATTAATCAGTCACCGCTCGACGTACCCCGACCGCCCTTGAGCCTGCCCACGAGCGTCTCCAGGGCCGAACTGAACGGGTGGTCGTGCACCATGTAGGTCCAGGTCATCGACGGACGCTTCACGCCCACCGAGCTGACGTCCAGCTCACCGTCCACCACCTCCAGCTCCTCGAAGCTGTCCGCGGCACGGGACCGGGCCTCGTCCAGGAAGCCCTTGAAGACCGGGACCGCCTCGCGGTTGAACTCGTCCAGGGGGTCGCGTCGGCCCAGGTACCTCAGGTGGATGCCCTCGCGCAGTTCCGAGAGGAACGCGTTGTGGTCGGTCCACCCCCGGTCCAGGTGGTAGAGCGTGATGAGCTTGGCGGCGCGGGCGACCTCGTCGGCGTCCAGCTCCTCCACCAGCTCGTCGTGGCGCGCCTTGCGGTCCGCCGCGACGTGCCGGTCCCCCTGCCCGCCGGACAGGACCAGCTCCCGGTGCTCCAGGACCACCTCGCGCTGCACGTCGATGAGCTTGTTGTAGCGCCAGGTGTTGCGGTGCACCTCCAGCAGCTGCCCCTCGGAGACCCGCTGGGCGTGGTCGACCATGGCCAACCAGCCCTCGTCGGTGATCTCACCGTCGGCCGTGGTCTTGTAGCCGGTGGTCTCGGGGGCGTGGTTCACCAGCAGGTCGTCGTCCATGCTGACGAAGAAGATGGAGTCGCCGGGGTCGCCCTGACGCCCGGCCCGCCCGCGCAGCTGGCCGTCCAGACGGCTGCTGGGGTAACGGCCGAAGCCCATGACGAACAGACCACCGGTCTCCACCACCCGGTCGCGGTCGGTCATGTCGCTGCCGCCCAACCGGATGTCGGTACCGCGCCCGGCCATCTGGGTGGAGACGGTGATCGCGCCGTGGGTACCGGCCTCGGCGATGATGGAGGCCTCGTCCGCGTCGTTCTTGGCGTTGAGGACGACGCTCTCCAGCCCGGCCTGGCGCAGCCGGTCCGCCAGCAGCTCGGACTCGGCGACGTCCTGCGTGCCGATCAGGATCGGGCGCCCCGTCCGGTGGATCTCCTCCACCTTGGCGACGAGGGCGTCCTCCTTCTCCTCACGCGTGGCGTACAGGAGTGAGCCGTGGTCCTCGCGGACGTTCGGCTTGTTGGAGGGAACGACCGCCACCTCGAGCTCGTAGAACTCGCGCAGCTGCTCGGCGACGCTCATGGCGGTACCGGTCATCCCGGCCAGCGTGGGGTAGCGCAGGACCAGGGACTGGACCGTGATCGAGTCCAACACCTCTCCGGTCTCGCTGACCGCGACCTTCTCCTTGGCCTCGACCGCCGCCTGGAGGCCGTCGGGCCAGCGCTGGAGGAGGGCGATCCGCCCGCGGGACTCGTTGATGAGCCGCACCTCGCCGTCGCGCACCACGTAGTGCACGTCGCGCTGGAGCAGCACGTGCGCGTGCAGGGCCAGGTTGACCTGGGGCAGCACGGAGGTGTCGTCCTCGGAGTACAGGTCCACGCCGCCCAGGGACTTCTCGACCGCGTCGATACCGGCGTCGGTGAGCTGGACGTTGCGTCCCTCCCCGTCGACCTCGTAGTGCAGGCGCGGCTTGAGGCCCCGTACGACGTCGGCCATCTCGACGTCGGCGGCCACGGCCTCGGCCGCACCGGCCAGGACCAGGGGGACGCGGGCCTCGTCGACGAGCACGGAGTCCGCCTCGTCGATGATGGCGACGTGGGGTTCGGGCACGACCCGGTCGTCGACGTCGGTCACCATGCGGTCGCGCAGAACGTCGAAGCCGAGTTCGCTGACGGCCGCGTACGTGACGTCGCAGCCGTAGGCCTCCTTGCGCTCGTCGACGGTGGACTCCTCGCTGACGGAGCCGACCGTGACTCCGAGCATCGCGTAGAGGGGGCCCATCCACTCGGCGTCACGCCGGGCGAGGTAGTCGTTGACGCTGAGGACGTGGACCCGCTTGCCGCGCAGGGCGAACCCGGCGGCGGCGAGGGTACCGGCGAGGGTCTTGCCCTCACCGGTGGCCATCTCGGAGACGTGGCCGTCGAGGAGGGCCATCACACCGAGCAACTGCACGTCGAAGGGGCGCTCGTCAAGGGTGCGCCGGGCGGCCTCACGGCCGACCGCGCACAGACTCACGAGGTCACTCTGGGAGTAGGGAAGCTCGGCGTAGCCGAGGTCGATGGCCTTCTCCGTCAGCTCGCCATCGCTGAGTTCTCGCAGACCCTCCTCTTCGGCCTCGATCGCCGGCAGGAGCTTGGTATAGGGCCGCAGGTCCACCGCACCGGGCTTGCCCAGTAGGCGGCGGACGCTTTCCGCCATTCGTCCGAACACCACGCCAGGGTAACGCCGGACACAAGCGAATGGTTCCTCTCGGGTACCAGCTTGTCGGCTCCAAGGGGGACAGAACACCCAGGACCAGCGACTCGTGCGCAACCCCGGTGGGCCCGCTCAGTTCACCAGCTGACGCTGGTGGCGCTGGCGCGCCTCCAGGGCCATCCCGTGCTTGACGAGGGTGACCAGGACCTTGACCACGGACCTGCGGTCGCGCGCGTCGCAGTAGACCACGGGCACGTCGGGGGTCAGGTCGAGGGCGTCGCGCAACTCGTCGGCGCTGTACGCGGCCTCGGGATCGAACTCGTTGACGGCCACGACGAAGGGCAGCCGGTACTGCCGCTCGAAGTAGTCCAGTGCCTGGAAGGTGTCCTCCAGCCGCCGGGTGTCCGCGAGGATCACCGCGCCCAGGGCGCCCCGGACGAGGTCGTCCCACATGAACCAGAAGCGCTGCTGGCCGGGCGTGCCGAACAGGAACAGGGTCAGGTCGGTGTCCAGGGAGATACGACCGAAGTCCATGGCGACCGTGGTGGTGGTCTTGTCCGGGGTGTGCGAGAGGTCGTCCACACCAGCACTGGCCGCGGTCACGGCGGCCTCGGTGCGGACCGGGGGGATCTCCGACACAGCCCCGACGAACGTGGTCTTGCCGACCCCGAAGCCCCCGGCGATGATGATCTTGGTGGACAGCTCACTGGGTGCGTGGACGTTGTTCGTACTGTTAGCTGAGTGGATCACTGTTAGTCCTAGCGAGAGTGCCGGGCCTGCACGGACGGACGGCGCACACGACCCGGGCTGGAGGGGCACGGCGATCCCGGGTTCCGAACTCACGGGAAACGACCGCTACTGGAACCTAACACCGGACAGCAGTGGAATCCGGGGTTTCGACACAGTGCGGGAAGACGTCACATCCCCGACCACAGCGCCCATGCGGGTCGAAACGCAGCAGAAGGGCCACGAGGGTGGATGTCCACCTCGTGGCGAGGCGTCCGTCGTGTCCGACGGACCGTAGCCAGACAAGCACACTCCTGTACCCCGGCAGGTTGACTTTACGACATTGTGAGCGGCCATTTTCGGCCGCTTTCGGCCGCGCCGATCCCTGTCCGGCACCGGCCCCGCCATCTACGGTGGAGAGCAGGGCACCCGCCTGAGCGCGGTCGCAACGACCTCCTGGCACGAGGACGTGACCACCACGGGACCCTGGCGGCGCCCAGGGGCGCACGGCCGACCCGACGTCTCGCTCTTCGACGTCGGCCCGGCCGCACACCCCACCGACGGGCGTCCACAGCCCCACCGGCCCACAACCGTCCACGTGGGCCGGTGGGTGTGGTGGCTGTGTTTTCTTTGCACCTCCGCTTCGCTTCGGTGCGTGTTCGGCGCCTTTGCAGAGGGATTCTTCGTCGTCGTCCACGCCTGACGCTCGTTCCTCGCTAGCGGCTCGACTCCTCCTGCAGAACCCTCTCCGGCGCTCGAACGGGTACCCCCCAGTGGCAAAGATGTACGGGTGACGCTCACACCCGCGAGGGGGCAGGGCAGCACACCGGCTGTGGCTGAGCCGCACAGTCGGTACTCCGTCAGTGGCTGGGGCGCACGCACGGACGGGACTCCACCTGAGCGGGCCCCTGGGTGCGGCTCGGGTGCGTAGGATGGACGGGCACCCTCCCCCTGCGGCGACGGCCGCGGCCCGGGTCGAGGGGCGCCTTCCCGAACACGCCGCACACTCCCAAGGGAGCCGAGAACCCCACATGTCCGATCAGCGCGTCGTCCGCCCCACTCCCATCAGCGGTTTCCCCGAATGGACCCCACAGGTCCGGGCCGTGGAGCAGCGTTGGCTGGACCATATCCGCGCCGGGTTCGAGTCCTTCGGCTTCGCGTCCGTGGAGACCCCCTCCGTGGAGAACCTGGACGTGCTGATGGCCAAGGGCGAGACCTCCCAGGAGGTCTACACGCTGCACCGGCTCCAGGCCGACGCCAAGGACGACTCCGACGCCAGGCTCGGTCTGCACTTCGACCTGACCGTGCCCTTCGCCCGGTACGTCGCCCAGCACTTCAACGAGCTGACCTTCCCGTTCAAGCGCTACCAGATTCAGCGCGTCTGGCGCGGTGAGCGCCCCCAGGAGGGCCGCTTCCGCGAGTTCACCCAGTGCGACATCGACGTCATCAACGTGGACTCGGTGCCGCTGCACTTCGACGCCGAGCTGCCCCGCATCGTGCACCGGGTGCTCAGCGGGCTGGACATCCCGGCATGGACCCTCAACGTCAACAACCGCAAGGTGCTCCAGGGCTTCTACGAGGGGCTCGGCGTCAAGGACCCCATCGCGGTGATCCGCGCCGTGGACAAGCTCCACAAGATCGGTGACGACGGCGTCCGCGAGATCCTGGAGGGCGAGGGCCTGACCACCGAGCAGATCGACCCCTGCCTGGCGCTGGCCCGGATCAGGGGCGCCGGTGTCGTCGAGGAGGTCCGGGCGCTCGGTGTGGTCTCGGAACTGCTGGAGGAGGGGCTGGAGGAGCTCGCCTTCGTCCTGAACGACCTCGCCGACCTGCCCGAGGGCAGCGTGGTCGCGGACCTGTCCATCGCGCGCGGCCTGGACTACTACACCGGGACCGTGTACGAGGCTTCCTTCGACGACGACCCCGGATACGGCAGCATCTGCGCCGGTGGCCGGTACGAGAACCTCGCCGGGCAGTTCATCCGCAAGCGGCTGCCGGGTGTGGGCATCTCCATCGGCCTGACCCGCATCTTCGCCAAACTGGTGGCGGAGGGCCGGATCGAGGCTGGCCGGGTCTGCCCCACGGACGTGATGGTCGTGGTGCCCAACGCCGAGCGTCGCGCCGACGCCCTGCGCACGGGTGAGCTGCTGCGGGAGCGCGGGTTCAACACCGAGGTGTTCCACTCCACCGCCAAGGTCGGCAAGCAGATCCAGTACGCCTCCAAGAAGGGCATCCCCTTCGTGTGGTTCCCGCCCTTCGAGGAGGGCGGCGAGCACGAGGTCAAGGACATGGCCAAGGGTGAGCAGGGCGCTGCCGACCCGGCCGTGTGGTCCCCCGCCACTTAGCAGGTTCTGGTCCGGCACGGGCGGTTTCCGACCTCCCGTGCCGGAACCGGCCATTCGCGAGACAGCCTCAGGGCCCGGGTGCGAGACTGGGACAGGCTGTACTCCGTGCCGTACCTCAGGCACGGGCCGATTGGTGTTCTAGTTATCGAGGCCATGTCTCCTCCTCGCCACAACCTGCCCCTGTCCGCTGGTGAGTTCATCCAGTTCGTCGGACGTGAACGCGACATCGTCGACCTGAGCCGCCTCATGGGCACGGCCAGGATGATCACGCTGACCGGCACCGGCGGAATCGGCAAGACGCGGCTCGCGCTCCACCTCGCCGAGCGCGTCCTGCGCCGGTTCCCGGACGGTGTGCGGTTCATCGACCTCAGCGAGGCCACCAACCGCGAACAGGCGCTGCGCGCGGTCGCGGCGGGCCTCCAGGCGGTCAACGGCGACTCCACGACGCTCATGGACGGCGTCATCACGGCGTTGCGCACCCAGCACCTGTTGTTGCTGCTGGACACCTGCGAGCACGCCGTGGGCCCCATGGCGGAGCTGTGCGAGGCCGTACTCCGGGACTGTCCCCGCGTCCGGATCCTGGTGACCAGCCGCCAGCCGCTGCACGTGCAGGAGGAGAACATCTGGCGGGTCCCGCCGCTCTCGCTGCCCGCGCGGCCCACACCGACCGATCCCTACGCGGCGGTCCCCGCACCGATCCCCCGGCGGGACGCGCAGCGGTACGAGTCGGTGCGCCTGTTCCTCACCCGGGCCCACGCGGCGCGCTCCGGGTTCGAGATGACCCGCGAGAACTCGGGTTACGTGGCGGAGATCTGTCGCATGCTCGACGGCATGCCACTGGCGATCGAGCTGGCGGCGGCCCGGGTCCGGGTGCTGTCCGTCCAGCAGATCCTGCGCCGACTGGACGACCGTTTCCAGCTCCTGACCAGTGACGGCACCGGCCACCTCCCGGCACGCCAGCGGACCCTGCGGGCCGTGCTGGAGTGGAGCCACGACATGCTCAGCGACACCGAGCGGCTGTTGCTGCACCGGTTGTCCCTGTTCTCCACCTGGTACCTGGAGGCCGCCGAGGACGTGTGCTCGGGCGACGGCGTGGACCCCACGGACGTGCTCTCCCTGCACTTCTCCCTGCTGGACAAGTCCCTGGTGGTGATGGACGCCGAGGTCAACGGGACCGCGCACTACCGGCTGACCGAGACGGTGCGGGCCTACGCGGCCGAGCGCCTGGGAGCCGACAGCGACCGGCGCTGGGACCGCTACCTGCGGTTCACCGTGGGTCGGCTGGAGGAGGCGGCCAAGAGCTCCGCCACCTCGCAGACCTGGGACGAGTGGCTCGGGCGGCTGCGGATGTACGACCACCACCGGGAGAACCACTCCCGGTTGGTGGAGTGGGCGCTCTCACACGGCCGCGTGGACGACGCCCTGCGGGTGTGCGTGGCGCTGCGGGCCTACTGGCTGATGCGGGACCTGTCCGCGGAGGGCAGCAGGCTCCTGGAGCGGGTGCTGTCGCACCAGCCCGACGATCAGGCGCCCGTGCTGCGCGCCAGGGCCCTGGCCCTGCACGCGGAGCTGCGCCTGGACGTGGACCCCGCGCCCAGGGTCGAGAGCCTGGCCTCCTGCGCGCTGGAGTCCGCGCGGGCCTGCCGCGAACCCATCGCCGCCGCCTCGGCCCTGACCACCCTGGCGACGCTCACCATGCGCCTGGGTTCGCTGGAGGAGGGTGAACGGCAGGCGGCCCGGGCCCTGGACTGGGCGGGCCTGTCCGGTGATCCGATGACCGAGGCGAGCACCCGGGGCGTCCTGGCCGAGCTGGCCCGGCGGCAGGGCGCCACCGGGGAGGCCGTCGCTCACCTGGAGGAGAGCGCCGACTCCTCGCGGGGTCTGGGCGACCGCTGGAGTGAGGCGCGCGCCCTGTACGGACTGGGCACCATCGCCGCCGAGGCCGACGACCACGAGCGTGCCCGGGAGCTGTTCTCCGAGGCCCTGGAGGTCTTCGTCGAGCTGCCCTCCGACCCCTACGCCGCGAGGTGCGCCGCGGACCTGGGCCGCCTGCACCTGGCGACGCGGGACCCCCTGTCCGCCCGGGAGCCGCTGGGCCGGTGTCTGCGGGTGAGTTTCACCTCGGGTCGCCGGATCGCGGTGGCCGAGGCTCTGGAGGCCCTGGCGGAGCTGGCGCTGGCCGAGGAGGAGCCCACGCGGGCGGCGGCCCTGGCCGGGGTGGCGGCCGACCTGCGGACGGCGCTGGACCGGCCCTCGGCCGAGACCGTCCGGCTGCGGTCGGCAGTGGAGCGAAGAGTGGGGGCGGGACGGGCCACCGAGGCCTGGAACGCCTGGCGTCCGCTGCCGTTGGAGCAGGTGCGCGACCGGGCCCTGGCCTTTCCCCGCCCGCCCGCGCCCCAGCTGTCCGGGCCGGACTCGCTGACCCCACGGGAACGGGAGATCGCGACGCTGGCGGAGCGGGGGCTGTCCAACCGGGAGATCGCGACCCATCTCACCATCAGTCAGGCCACCGCCGCCCGCCATATCGCGAACATCTTCAGAAAACTTTCGATTTCGTCGAGGACGCAGTTGACCGGCTGGGCCTCACCGAGAGAACCCGGCTGAATTCAGGGTGTTCGCACCGAAGCACTTGCACAGTGCGCGTGCACCCGCTAAACCAGAAAGTCCAAGCCACTTCGCCCACCTCGATGACGCAAGCCCCCGTCCCCCCTCGTATCCTCCGTGGTGAGAACACCCCCAACAGCCCCTACTTGTGAAGGCCATGGCACCTTTGACCGCGCCAGCGCGGCACAATCTCCCCCTGCCGGGCACCAGTTTCGTGGGTCGGGAGCGAGATCTCAGCGATCTGCTCCGCCTGCTCGGCTCCAGCAGGTCCGTCACCCTGTGCGGCGCGGACGGTATCGGCAAGACGCGCCTGGCCCTGCGCGTGGCCGAGCAGTCCACCGTCTCGTTCCCGGACGGGGTGTGGATCGCCGACCTCACCGACGTGCGCACCCCCTTGGAGGTGCACGCGCGCATCGCCGAGGCGGTGGGGGTGGTCGAGGAGCCCGGGCTGCCGCTCGGAGTGACCGTGACCGAGGCCCTGCGGGACCGCAGACTGCTGTTGGTGCTGGACTCCTGCGAACACATCGCGGACGAGGTGATCGCGGTCGGGGAGACCCTGCTCACGGAGTGCCCCGCCCTGTCGGTACTGCTGACCAGCGAGGTCCCGGTGCGGCTGACCGGGGGGACGGTGTGGCGGGTGCCCGCCATGGCCCTGCCGGTGGTCCCGCGCAACGCCCCTCCCCCAGACCCCGCGGACGCGGAGTCGGTGCGGCTGTTCCTGGACCGGGCCCGCGCCCGTGACCCACGGTTCACCGCGACGGGTCCGGAGCTGGACGCCGTGGCGACCCTGTGCGATCTGAGCGGCGGGGTTCCGTTGGGGATCGAGGTGCTGGGCGCCCGTGCCCCGGAGGAGGGCATCGCCGCGCTCACCGAGGGGCTGCGCGCGCATTTGGCCTCACCCGTGTTCCAGCCCGGACCGGGGCAGGCCGTCTCGCGCAGCGATGTGCTGCCCCTGGTGCTGGACTTCGTGTACCGGGGCCTGCCCGAACCCGAACGCGTGCTGCTGCGCCGCCTGTCGGTGTTCCGGGGCTGGGACCTGGAGCTGGCCGAGCAGGTGTGCGCCGACGAGTCGCTGCCCGAGTCGGCCATCCTGGACCTGCTGACGTCGCTGCTGGACCGTTCCCTGATCACCGTCACCGGCGAGTTCGAGGGCCGGGTGCGCTACCGGCTGCCCGAGGCGGTGCGCCGGTTCGCGCAGGAGCGGTTGGTCGCCTCGGGCGAGTCCGAGACGATCCAGGAGCGTCTGCTGACCCGCATGCTGAGCCTGGCGGAGGACCTGGGGCAGCGGCTGGAGTCGAGCCGGTCCATGCCGTGGTCCGAGCGGGACTCCGGACGCCAACGGGTGATCGCCGAGTACGACACACTTCGGTCGCTGCTGCGCTGGTCCCTCCAGAAGGGCGCGGCCGAACCCGGGCTGCGGCTGTGCGTGAGCCTGGTGGCCCACTGGGTGAGCCACAACAACTACTCCGAGGGCGCGCACTGGATGGACCGGCTGCTGGCGCTGGAGGAGACCGCGAAGGCTCCCTCCCGGGCGCGGGCTCTGGTCGGCCGGGCCCAGTTGGCACGTGTGCGCCGGGACCACGAACTGGCCCTGGAGGCTGGCGAGGAGGGACTGCGGTTGTGCCGGGAGGCCGGTGACGACGCGTTCGTGCGCACCTGCCTGAGCCTGCTGGCCCTGGTGGAGGTGCGTGAGCGCAACCTTGACCGCGCCTCGGTCCGGGTCGAGGAGGCCCTGCGCCTGTGCCGGGAGGCCGGTGACCTGTGGGGCGAGGCGATCGCCCTGGGCTGCCGGGCGGCCCTGGTGTGCCAGCAGGGTGACTACCCCACCGCCGACCACCACTACAACGCAGCACTCACGCTGCTGCGGGGCATCGACCACCGCTGGGGGGTGGGGGTGACCCTGATGAACCAGGCCCGCGCCGCGGAGACGAACGACGACCTGATCACCGCCGACCGCTGTTACCGGGAGGCACTGGACACCCAGCGGCTGATCGGTGCGGTGTCCGAGGAGGCGCGCTGTCTGGCCGGGATCGGCCGGGTGGCGCACGCGCAGGGTCACACCAGTCAGGCCTACGACTACCTGAGCGAGGGGCTGCTGCTCAGCCACGCCAGCGGCCAGCGGGCCGAGGCGGCCCGGAGCCTGGTGTCCCTGGCCCGGGTGGCGTTCGGATCCGGGCTGCGCGAGCCCGCCTGCCGCCTGGCAGGCGCCGCCACCGCGCTGCGCTCGCGGATCGGGTTGCCCGAGCCGGAGGCCCCGTGGCCGTTCACAGACGAGGAGCGGGGCCGTCGGCGCCGTCGCCAGTTGGTGGTCTGGTGGGAACAGGGACACGCCCTGAGCCAGTTCGAGGCGGTGCGTGAGGCGGAGCTGTTGGCCGAGGAGAGCCGTCGCCCGACCCCGCGGCGCCGTACTCGTCCCCAGCCCCCGGCCGCCGCCAAACCCGCGCCGGTCCCGCCCTCACCGGAGTCGGCCAGCCCCGGGAAGCTGCTGACCCGGCGGGAGCTGGAGATCGCCCAGTTGGTGAGCACCGGCAAGAGCAACCCCGAGATCGCCCGGACCCTGTTCATCACGTCCTCGACGGCGGCCAGACACGTGGCCAACATCAACCGGAAGATGGGCTTCAACTCCCGCACACAGATCAGCGCCTGGATCAAGCGGCACCGGTCGGGCTGACCCGGTCTCACCCCCCACCCCGCGCGAACTGCCGATCCGGGCTCAGCGCGGGTTGTGTAGTCCCGGTGGGACAACGAATCTACATATGCAGCTGCATGGCCATATGCATGTGCATATTGCCATGAAGGCGCTAGGGTCGAAGCCATGGGACTTCGAGCTCCCGGCACTGTGCGAACAGGGCTGGGCCGGTCCCAGAAACGGCCGTCGGATCCCGGGCCGAACACCGGGGAGCCGTCGCGCCGTCGGTACCGGGTAGGCTCCCGGAACCGGTGGGCAACCGCGCTGGCGCGAGGGGAAACCTGGGGAGGTCCCTCGCGGCGAACGTCCGGCGCGGCGCTTCCGGGCTCGCCACGTGGAGGGGGCGTGACGAGCCCGGGTAGCGGGCCCGCATGGAGACCGTTCGAGTGGGGGATCGCATGGGGGTAGGACTGACTTCAGGAACCGGACGACCGGGCCGTCACCTGCCGCGTCGGGACGACCCGATCGGCTCGCTCACCGGAGGGCTGTGCGAGCGGCTGCGGCTGCGGAACGCGCGCGGTGGGACGATCCGGGGCGCGTCCGGGCGGACGGACGCACTGACCTTCGCGGCCACTGTCGAGCAGGCCGCCGCGGGGCTGAGTCGTCGTGGGTTGTGCCTTGGGGACGTGGTCGGCGTGCTGGCGCCGGTCTCCCCCGACCGCTTCCTGGCCTCGTACACGGTGATGGCCGTGGGCGGCAGGGCGCTGACGGTCTCCCCGGAGTCCGACCTGCGCACCCAGTGCCGGGCTCTGGCCGAGACCGACGCCCGGTTGCTGATGGTGAGCGAGGAGCTGGCCGAGCGGGGCCTGGAACTGGCCGAGCGCTCGCGGGTGCGACAGGTGATCACCTTCGGCTCCGCCCTGGGGACCACTCCGTTCAGGGAGTTGCTGCTGCCCAGCCCGGACGGGAACGGGTACAGCCCCGCGAGAGGGCTCTTCGACAACGGGCACCTGGGGTACGAGCCGGTCGGCGACGACATACTCACCACCCTGCACACCCACCACGACCTGCTGGCGCGATTCGCGGAGCTGCGCGGTGAACTGGAGCTGACCGCCGACGACGTCGTCGCCGTGGGCGAGTCCGGGGACGAGGCGACCAGACTCGCCCTCGTGGCGCTGGCGCTGTGGACCGGGACCTGTGTGGTCGCGGGCGAGGACTGCCCGCCGCCCGAGGGGCGCCGGGTGACGGTCACGTGCGACCCCGTCCCCACGCGTATCGACCATCCCCGGCCCGACGTCGCGAGCTAGGACGCCAGGCCACGAGGGCGGGACGCCGGGCGGGCGATGACCGGCCGGTGTGCCGCCCGTGCTTCGCTGAGCCGACTTCATGGTGCCTCCGAGGGCGTCACGCCCGTTCCGGCCGTCGACCGAACCCCGCTCCGGTGCCACCGGGAGCGCACCCGAGGGCTCCGTGTGGCCGCGAGCGCGGTCCAACGCGCTCCGGGCGGCGCGGGAGCGCACCCCTGGGGTTCGGGTGGCTCCGGCGGCCCCGGAGCCCTCCCGGGGCCCCTCAGGCCGTCTCGCCGACCGCGTTCCCGCCCGATTCGTCGTCGATCTCGAACCAGGAGACGTGGGTGGCCTCGCTCCAGTACTCGCCGCTGCGCGTGGCGCAGCTGTCGACGATGAACTTGCCGCGTCCGAAGTCGTCGCCGTCCTCGCGGGTGTGTCCGCTGTGCCTGTCCACCGGGTCGCGCTCGCCCTGGTCGGCCACGGCCACCCGGAGCCTGTTCGCGTCGGAGCGGATGAACAGCGTCATCACGCCACCGCTCTGGCCCGAGCGCGAGTGGAGCAGGGCGTTGGTCGCCAGCTCGCTCACGGCCAGTTCCGCGTCGTCCAGGGCGCCGTCGCCGTGCCCGTTCCTGGTGAGGAACTCACGGACCCGCGCGCGGATGGACCGCACCGCGGTCAGGTTCCCCGCACAGCTCCACACGGTGTGGTCGGTGACCCCACCCGTGAGATCTCCGACGTCGATCCGTGGTGCGGTCGACGTCGCGGCGTCCGGGGCCTCCGCGGGCACGTAATCCCGGAGTTGCCTCGCCTCAGCCATCCGGTCACTCCAATCACCCGCGACGGGCGCGCGGGTTGCGTCTCCCGCACTCACCTTAGACAAGGGTGTGCCGGGTCCAGAACAGCACACCTGGGTTCCTCGCGCCGGGGATTGGTCACAAAACCCCGTCCCGTGTCCTCCCCGATGTGGACAAAGGAAACAGCTCGGACCCCTGGACCGGCCATGTGACGTGCAACACCCAGGCAACACCAGGGCAATACCCTGGCCGCATCCGGCCGCGTCCGGCGCACGCCCTCCCCCGAAATCGTGAGGAGCAGCGGCCACGAGGACCCGTTCTCACCACCCCAAGGGTGTCACCCTACGTGATCGAGCGCCTGGGAAAGACGGAAAATACGCGACTAAACGCCACGTTTTCACTACTCACAGACAACGATGGGGACACAACAGGGAGCGCCGAAAACGCGCCTGGGACCCCTACCACGGCGCGGACGGTGCCCGCACACGGACACGCGGGACGCCCTCCGAATCGGCCTGAAACCCCCAGGCCACAGCAGAAGTCACCGCCCCCTCCAACACCAGCCCGGACAGACCGTAAGAAATGTCCCGGACGCCCTCCAGACGGCCCCGACCTCGTTTGACGCTTCCTGTAGTGCGAACAAGTATCGATTGGGGCCGATCCCGACAATCCCTACCGGGGGCACCCCCCAGCCACCGTCTGTCACCAGGGTCCCGGCCTCTCCGAAGTTCCCGTCCCCACACGAGGTGTCCCCGTGCCAGCCCAGTCCGAAGACCCCACCACCGCCCTGAACCACCTCACCTCCCGCCGCTCCCTCCTCAAGGCCGGAGCGGCCGGCGCGGCCGTCGCCCCGGTCCTGGCCGCCTGCGGCGGCGGGGGCTCCGGCTCCGGTGGTTCCGGCGACGGCGAGCCGCAGACCGGCGGCCGTCTGAAGGTGGGCGTCGCGGGTGGCGGCGCCAGCGACACCCTCGACGCGCACGACCCCACCGACAACGTCGACATCGCGCGCAACCACGCCCTCTACGCCGCTCTGATGCGCTTCGACAACGACGGCACCATCGAGCCCTACCTGGCGGAGTCGCTGGAGCCCAACGAGGACGGCACCGAGTGGACGCTGGTCCTCAGGGAGGGCCTGACCTTCCACGACGGCAGCCCCGTCACGACCGAGGCGGTCGTGTACTCCCTCAAGCGCATCCTCGACCCCGACAACCCCATGCGCGGCGCGGGTGACATGCCCGGCGTCGACCCGGAGAAGCTCGAGATCGTCGACGAGCTCACGATGACGATCCCGGTCGACGAGCCGCTGGTCACCCTCCCCGAGGCGCTCGCCGAGTACTACAACTGCGTCATCCCGGTGGACTACGACCCGGACAACCCGATCGGCGCCGGTCCCTTCAAGTTCTCCGAGTTCAAGGTCGGCGAGTACAGCGTCTTCGAGCGCCACGAGGGCTTCCACATCGACGGCCTGCCCTACGTGGACGAGCTGGAGATCGTGAACTTCCCCGAGGACGACGCCCGGGTCAACGCGCTCAACAGCGGCAACGTCCAGGTCATCAGCCAGGTCCCGCACGTCCAGGTCGCCATCATGGAGGGCGACCCCAACGTGAACATCCTGGAGTCCGAGACCGGCATGTGGCTGCCCTTCACGATGAACGTCGAGGAGGCCCCCTTCGACGACGTGCGCGTCCGCCAGGCCTTCCGCCTCATCGTCGACCGGCAGGAGATGATCGACCAGGCGCTGGCCGGGTACGGCCAGCTCGGCAACGACATGTACGCGCGGATGGACCCGTCCTACCCCGAGGACATCACGCAGCGGGAGCAGGACATCGAGGAGGCCAGGCGTCTGCTGGCCGAGGCCGGTCACGAGGACGGCCTGGAGGTCGAGCTGGTCACCTCCGACATCAGCGCCGGTGTGGTCGCCTCCGCCGAGGTCTTCCAGGAGCAGGCCCGTGAGGCCGGGGTCACCGTCAACCTGCGCCGGGTCAACCCCAGCGACTACTGGAACCCGGAGGAGGGCTTCCCGTACGCCTTCGGGCAGGACTTCTGGAGCGCCCGGAACTACATCACCCAGACCGCCCAGGGCTCGGTCGTGGGCGCCCCCTACAACGAGACCATGTGGGGCGAGCACGAGGAGTGGCTGGAGTACCTGGAGGAGGCGCGTCAGACCGCCGACGACGACGAGCGCAACGAGCTCATCCGCAAGGCCCAGGAGATCGAGCACGAGGAGGGCGGCTACATCGTGTGGGGCTTCGTGAACCTGCTCGACGCCTACCACTCCTCGGTGCACGGTCTGACTCCGGCGGTCTCGGGTCACCCCCTGGGTTCCTACGCCTTCCACACCATGTGGCTGGAGCAGTAGCGGACATCCGGTTCCCGAACCTCCAGACCGCTACCGAAAGCTCACCATGACTCGACTCATCGTCGTCCGCCTCTTCTTCGGCGCACTGACGCTCTGGGCGGTGTCCCTCGTGGTCTTCGCGGCCACGCAGGCCCTGCCCGGCGACGCGGCCCAGCTCATCCTGGGGCGCGACGCCACCCCGGAGCGCTTGGAAGCGCTCCGCAACCAGCTCAACCTGCACGAACCCGTGGCCGTGCAGTACATGCAGTGGCTCCAGGGGTTGGTCCAGGGCGACCTGGGCACGTCGTTCTCCAACCGGATGCCCGTCGCCGAGTACCTCACCGACCCGGTGCGGAGCTCACTGACCCTCATGGGCCTGTCCGCCCTGGTCGCGACCCCGATCGCGCTGTTCGTGGGGGCGTTCAGCGCCCTGCGCCGCGACCGCGCCTTCGACCACACCTCCTCCATGGGCACGCTCGTTCTGGCGTCCGTCCCCGAGTTCGTGGTCGGCATCCTGCTGATCCTGCTGCTGGGACCGGGTGGGCTCGGTGTGTTCCCGTCCGTGTACGCCCGTGAGGGGGGACCCGAGCAGTGGGTCCTGCCGGTGCTGACCCTGGCTCTGGCCGTGGCCCCGCCGATCGTGCGCATGATGCGGGCGACGATGATCGAGGTCCTGGAGAGCGAGTACGTGCAGCAGGCACGGCTGAAGGGCATGGGCGAGCGCACGGTGCTGTGGCGTCACGCCGCACCCAACGCGATCGGCCCGGTCGCCCAGGTGGTCGCCCTCCAGCTGGCCTGGCTGGCCGGCGGCGTGGTGGCCATCGAGTTCCTGTTCAACTTCCCCGGTGTCGGCAAGGTGCTCATGGACGCCATCGGCAACCGTGACGTGCCGCTGATCCAGGCCGTGGTCCTGCTCATCGCCGGGATCTACATCCTCGTCAACCTGGTCGCCGACGTGATCGGGCTGGCGGCCAACCCGAAGGTGAGGGTCGCGAACCGATGACTGGACCTTCGACGAGCACACCCGCCACCGCGGCGCCACGGCGGCGTCCGGGGCTGTTCCGGACCGCTTGGCGGTTCGGCCGCACCAAGGTCGGTGTGGCCCTGACCGGGCTCATCGTCCTGATCGCGGTGCTGGGGCCGTTCGTGGCCCCCTACACCGCCACCGAGTTCGTGTCCAAGCCGTTCGAGACCGGCGTGGACGGCACCCTGTTCGGCGGTGACAACCGGGGCCGCGACGTGTTCACCCGCTTCCTGTGGGGCGGCTGGACACTGCTGCTGTTGGCCGTCGCCTCCGCCGGGATCGGTGTGGCCGCGGGAACGGTGATCGGCGTCATCGCCGGCTACCGCCGCGGCTGGGTGGACGACGTCCTCATGCGCACGAACGACGTGCTGCTGGCCTTCCCCCAGCTGATCGCCGCCCTGCTGGTGATGTCGATCCTCGGCCCGAAGGTGTGGCTGATCGTCGCGGTCATCGCGGTGTCGCACATGCCGCGCGTGGCCCGGGTGATCCGCGAGGCCACCCGCAAGGTGATCGAGCAGGACTACGTGAAGGCGGCCGAGGCGATCGGGCTGCCCCGCTGGCGGATCATGACGGTGGAGATCCTGCCGAACGTGACCAGTCCGCTGCTGGTGGAGCTGGGCCTGCGCCTGACCTACTCCATCGGTGTGGTGGCCGTACTCGGGTTCCTCGGCATGGGCCTCCAGCCGCCCACCGCGGACTGGGGCCTCATGATCAACGAGAACCGCCAGGGCATGGCCATCCAGCCGTGGGCGGTCGCACTGCCCGTGACGGCGATCGCGGTGCTCACCGTCGGCGCCAACCTCATCACCGACGGGCTCTCCCGCGCGGCGATCGGTATCGACCGGGGGGTCGAGAAGTGACCTTGAACGAGAACACGGAGCCCGGCGGGACCGGGACCGGGGACACCCGACGGACGGACCGCCCCGAGGGCGAGACCGTGCTGGTGGTCGACGGGCTCACCGTGATCGGACGCCCCTCGGACGTCGAGATCATCAGCGGCGTGTCGATCACCGTGAAGCGCGGCGAGATCCTCGGGCTCGTGGGCGAGTCCGGTTCGGGCAAGACCACCCTGGGTCTGTCGCTGCTGGCGCACTGCAAGCGCGCCACGGAGATCGTCGGGGGTCAGGTACTGGTCTCCGGCCAGGACCTGGCCACGTTGAACGAACGAGAGGTCCGTCAGCTGCGCGGACGCGCGGTGGCCTACATCCCGCAGTCGCCCGCCTCCGCGCTCAACCCGGCGCTGCGGCTCGGTGTGCAGCTGGCGGAGGCCCTGCACGACGGTTCGCTGTCGGACAGGGAGGCCCGGGAGCGGGTCCGCGAGGTCATGCGCGAGGTGGCCCTGCCCGACGACGAGGTCTTCCTGCGCCGCTACCCGCACCAGCTCTCCGGCGGACAGCAGCAGCGGGTGGCGATCGCCATGGCGTTCGTGGGCCGCCCGGACGTGATCGTGCTCGACGAGCCGACCACCGGCCTGGACGTGACCACGCAGGCGCACGTGCTGGAGACCATCCGGTCGATGACCCGTGACTACGGGACCGCCGGTGTGTACATCAGCCACGACATGGCCGTGGTCGCCGACCTGGCCGACGACATCGCGGTGATGTACCGGGGCGAGGTCGTGGAACACGGGCGCGCCCAGACGGTGCTGTCCGATCCCCGGCACGCGTACACGCGCCAGCTGCTGATGGCGGTGCCGCTGCTGAAGACCTCGGGCCATGAGGAGCCCGAACCCGAGGAGGAGCCGCTGCTGCGGGTCTCCGGGCTGGCCGCCGGGTACGGGCGCACGCAGGTGCTGGAGGGGATCGACGTGTCGGTCTCCCGAGGCGAGTGCGTGGCACTGCTGGGCGAGTCAGGGTCGGGCAAGACGACGCTGTCCCGTTCGGTGGCGGGTCTGCACCACCAGTTCACCGGCGAGATCCTCTTCGACGGGGAGCCGCTGGCCACCAGCAGCTACCGCCGGACGGCGGAGCAGCGACGCCGGGTGCAGTACGTGTTCCAGAACCCGTACGAGGCGCTGAACCCGCGCAAGCGGGTGCGGGACCAGGTCCTGGGCCCCTACCGGCACCTGGTGGGCCGACCCGACGACCCGGACGCCGTGGTGGCCGAGGCCCTGGAGCGGGCCGCGCTGCCCGCCTCCTACGCGGACCGCTTCCCCGAGCAGCTCAGCGGTGGTGAGCGCCAGCGCGTGTGCATCGCGCGCGCGGTGGCCACCCGTCCGGACCTGCTCGTGTGCGACGAGATCACGTCGGCGCTGGACGTCTCGGTGCAGGCGGAGATCGTGAAACTGCTGCGTGAGCTCCAGGACCAGGGCATGGCGCTGCTGTTCGTGACCCACAACATCGCGCTGGTGTCCAACATCGCCGAGCGGGTCGCCATCCTGAACAGGGGCGAGATCGTCGAGTACGGACCGGTGGGCGAGGTGATGTCGTCGCCGAGGCACGAGTACACGCGCGCGCTGATCGCCGACACCCCTGACTTCGAGCTGTCCTTCCCCGGCGCCCCCGAGCGCCTGGGCATGGACGCGGAGCGGAAGGGAACGTCGGACCGCGTCGCCGAGGCGTGACCCGGTTCCGGACGGGGGGCGGGGTGCGCGGTGCGCGCCCCGCCCCCCGCGTGTGCGGCGTGGTCAGGGCTGGGGGTCGGCCTCGCGGACGGCGGGGATCGGCGCGGGCCGGGCGAGGGTGACCAGGACCAGCAGGCCCAGGGCGGATGTGCCGAACAGGAGCAGGCCCATGGGGACCGCCGTGGTCTCGTCCAGTCCGACCATGGGCGCCACCGCGGCGCCGATGAACATGGGTAGGGCGCCCAGGAGCGAACTGGCGCTCCCGGCCCGGTTCTCCTGGCCTTCCATGGCCAGGGCGAAGGAACCCGTGAGGACCATGCCCATACAGGTCATGTAGACGAAGATCGGGACGACCAGCAGGACCAGCGGCCCCTGGAGGAACGCCGTGGCGAGCACCACGGCGGTGGCGGCCACCGCCACGACCACGGCCACCCCGAGCAGGGTGCGCTCCCCGTAGCGGTCGCTGAGGCGGCCGACGGCGGCGCTCCCGAGGATGATGGCGATCCCGTTCACGCCGAACAGGAACCCGAACACCTGCGGGGACACCCCGTACAGGTCCTGGTAGACGAACGGCGTCCCGGCGACGTAGGCGAAGCTGCCGCCGTGCAGCAGGCCGACGATGAGCGTGTGGCCGAGGTAGCGGCGGTCGCGGAGGAGCACACCCATGGTGCGCAGGCTGCCGCCGAGTGTGCTGGGGATGCGCCGCTCCACGGGGAGGGTCTCCGGCAGTCGCGCGGCCACGACCAGGACGACCACGGCGCCGAGCAGGGCCAGCGCCCAGAAGATGCTCCGCCACGTCGTGGAGGGCAGGAGCAGGACTCCGCCGCCGACCACGGGGGCGACCATCGGGGCGACCGCGACCACCACCATGATCAGTGCGAAAAACCGCGTGAGCGCCGTGCCGTCGAAGACGTCGCGCACCACGGCGCGGGAGAGGACCACTCCGGCGCTGGCGGTGAACCCCTGGAGGAAGCGGCCCAGCACCAGCACCCCGGTGTCGGGGGCGAGCGCGCACAGGGCCGAGGCCAGCACGAACAGGGCCACGCAGACAAGGAGCGGCCCGCGCCTCCCCCTGGCGTCGCTGATCGGGCCGATCACCACCTGGCCGACGGCCAGGCCCACCAGGCAGGCGGTGAGGCTCAGCTGCACCTGGGAGGCGCTGGCGCCGAGGTCGCCTGAGATCTCCGGGAAGGCCGGGAGGTACATGTCGATGTTGAGCGGGCCCAGCACCGTCAGCAGGGCGAGGAGGAGGGCCAGCCCCAGGCGAGCGCGACCGGTCGGGTTGTGGAGCATGGGGCCTCTCTGCGGCACGGGGGAGGGAGCCCGTCCACGTTACCCAGGGCGGTTGGCGCCGACCCGGGACGGATCGGCAAACTGACGGGGATGTGTCAGGTACGCGCCGCCGCTCAGAAGAGCACCGACATGACCTCTCCCACCTGGCGGAAGCCGACGCGCTGGTAGGTGGCCCTGGCGGGGGCGTTGAAGTCGTTGACGTAGAGGGTCACCCGGGGGGCGATCTCGGCGAGGGCGTAGTTGACCACGGCCGCCATGCCCGCGCTGGCGTAGCCCCGGCCGCGTAGCTCCGGGTGGACCCACACCCCCTGGACCTGGCAGGCGTGCCGGGTGACGGCGCCGATCTCGGCCTTGAACACCACGCGGCCGTCCTCGATCCGGGCGAAGGCGCGGCCGGTGCGGACCAGTTCCTCGACGCGGGCGCGGTAGAGGGCGCCGCCGTCGCCGGAGTCCGGGGGGACCCCCACCTCCTCGGTGAACATGGCGACGCAGGCGGGCACCAGGGTGTTGATCTCCTGGACGCGTACCCGGCGCACCAGGGGGTCGGGGGCGACGACGGGCGGGCCGTCGATCTCCAGGACCGGCTGGCTCGCGCGGATGACGCGGGCGGGACCCCAGGCGGGGGTGATCTGCTGCCAGAAGTCGCTGACCGCCTCGACCGGACCGACGATCGAGGAGCAGCGGCGGCCGCGCCAGCGGGCGTGGTCGGCGAACCCGCGTACCGCGGCGGGCCCCGCGTTGACCGGGACGAGGTTGGCGCCCGAGTAACACAGGGCGGTGAGTCTGCCGCGTTCGGTGTGACCCCAGAGTTCGGCCCCGGCCCCGCCGGACATGCCGGTGGCCATCAGCCGTGAGGCGACGAAGACGTTGCCCACGGGGTCGGCGTCCAGGAGCGCGCGGACGGCCTCCCGGTCACGTTCTCCCAGAATCCGTACCGCCGAGGTCCGCAGCATCGCATCTCCCCCATCATCCCGATCACCTGCTCCGGCGGGACACCGGATCGGTTCGTGGGCCCACGACGAATTCGCGCCGATTCCAGCCTATTCGACCCTCTGTCCGGACTCACCTGGATGATTCGAGTCCGATCGGGCCAAGGCGTTCCACCCGCGTCGGTTCGGTCGGTTCGGTGCTCTGCGCACCGCGCGGGCTGGGTTCGGGGCGGGCGTCGCAGGTGACGTCGGGGCCGTCCGCGCCGCGTTCGGGCAGGACCCCGTCCCTGAGGTAGGCGACGACGGTCTCGTCCACGCAGGTGTTGCCGGTGAGGGCCACGCCGTGGGTGATGCCGCCGTCCTCGATCACCAGTGAGGAGCCGGGCAGGCGCTCACGCAGGGAGTAGGCGCCCTCGACCGGGGTCGCGCCGTCCGCCGTGGCGTGCACGACGAGCACGTCCCCTTCGTAGGCGGCGTGTTCGCGGGGTCCGTCACCGACCTGGAACCACGGTGCGGACTCCGCGTCCCAGGAGGCGCACGGGGCGTTGTACCAGATGTTGTGCCAGCCCAGGAAGGGCGCGTCCTCGTGGATCCGCCTGGCGTCCGTGTCCCAGGTGTCCCAGTCGCGGGGCCATGGGGCGTCGGTGCACTGGACCGCGAGGTAGCCGCCGAAGCCGGGGTCGCTGTCCGCGTCGTCTCCGTAGGTCTCGTGCAGCTTCAGGAGCGGGGCCGGGTCGGCGTCGTTGACCTGGGCGGCCAGGGCTTCGGCGACTGAGGGCCAGGAGTTGCCGCTGTAGGCGACGACGGCGGCGGCGCCGTCCAGTTCGGAGGGGCCGACGGTGTCCTCCAGCGGGGCCTCGCGCAGACGCGCGCGCAGGTCGTAGTAGGCGGCGGAGACCGCATCGCCGTCGGCGCCCAGACCGTACGTGGCGTCGTGGCGGGCGATCCAGTCGAAGAAGTTCTCCGCGGCGCGGTCCAGGGACCGGCTCTGGCGCAGGTTGCTCTCGTACCAGGGCAGGTCCGGGTCGACGACGCTGTCCAGGACCACTGCGCGCACGCTGTCGGGGTAGAGCGAGGCGTAGACGGTGCCGAGGTAGCTGCCGTAGGAGTAGCCGAGGTAGTCGACCTGCTCCAGGCCGAGGGCGACGCGGATGGCGTCCATGTCGTGCGCGGTGTCCTCGGTGCGCATGTGGTCCAGGAGCGGACCGGTGTTCCGGGCGCAGGCGTCGGCGTAGGCCTCGGCGTCCTCGCGCAGCGCCCGCTCCTCCGTGGCGTCGGCCGGGACGGAGTCCTTGCGGACGGGGGCGAAGTAGGCGGGGTCACAGGTGACGTTGGGGGTGGAGGCGCCCATGCCGCGCGGGTCGAAGGCGACCACGTCGTGGATCTCGCGCAGTTCCTCGGGCATGCGGTTGTGGGTGTGCGCGGCCCACTTGCGTCCGGCGCTGCCCGGCCCGCCCGGGTTGACCAGCACGGTGTGCTCGGCGGTGCCGGTGGCGGGGACCCGGGAGAGGGCGATCTGGAGGGTCTGGGCGAGGTCGGCGACGCGTGCGCCGTCGGTGCTCCTGGCCATGGGGACGGTGAGGGTGGCGCACTCCATCGCGGTGTCGCCGACCGGTTCGAGGTCCTCGCAGGGCCGCCAGTCAAGCGCCCTCTGGTCGATCCTGGTGGTCGGCGCGGGGGGCGTCCCGGTCGGGGCGGCCTGCGCCGTCGGAACGGCGACCAGGGATGCGAGGAGCACCCCGGCGGAGACTGCTGCCCACTGTGTGCACGCTGATCGCACTCGCTTACCCCCGATACCGGCCAGGATGTCCTCATGCATTCTCACCGCTACGCAACGTGACAATGGGAAGCGACACGGGCCCCGCCCGAGCACTCCCCCGGTAACATGTGCCCTGGTCAGATCAGACATGGACAAAGGGGCACAATGCGGCTTGATCGTGTCGACGAGCGAATCATCGCGATGCTCGGCGCGGACGCGCGGACGAGTTTCGCGGAGATCGGCGGCGGGGTCGGCCTCAGCCCCTCCGCTGTGAAGCGCCGGGTGGACCGCCTGATCGAGTCCGGGGCCGTACGCGGCTTCACCGTGGTCGTCGAGCCCCAGGCGATCGGCTGGACCACCGAGGCCTTCATCGAGCTCTACTGCCGCGCCCGCACGTCCCCCGGCGAGATCCGCATCGGCCTGTCCGGCTACGCGGAGATCACCTCGGCCTGCACCGTCACCGGGGAGGCCGACGCCATCGTGCAGGTCCGCGCACGCGACACCCGGCACCTGGAGGAGGTGATCGAGCGGATCGGCGCCGAACCCTTCGTGGTCCGCACCAAGAGCACCCTGGTGCTCTCCCGCCTGGTCGACCAGCCCATCCTCGCCGGAGCCGCCGGGACCGACCCCCCGGACTAGGCCCCAGAGCCGGTCGCCGAAGGCGGGGATGCCGGGACGTTGACGCCGAAGCCCTGTCGGCCCTCGTACGGACGCCACCCCCGAGCGCGGGTGAGCGCCGCCGGATCCGGTCAGTCCTCGGGCAGGGCCACCGGGGCCAGCTCGTCGAACAGGTCGCCCGGGCCCGGGTTGGTGGGGTCGGTGCGGCCGCCGAAGTGGTGCATGACGCCCCACACCGCGTTCAGGGCGGTCTGCACGGCGCCCTCGGCCCACCCGGCGGTCCAGGACACGTCGTCACCGGCGAGGAACAGCCCCCGGTGCCGCTCCGCCAGGTCCTCCTGGTGGAAGTGCGTGAACAGGCGGCGCTGGTACCGGTAGTGGCCGGGCAGGTTCGCCTTGAACGCGCCCATGAAGTACGGCTCGTCCTCCCAGGAGACCGTGACCGGGTCACCGGTGATGTGGGAGCGCACGTCCACGTCCGGGTAGATCTTGCCCAGCGAGGCCAGCATGACCTCCAGGCGCTCGTTGGCGGACAGCGGCAGCCACTTGAGCGAGTCGTCGCACCACGTGTAGGACAGGCAGATCGCCGCCGGGCCGTCCGGGTCCTCACCCTCCAGCAGGTAGGTGCCCCGGGTCATGCGGTCGGTGAGCGTCATGCTCATGACGTCCCGGCCGGTCTCCGGGTTCCGGTCCCTCCAGAACGCGCGGTCCACCGGGACGAACAGCTTCGAGGACTCCATGTAGTGGGTCCGCTCGATCGCGGTCCAGTGGTCGATCGGCAGCAGGTCGTCGTCGCAGTCGATCTTGGACAGCATCATCCAGGACTGCGCCGTGAACACGGCCGCCGGGTAGGTGCGGGTGGAGCCGGAGGAGTCGGTGACGGTGATGTTGCCCGCCTGGGAGCCCTTCGCCGCCGTGCGGCGCAGCGCTGTCACGGCGGGGCGCGCCTCACCGCCGTGCAGCGAGGCCAGGGACGTGCCCTGCGCCCAGTGCACGAGCTTGTCCGGGGCGTCCTCCCACAGTCGGAGCGGGAGCTGGTCCACGCCCCCGACGATGCCCATGTGATCGTCGTCGGCGCCCGTGTAGGTGACCCGCAGGATCTCCAGGATGGAGTTGGGGAAGTCCGTGTCCCAGCCTCCGGTCCCGAAGCCCACCTGGCCGAAGACCTCGCGGTCCCTGAAGGACGCGAAGCCCGGGGACTCGCACAGGAAGCCGTAGAAGGTCTGGTTGTCGAGCCGCTCGACCAGCCGGTTCCAGATCTCCTTCTGGGTGGCCACGTCGCGCTCGCGGATCGCCCGCTGCATGCGGGTGTGCTCGACGCTCTCCAGGGTCCGGTCCCAGGCACGCGCCACGTCCCGGTACAGCTCGGGCAGGTCGTCCAGGTGCGTCGCGTAGTGCGACTCGCCCTTGAGATCGACGACGGTGCTCGGGGTGGCCGGGGAGAGCGGGTTGGGGAAGGGGCTGGTGCGCAGGTCCACGCGGTCGGCGTAGTGCCAGAAGGACGTGGAGGTCGGAGGGAAGCGCATCGCGCCCATCTCGGCGACCACGTCGTCGGGGGCCCCGGGCAGGCGCTCGGTGCGCAGGCGGCCGCCGATCCGGTCGGCCTCGTACACGACGGGCCGCAGCCCCATCTTCATCAGCTCGTAGGCGGTGACGATGCCGGACAGGCCGCCGCCGATGACCGCGACCTCGGCGCCGTGGTGTTCGGCGGGAACCTGGCCCAGGCCGGCGGGGTGCGCCAGGAACTCGTCGTAGGCGAACGGGAAGTCGGGCCCGGACATGGTCAGGGGACGGTCCTGGTCGTCGGACACGGCTGCGGTACCGGCGGACGTGGGCACGGCGGACGTCATGGGGCCCTCCTTCGCTGGAGCGGGGTGTGTGGGTGCCGCGGGCGCGGCGGTGTCGGGTGGGGCGGGTGGTGTCAGTGGGTGTCGGGCGCGGGGTACAGGTCCGTGCGACGGTCCCCGAGGTAGGAGAGTTCGGCACGGGAGGCCTCGGTGGCCGCCGGGTCGACGTCGCCGACCAGCAGGGCCTCGGTGCCCCCGCCCCGGAGCAGCTCGGTGCCGTCGGGGCCCACAAGCGTGCTCAGTCCGACGTAGTCGAGTTCGCCCTCGGTGTCGCAGCGGTTCACGTAGGCCAGGTGGAGCTGGTTCTCCATGGCCCGCGCCGGGACGAGGAGTGTGGCCACCGACGTGTTCGGGGCCATCAGGGCGGTGGGCACGACGAGGAGGGTGGTCCCAGCTTGGGCATGGGCCCGGACGGTCTCGGGGAACTCGACGTCGTAGCAGACCAGGAGGCCGATCCGGTGACCGTCGAGGTCGACCTGGACGACCAGATCGTCGCCGGGACGGAAGAGGTCCCGGTCCAGGCCGCCGAACAGGTGGGTCTTGCGGTACAGCGCGCGGGAGGCCCCCGTGGCGTCCACGAGCCGCACCGCGTTGTACACGTCCCCGTCGGCCAGCTCGGGAAAGCCGTAGACGATCGCCACGCCGGTGTCGGCGGCGATCCGGGAGACCGCCGTGAAGAGGGGGCCCTGCGCGGGCTCGGCCAGGTCCCGGACCCGCTCACCGATGTTGTAGCCGGTCAGCGACATCTCGGGGGTGACCAGCAGGGCGGCGCCCTCGGAGGCGGCCGCGCGGGCCCTCCCGTGGAGCCGGTGGAGCGAGGAGGCGGGATCGCCGCTGCGTCCCGTGCCCTGGTCGAGGGCCACGCGCAGTGGTGCGGGCATCGCTGCGTACCTCCTGGTGTGTCGCCGCTGGTCGGCCGCGTCCACTCTAGGTGGAGGGGGACGTGGGAACCGTGTGTGGGACGTGCACTCCGTTGCGAGTTCACGCTGATCCGGGGTGCTTCTTTGCGCCCGATGGCCTTCTCACGCTCCGTTCGTTCGTCAACCCGGAGCGGTTTCGGGCACCAGGACGAACGCGGGGCGGGGCCAGGGGGATTCCCCCGGCCCCGCCCCCGATCGTCCGTCCGCCGCCGTGGGCGGCGCGGCTCCGGTCAGGAACCGACCTCCACGGCGGGCTCGGTCTCCAGCGCGGAGCGGCGCATGCCGTAGCCGAAGTAGATGGCCAGGCCCACCACGAGCCAGGCGCCGAAGGCGACCCACACGCTGACCGGCATGCTGACCATCAGGTAGGCGCAGGCCAGCACGCCCAGGACCGGGGTCACGGGCGCGCCGGGCATCCGGAAGGCGCGCTTGAGGTCCGGGCGGCTCCTGCGCAGCACGAGCACGGCCACGTTGACCAGGGCGAAGGCGAAGAGCGTGCCGATGGCGGTGGCGTCGGCGAGCGGACCGAGCGGGATGAGCGCCGCCAGCAGGGCGATGAACACCGACGTGATGATCGTGTTGGCTCGTGGGGTGCCCCGGGAGTCCACCTTGGAGAAGGCGGCGGGGATCAGTCCGTCGCGGGACATCGCGAAGAGGATGCGGGTCTGGCTGTAGAGGACCACCAGGACGACGCTGGCCAGGGCCAGGACGGCCCCGGCGGCGAAGATGACCGCCCAGATCGGGGTGCCGGTGACGACAGTGAGGATCCCGGCCAGGGAGGTCCGGCCCTCGGCGAACCGGGTCCAGTTGAGGGCGCCGACCGCGCTGAAGGCCACCAGGCAGTAGATCGCGGTGACCACGATCATGGAGAACATGATGGCGCGCGGCAGGTCGCGCTGCGGGTTCCGGGCCTCCTCGCTGGCAGTGGAGGCGGAGTCGAAGCCGATGTAGGAGAAGAACAGGGTGGCTCCGGCGGCGGAGACACCGGCCATGCCCATCGGCAGGAACGGGGCGAAGTTGCCCCGCTGGACGGCGGTGATCGCGATGGCCACGAACATCACCAGCACCGCGATCTTGATGGTGACCATGACGGCGTTGACCCGGGTGCTCTCCCGTACCCCGGCGAGCAGGGCGAACATCGACAGCAGGACCACGACGGCGGCGGGGACGTTGATCACGCCGCCCTCCAGTGGTCCGGCCAGAAGCGCGCCGGGCAGCGACAGGCCCGTGGTCAGGTGCAGGAGCTCGTTGATGTACTGGCCCCAGCCGACGCCGACCGCCGCCACGGAGACCCCGTAGGTGAGCATCAGGCACCAGCCGCACACCCACGCCATGAACTCGCCCATGGTGGCGTAGCTGTAGGAGTAGGCCGAGCCGGAGGCGGGGATCATCCCGGCCATCTCGGCGTAGGCGAGCGCGGAGAAGAGCGCGGTCACACCGGCCAGGACGAACGCCAGGATGACGGCGGGTCCGGCGATCGGGACCGCCTCTCCCAGGACCACGAAGATGCCGGTGCCCAGGGTGGCGCCGATACCGATCATGGACAACTGCCAGAACCCCATGGTGCGGCGCAGGCCGTTGTCGCCCTCGGTCTCGGCCACGAGCTTCTCGACCGGCTTGCGTCGGCTCAGACGCCGCCCCAGCGTGGGAGCGGAGGCGTCCGCCAGCGGGCTCTTCTGGTCCACCACGAAATGACTCCTCGACGTTCTGCGGGTGGGCACACCGGATCGGCGCCGTCACGAACCAACGAGACCCCATTTGTGCCTTCGGCAACGTTAATGGTGTTGCATGAGTAACATGACCCACATTCGTTGCCTTTGTCGGCTTCCCATGACGGGATCATGCGTGCTGACGCAAGAAAACGCACGCCATGGTGATCCATGTCATGTGTCGTGACACACGGCGATCAGGCTCACCTGACCAGCGACGATGCGGGATCCACCCGTAGGTGTAAGCGTTCGGCCGCTCCGGGTGTTCCTGGCCCGCGCTCGGCGGTCCCGGACCAACACGACCTCAGGACACGACAAAGGGGAGCACGGCACCGGCCGTACTCCCCTGAAGCGTGGTGACCTCTGGCGGGAACCCCGCGGATCAGCCCGCGACGGACACGCTGGGCTCGCCCTCGACCCCGGCCTCGCCCATCTCCTCGGCGATGCGCATGGCCTCCTCGATCAGCGTCTCGACGATCTTGGACTCGGGGACGGTCTTGATGACCTCGCCCTTGACGAAGATCTGGCCCTTGCCGTTGCCGGAGGCCACACCGAGGTCGGCTTCGCGCGCCTCACCCGGGCCGTTCACGACGCAGCCCATGACGGCCACGCGCAGCGGCACCTCCAGGCCCTCCAGCCCGGCGGTGACCTCCTCGGCGAGCGTGTAGACGTCCACCTGGGCGCGGCCGCAGCTCGGGCAGGAGACGATCTCCAGGCCGCGCTCCCGCAGGCCCAGGGACTCCAGGATCTGGGCACCGACCTTGACCTCCTCGGCGGGCGGGGCGGACAGGGACACCCGGATGGTGTCGCCGATCCCCTCCGACAGCAGTGCGCCGAAGGCCACGGAGGACTTGATGGTGCCCTGGAAGGCCGGACCGGCCTCGGTGACGCCCAGGTGCAGCGGGTAGTCGCAGGCCTGCGACAGCAGCCGGTAGGCGTTGACCATCACGACCGGGTCGTTGTGCTTGACCGAGATCTTGATGTCCTGGAAGCCGTGCTCCTCGAACAGCGAGCACTCCCAGAGCGCCGACTCCACGAGCGCCTCGGGAGTGGCCTTGCCGTACTTGGCGAGCAGGCGCTTGTCGAGCGAACCGGCGTTGACGCCGATCCGGATCGGGGTCCCGGCGTCGGAGGCGGCCTTGGCGATCTCGGCGACCTTGTCGTCGAACTTCTTGATGTTGCCCGGGTTGACGCGCACGGCGGCGCAGCCCGCGTCGATCGCCGCGAACACGTACTTGGGCTGGAAGTGGATGTCGGCGATCACCGGGATCTGCGACTTCCTGGCGATGATCGGCAGCGCGTCGGCGTCCTCGTTGGTCGGGACGGCCACGCGCACGATCTGGCAGCCCGAGGCGGTCAGCTCGGCGATCTGCTGGAGCGTCGCGTTGATGTCGGAGGTGCGGGTGGTCGTCATGGACTGCACGGAGACCGGCGCGTCCCCGCCCACGGGGACGTTCCCGACCATGATCTGTCGGGTCTTGCGCCGGGTCGCCAGCGGGCGCGGCGGTGTGGCGGGAATACCGAGATCAATGGTCACGCTTGGTTCACCTCGTCTGCCGCCGGAGGGAGGGCGGCACTTGATGTCGTCCGGTTCGTGGAGAGTGGGGCGCGCGCGGAGGCGCCCGCCAGGCGTGTCCGGGTGCTCCGTCTCGCTGGCCTCCGCCACGGCGGCGATCCCGGTACGCGACACCAAGGTTACCCGCCCTTCGGGCGAACCACGGCCCTTCGTGGGCGCGCTCACACCAGTTCAACCGGTGTTCATTCCTCCGGGACGGCGCAGGGCCGCCCCGGAGGGGTCAGCCGAACAGCCGTACCGGGTTGATGAGGTCGGCCACGAGCAGGATGACACTGAAGACGAGGAAGCAGCCCACGATCACGTAGGCCACAGGTGTCAGCAGGGCCACGTCCACCGGTCCCGGGTCCGGTCTCCGGAAGATCCGGGCGGTCCACTTCTTGACGGACTCCCAGATCGCCCCGGCCATGTGCCCGCCGTCCAGCGGCAGGATCGGCAGCAGGTTGAAGGCGAAGAGGAAGAGGTTGACGCTGGCCAGGATGCTGATCATGATCGCCACGGTGTCGATCACCGGCAGGCCCTGCGACATGATCTCGCCGCCGATGCGGGAGATGCCGACGATGCCGACCGGGGAGTCCTCGGTGCGCTGCTCGCCCAGGAAGGCGGCGCCGAACACCTCGGGGACCCGGCTGGGCAGGGCGATGATCGCCTCACCGACACTGACCAGCATGGTGCCGACCTCGGAGACCGACTCCCCCACCGTCAGCGGCTGGCGCTCCTGGACGAACACCACGCCCAGGAAGCCCACGACCTCGGTGGCGGCCACCCTGCGGCCCTGCTCGTCGTAGACGTGGTCGCCCCGGTCGTCGGTCTCGTAGACGATGTTGCCCTCGGCGTCCCTGGCGGGCAGCTCGTTCTCGACGATGTCGACGTCGGTGGTGAAGCGCTCACCGTCGCGTTCGATCACGAACTCGGTGCTGCCCAGGGACTGCCTGATCTGCCCGTTGACGGTGTCGCCGGTCACCGGCTCGCCGTCGATCGAGACAACGACGTCGCCGGGCTCCAGCCCCGCCTCGTGTGAGGGGGTGGGCGCGAACTCGTCGGTGCACTCGGTGGCGGTCACCCCGGCGGGGACGACGCACTCGCGGACGGACCCGATCTGCGGGGTCTCCTGGTGCACGCCGATGCCCATGAAGAGCACGCCGAGGAGGATGATCGCCAGCACGAGGTTCATGCCCGGACCCGCGAACATGACGATCAGGCGCTTCCAGGGGGAGCGCTGGTAGAACTGCCGGTCCTGGTCCTCGGGGGACAGCTCCATGTAGGAGGCCTCGCGGGCCTCCTCGGCCATGGCCCGCCAGCGCGACATCTTCCTGGCGCCGGTGTCCGCCCGTTGCCGGGCGGGCGGGAGCATGCCGACCATGCGCACGAACCCGCCCAGCGGGACGGCCTTGATGCCGTACTCGGTCTCGCCCCTGCGCACCGACCACAGCGTCTTGCCGAAGCCCACCATGAACTCGGTGCACTTGATCCCGAACATCTTGGCCGTGGACATGTGGCCGAGCTCGTGCCAGGCGATCGAGAACAACAGCCCCACGACGAACAGGACGATCCCGACCACGGTCAGCAGAACGACCATGCATCTCTCCTCAAACCGATGTCGGTCCTCAGCCGCGGGTGAGCAGCTCGCGCGCGCGGGTTCGGGCCCAGGTGTCAGCGGCGTACACGTCGTCCAGGGTCAGGGTCGAGGCACCCGGATGGTCCGCCCGCTGGTGTTCAGAGACTACCTGGGAGACGGTGTCCATGATGGCCGGGAACGCGAGGTTTCCCTTGAGGAACGCGTCGACGGCCTCCTCGTTGGCGGCGTTGTAGACGGCCGGGGCGGTTCCGCCCGCCGCACCGACCTCCGCGGCCAGTCTCACGGCGGGGAAGGCCTCGTGGTCCAGCGGTTCGAAGGTCCAGCTCTGGGCACGGGACCAGTCCATACCGGGCGCGGCGTCGGGGACGCGCTCGCGGCCGCCGATCCCGTAAGCGATCGGGATCATCATGCTGGGCGGGCTGGCCTTGGCCAGGGTGGTGCCGTCGACGTACTCGACCATGGAGTGCACGATCGACTGCGGGTGCACGACCACGTCGATCCGGTCGAAGGGCACGTCGAACAGCAGGTTGGCCTCGATGACCTCCAGACCCTTGTTGACCAGGGTCGCGGAGTTGACGGTGATGACCGGGCCCATGCTCCAGGTGGGGTGGTCCAGGGCCTCGGCGGGGGTGACGTGGGTGAGTTCGTCCGCCCGACGGCCCCGGAAGGGACCGCCGCTGGCGGTGACGACCAGGCGGCGCACCTCGGATCGGGCGGCGTGGACCAGGCCCTGGGCGGGGCTGGTGAGTTCGCCCTCGGGCACGTGGGGGAAGCACTGGGCGATGGCGTAGTGCTCGGAGTCGACCGGGACGATCTGGCCGGGGGCTGCCAGGTCCCGCACCAGCGGCCCGCCGATGATCAGGGACTCCTTGTTGGCCAGGGCGAGGGTGCTGCCGGCCCGCAGCGTGGCCAGGGTGGACTCAAGGCCCAGGGCGCCGGTGATCCCGTTGAGGACGACGTCACAGGGGAGTGCGGCCAGCGCGGCCACTCCCTCGGCGCCGACCAGCACCTCGGCGTCGGAGCCCTGTTCGCGCAGGAGGCGGGTGAGGTCGGCGGCGCGAGCGGGGTCGGCCACGGCCACGTGCCCGACCCGGAGCTCGACGGCCTGCTTGGCGAGCAGGTCGGCGCGGCCGCCCCCGGCCGCCAGGCCCACCACCCGGAAGCGCGCGGGGTTGCGCTGGACGATGTCGACGGCCTGGGTTCCGATGGAACCGGTGGAGCCGAGGATCACTACTGTTCGCTGCTGTTCTTCTCGCACCCCTCCATTGTCCCGCACCCGGAGGCCCGCCGCCGGGGCCTGTGGACAACGCGTGGGAACGACGGGGCGAACCCTCGGAGGCGGGCTCGGGGGTGGACCCAGGGGCGGGCTCGGGGCACTCAGGAACGGGCTCGGGTCGGCTCGGCGGGGCGCGGTGTTCACGGGGTCTTTACAAAGGGCAGGGGATCGCCTAACTTGACTGGCGAGTAAGTTACCTCACAGTAAAGAGAGACGCCGATCACCGTCGGTGTCCCCGCCCCCGATGGTGCTGGCGCGAGCGACCATCGGAGCCTCCCTCCCCCCACCCCCGAGGTTCCCGCCATGTCCCGAGTCAGTACGCGTCCCCCCTCCAGCGAGCGAACCCCCTTCGGTGCGCGGTTCCACGCCCTCTCCGCCACCGCCGTGGCGGCCGCCGTCGCGGTCGCCGCCCTGTCCCCGGCGCCCGCCTCCGCGGTCACCGTCTCCTCCACCACCAACTACGAGACCATCGTCAGTCACGACGGCACCGAACTGAAAGCCAAGGTCATCACCCCCACCGACGCCGAGGGCCCGCACCCCCTGCTGGTGATGCCCTCCGCGTGGGCGACCCCGCACATCCTCTACGTCGGCGCCGCCAAGAAGCTGGCAGAGGAGTCCGGTTACCAGGTCGTCGCCTACTCCTCCCGCGGGTTCTGGGACTCCGGCGGCGGCATCGAGGTCGCCGGGCCCGAGGACCGGGCCGACGCCAGCTCCGTCATCGACTGGGCCCTGGAGAACACCGAGGCCGACGCCGACCGGATCGGCATGGCGGGCATCTCCTACGGCGGCGGGATCAGCCTCCTCACCGCCGCGGAGGACGAACGGGTCAGGGCGGTCGGTTCCATGAGCGGCTGGGCCGACCTGGGGGCCTCGCTCTACCCCGGAGACACCATCGACGTGCAGTCCGCCGAGCTGCTGCTCCTGGCCGGGAACCTGCTCGGCACCCCCGGAGACTCCCTCAGGGAGATGGAGCGCGAGTACCGGCGCGGCAACGTCGACCCCATCCTGGAGATGGCTCCGGACCGCTCCGCCGCCACCAAGGTGGACCGGATCAACGCCAACGGGACCGCCGTCATGATGGCGCACGGGTGGAACGACGGCATGTTCCCCGCCGGGCACATCGCCGACTTCTACGAGGAGCTGTCCGGCCCCAAGCGGCTCATGCTCGCCCCCGGCGACCACGCCACCTCCGAGGCGTTCGGCGCGGTGGGGCTGCCCAACGAGGTCTGGGAGGACCTGGCCCGCTGGTTCGACCACCACCTCAAGGGCGAGGACAACGGCATCGACGCCGAGGACCCGGTGCGCGTCAGACCCAACAACGGCGACGGCGCTTGGTCCTCACACGCTGACTGGCCCTCGGTGACGACGGCGACCGACGAGTACCACCTCGACCGGCCCAGCTCCAGCTGGGGCCGCTGGCAGAGCAACGGCGCGATGGTCGGGGAACCCGCCACCGGCTGGGACTACGGTTTCCGCACCGGGATCGGCACGACCGCCCGCAGCGGAACGGTGATCCTGTCGGGGGCGCTCCAGCAGTTCTTCGACGTGCCCACGGGGGTCCTGCTGCCCACGGTGGACCGGTACCGGGCCGCCGTGTGGACCAGCCCCGCCTACCCCGACGGCGCCCGTGTGGCGGGGACCCCCGAGGTGACGTTCACGGTCACCCCGACCACCGCCGACCAGTCGGTCTTCGTCTACCTGTACGCGATCAACGAGCGGGGCACCGGTTCCCTGCTCAGCCACGCCCCCCACACCCTGCGCGACGCCGCCCCGGGCGAACCGGTGACGGTGCGGACGGAGCTGTCGTCTGTCGTGTGGGACGTACCGGCCGGACACCGCCTGGCCGTGGTGGTGGACAGCAAGGACGCCCGGTACGTCAGTGAGAGCCGGATCGGGGACCGGGTGACGGTGACCTCCCCGGAGGAGGAGCCGACCCGGGTGAAAATCCCGCTCGGGTAGACCGGTGCGGGTTTTCTGCCAGCTATCGGCGCCGAAAACCCGAGTTCCGGTCAACGGAGCACCACGCACAAGGCGACCGGCCGCCCCTTCTCTCACGAGGACGGCCGGTCGCCCTCCCGAGAGACCCGCGCCTGCCCGAGAAACCCGCGACACAAACCCAAAGTAGTTATCGAGTTACTCCAAGTGTGCGAAGATCGTCGGCATGACCTCGCCCACCGCACGCAGGATCCTCGCCCCGCTGGCCGCTGTCGCGGTCGCCTTCGGGGGTCTGGCCCTCATCGACCACCTGCCCGCCCCGGCCTCCGCCGTCTCCCAGGCCATCCACGCCTCCGCGGTCCTCCCGGACGCGCTCGCGCCCGAACGCCCCGCACCGGAAGGGCGCACGCCCGCCTCCCGGACGGACGGGATCGACCGCCAGGCCGGAGCCGTGACCGGCGAACAGCGCACCGCGGTCCTCGACTACTGGACCAGCGACCGCATGGCCGCCGCCCAGCCGATCACCAGCCTCGTGGAGTCCACCCTCGGGCTGGCCGACCCGCTCGGGCAGTCCGCCGACATCCAGCCGCAGGCCTCCAGCCCCAGAAGCGACGGAGCGCGCTGGAACGACGGCGGCAAGGTCACCGAGACCACCGGCAAGGTGTACCTGACCATGGACGGCAAGGACTTCACCTGTTCCGCCTCGGTCGTGGACTCCGCCAACAAGAGCACCCTGGTGACCGCCGGGCACTGCGCCAAGGACGGCAAGGGCTCCTGGGCCCAGAACTGGACCTTCGTCCCCGGCTACTCCTCCGGCGACAGCCCGTACGGCAAGTTCACCGCGCGGGACCTCATGGTCGCGCCGCAGTGGTCCAACCGGGCCGACGACAGCTACGACTTCGCGATGGTCGTGCTCAACAAGGACGGCGGTACGCCGGTGCAGGACCGGGTCGGCGCGCAGAAGCTGTCCTTCTCCACGTGGACCGAGCAGAACGTGAAGAACGGCCTGCAGGTCTACACCTTCGGCTACCCGGCCGCCTCGCCCTTCAACGGTCGCGAACTGCACTACTGCTCCGGCCGGACGGTCCCGGACACAGGCGGCACCACCGCCAACGGGGTTCGGTGCACCATGACCCAGGGGTCCAGCGGCGGTCCCTGGTTCACCGACTTCGACCCCGCCACCGGCGAGGGCACCATCTCCTCGGTGGTGAGCTTCAAGTACGCCGACGACCGCAGCACCCAGTACGGCCCGCGCCTGGGCACCGAGGCCAAGCGCCTCTACGACCACGCCGCGCAGCTCTAGGAACCGTTCACCCGAATCCTCCGCGCGTGGGACCCGGGGTCACGACGGGGCGGTGGCGGCCGAAGTCCGGC
>NZ_JAGPXK010000024.1:0-87535 GCF_018070675.1 Nocardiopsis sp. B62 | reverse complement strand
GTCCCCTGTTCCCCGGCCCTACAGGTCGATGCCCGTGAGGACGAGGACCCGCTCGTGGGTGAGGTCCGTCATCGCGGCGCGCAGGCCCTCCTTGCCCACACCCGAACCCTTGACGCCGCCGTAGGGCATCTGGTCGGCGCGGAAGGTGGGGACGTCCCCGACGACCACTCCGCCGACCTCCAGCTCCCGGTGGGCGCGGAAGGCGGTGGGCAGGTCCCGTGTGAAGACACCGGCCTGGAGACCGAAGTCGCTGTCGTTCACGGCGGCGAAGGCGGCGTCTGTGTCAGCGACCCGCTGGACGACCAGAACGGGACCGAACACCTCCTCGCGCACCACCCGGGAGTCGGCCGGGGCGTCGGCCAGGACGGTCGGCGCCACGGTGACGCCGTCACGCGTGCCGCCGGTCAGGAGGCGGGCCCCCGAGGCGACCGCCTCGTCGATCCAGGACGTCACGCGTTCGGCGGCCGCCGCGTCGACCAGCGGTCCGACGTCGGTCTTCGGGTCGGCCGGGTCGCCGGTGCCCAGCGTCTCGACCTCGGCGACCAGACGCCGCACGAACTCGTCGTGGACGGCGTCGGTGACCACGACGCGCTGCACCCCGATGCAGACCTGGCCGGCCTGGTTGTTGCCGAACAGGGCCACCCTCCTGGCGGCCCAGTCGAGGTCGGCGTCGTCCAGCACCACGGCCGCCGCGTTGCCGCCGAGTTCGAGGGTCACGTGCTTGTGCGGGGCGCGCCGCTGGAGCTCCCAGCCGAACGGTCCGCCGGTGAAGGAGATGACGGGCAGCCGCTCGTCGGTGATCAGCGGGGCCGCCAGCTCGTTGGGCATGGGCAGGATCGACACCATGCCCGCGGGCAGGTCGGTCTCGGCCAGGATCTCGCCGAGGATCAGGGCGGTCATCGGGGTGGCCGGGGCGGGCTTGAGCACGACCGGCGCGCCCACCGCGATGGCCGGGGCGACCTTGTGGGCGACCAGGTTGAGCGGGAAGTTGAACGGCGAGATGCCGAGGACGGGGCCCTTGGGGACCCGCCGGACGAGCGCCATGCGCCCGGTGCCGCCGGGGTCGGTGTCCAGGCGCTGGAGCTCGCCGCTGTCCCGGCGGGCCTCCTCGGCGGCCCACCGGAACACCGACACGGCGCGTCCGGCCTCGGCGCGGGCCCACTTGATCGGCTTGCCGCTCTCGGCGGTGATCACCTGGGCGATCTCCTCCGCGCGTTCGCCGATGCGCCGCGAGACGTGGTCCAGGGCCCCGGCACGGACGTGCGCGGGCAGGGCGGCGGCCTCGGCGGACACCGCGTGCGCGGCGGAGACGGCGGCCTCCACCTGCGCCTCGGTGGGCACGGAGACGACGCCCGCCGTCCCGCCGGTGTAGGGGTTGCGGACGGTCAGCTCGGTGTCGCCGGTCGCGGCGGTACCGGCCAGCCAGAACGGGTGCGTGGTCATGTCGGCGACGCTAACCCCCAGGCGACACGGCCCGCCTTGTCCACTGTCGCCAATCCGGGCCCTCGAATTGGCCACTGTGGCGCATACGGTCGGGGAATGTCGGCGCCCCCGGACACCATGGGTCCGAACGAGAACCCAGGGAGCCCGACTTGAGCGTCAGCCTGTACTACAGCGCCCACCGCGACACCCCGCTCAGCGACGCCGAGCGCGCCGGGCTGGGCAGGATCATCGCCGAGGGGGAGAGCGCTCTGACCGCCTTCGCCGAGCACGCGCTCCCCGCCTGGGTCCGTGACGGCGAGGTCACCGACCCGGACCTGGAACCCCGTGAGCTGTTCGAGCCCCTGGCGCCGTACTCCTTCGGCGGTGGGCGCCGGGAGCTGTTCGCCGGATCCAGCAAGATCTCCCACACGGCCAGCGGGCCCGAGCCCCAGATGGCCCAGCTGAACCACTACCTTGCCGCGCTCGCCCGGCTTCGGGACGCGGTTCCCGGCGCGGAGTGGCGTGTGAGGATTGATGACTTGGCCATTCCTTGGGTAGACGGAGAGTACGACCTGGGGTCGGCGGGGCACTGACCCGTCGAAGGGAACCTGGTCAACCGGCTGGCGTAGCGACGGTCCTTCGTCCACAGTGGTGAGGGAGGGCTCTGCCAGCGGGTTCGGCCGGACCCTCGGGTCCGCCGCCGTCGGGAACCCGGGAGTGCCCATTGCCGCTCGTCTACCGCACGTTGGTCGCCGTCCAAGACGACGACGGGGACCTGGTCTCGGTCGCCTCCTCCGTCCTCTCCCGCTGGCTGAGCAAGCGCGGTAACTCGGGTGCGCGAGTGGACTTCGCCGACTCGGGCCGGTACGAGCTGAGCAACCGTTCGCGGGCGCTGGTGGCTCGGCACCACAACGCCGACGAGGGCCTGACCTTCCTTCGGCTGACCACCGAGTCCGAGAAACCCGAGGGCGTGTGGCGCACCCTGGCCACGGTGGTGGTGGACCCCGAGCTCTCCCCGTGGAACTACGTGTGGATCGACATGACCGTCGACCCCACCACGCCCTCGGACTCCCCCCGCTCCGACGTGATGCCGCCCGAGGCCGCGCGCATGCTGCTGGAGGCGGTCGGCGCGCACGACGGCGCCCATCCCCTGCCGTCCTCACCCCGCATCGTGCGCGGGCGCGACGAGGAGGACGTGGCGGCCCTGGTCGCGACCATCCGCGATCCTCTGCGGCGCCTCGCGATCGTCGCCACCGGTGCGCCGCGCGACGTGACCGTGGCCGACTGGCGCACCGCCATGGCGGGGACGCTGTCCCGTTGCACGGGCATGTGCGCCGGTTACGTGCTGGACGGAGCGGCCATGGACCGGGTCGCCGAGCTCCTCCCCCGTGGCCTGGACGTGCCCGTGGGCGGGGTGCGCACCTTCTTACCGGGCGTGGACCCCTCCGACGAGGGGGACGCCCAGCGCCACCCCAGGATGAGTCCGGGCACCCTCGACACGGCCCGCGACGGCGAACGCGTGCGCAACTGGGTGGGCGCCGCCCTGTCCCGGCGGGTGCGCGACAACGCGCTCGGCCTGCGCCTGCCCGAGGCGCTCCGGGCGATCGACGCGTTCCTGGCCGAGGAGACCGAGGACCTGCGCCGGGGTCCGAACACCCGTGCCCCCGTTCCCCCACGGGCACCCTCAGGATCGGGGAACGTCATCGCACACCAGTCAGGGCACGACTCCGTCTCCTCGGTGGAGTTCGCCGCCGCCCAAGCGCAGGAACAGCAGGTGCGTCGGCTCAAGGAGGAGGTGCGCAGGCTCAACGCGCGGATCGGTGAGCTGTCGGAAGAGCACCAGGCCATGCTCGCGGAGACCGCCGACCTCGCCGACGAGCTCGCCGTCGCAAGGGAGGATCGGAGATCGGCCCGGTTCGAGGCGCGGTGGCTGCGCGACCAGGCGAGGGACGCGGGTCTGTTCCGGCTGGCCGCGGCCCCGGCCCCGCGCGACCCCGAGCTACGGCCGCCGTCCAGCGTGGCGGAGCTGCTGGAACGGATCACCGACGGTTCGGCCCTGCCGCACCTGTTCTTCACCATCGAGGACCAGACGGTGTACGAGCTGTCCGACAGCCGCAAGGAGGGACTGTGGGTGACCCGGGCCTGGGAGGCGCTGATGGCCCTGAACGACTACGCCCGCTACCAGTTCGACAACCCGGGCAGCGGGCTGGGCTTCCACTCCTACCTGCGCGAGCCCCCCGACGGTTACCGGGTGATCCCGGTCAAGCGGCTGGCCTCGCAGGAGTCGGACTACGTCCGCAACCGGGGCAAGCTCAACGAGAAGCGGGTCTTCCGGGTGCCGACCGAGGTGGAGCCGGACGGCCGGGTCCCGATGTACGCGCACATCAAGCTGGACATCGAGTACGGCATCTGCCCCCGGCTGTACTTCTTCCCGCACCTGGGCCCGGACACCACCAACCGGGTGTACGTGGGCTACCTGGGACGGCACCTGCCCGTCCAGCAGTCCAACTGAGCCTCACCGGGCCCACAGCGGTTCCTCGGGGTCAGACGAGGGCGTGCCCGAAGGAGTGGGACAGGGCGGCCAGGTCGGGTTCGCCGTACCGTTCCACCAGGTCCTTGAAGCGGATCTCCTTCTCTGGGCCGAAGCGGCTCACCTTGGCCGCGTAGGTGTCGGCGGTGAGGAAGACCGGTGGCTGGCTCTTGCTGTGGAACTTGTCCGCGTACATGACCAGCTCCTCCTCGGGCGACTCGGCGAGGTAGTCGGCGACCGGGATGGGCAGTCCCTGGGCGCGCACGTCGTCGCGGGTGACCCCCACCCCCGTGTGGTGCGAGCAGAACCGGCACAGTGTCTCGGGCAGCCCCTCCCCCACCAGCAGTTCGTGACCGAGCACCCCGTGGCTCACGTAGCGGGGGCCGTCGATCCGTCCGTGCCCGTCCATCAGACGGTAGACGCCGACGTCGTGGAGCAGGCACCCCGCGCGGACGAGATCGGCGTCCACCCCGGCGGGCACGTGGTCGAGCAGCAGCTCGGCGACCTCACACACGGCTCGGCAGTGGGTGTACACGAGCTCGAAGGCCTCGGCGGTGGGCGCGTGACGCTCGTGGAGGGCCCGGATCTCGTCGTCGGTGGGGATCTGCATCCCAGAAGACTAGGGCAGCCGGGACCGGACGTACCCTGGGTGCCGTGACGGGAACGAGGACCGAGACCCTGAGGGGTCTGGCGGAGACGGAGTGGCGCGAGCGCGCCGAACTGCACGGGCGTCGGGTGGACGCCCTGGTCGGCGACCACGTCCGGCGCAGGAGCGCGGGCGAACGGCACCCCGTCGAGGACTTCCTGTTCACCTACTACAACCTCAAGCCCGCGCAGCTGCGGCGCTGGCACCCCGGAGTGGGGACGGTGCTGCTCGGCGAGGGCTCCCGCGAACGGCTCTCCGAGCGCTTCCACACCGAGATCTCCGGCGGGGTGGGCCTGGACGTGCCCGCGTTCCTGGCCGCCCGTCCGGTCCTGGACTTCGTGGAGCGCCTGTTGTCCTCGGTCGCCGAGCGCCCCGCGCACCTGGGCTGCTTCGGGCTGCACGAGTGGGCGATGGTGTACCGGACCGAGGAGGTCCGCCACGGCCAGGTCCCCCTGCGGCTCGGGCACGAGGGCACCGACCGTGTGGTGGAGTCGCACCGGGTCCAGTGCTCCCACTTCGACGCGTTCCGGTTCTTCACTGAACCGGCGCGCCCGCTGAACACGCTCCAGCCCACGAGGGAACGCCAGGCGGAACTGGACCAGCCGGGGTGCCTGCACGCCAACATGGACCTCTACAAGTGGGCGTACAAGCTCACTCCGGCGGTCCCGTCGGAGCTGGTGGCGGACTGCTTCGAACTGTCGAAGGAGATCCGGGTGCTGGACATGCGCGCCTCGCCCTACGACCTCCGGGAGTGGGGTTACACCCCGGTTCGGATCGAGACCGCCGAGGGCAAGGCCGCCTACATGGAGTACCAGCGGGACTTCGCCGAGCGCGGCGCGGTGCTGCGCGAGCGGGTCCTGGACGTGTGCCGGGCCCTTCGGGCGGCCTGATCCCGCTCAGGGCAGCTCGGCGCGACCCACCTCCCCGGCCTCGCGCTCCCGGGCCAACCGGTGGGCTCGCCCCGTGCCGGTCAGGAGCACCACGAGGCTGATCCCGATGGGCACGAGCACGGCGGCGGCCTCCCCGCTCGGGGTGGTCGCCACCGGCAGCAGAGCCAGGCCCGGAAGACAGACCAGCCCGGCGGCGATCGACCAGTGCGCGGAGAGCTCGTGCACGGTGTACCAGGCGTCCTCGCTGGAGCGGGTGTAGCGGGTCCGGATTCCGAAGAACTCGTTCGGTCTGATCCGCCGTCGGGCGCCCAGCGCCCCCATGAGCACCAGGACCACCGTCATGAGCAGCAGACAGCCCATCATGCTGAGGAACGCGCCGAGGGGCGTCGTCTGATCCGAGGCAGCGGCCAGGGGGTTCACGGGGGTGTGGTCCTTCCTCTCGGAGACGGGAGGGCGCAGGTGGCGGTTCCTCCAGGGAGCCGGTGGCGGTTGGCGGCCACGACCCGGTAGGCGGCGCGGTTGAGCACGCGAACCCCGGGCAGCAGCAGGAACCGGCCGAGGGTCCGGGCCGGGAACCCGGCGCCCAGGAGCACCCCGGCGATCGCGTCCCCTCCGGCAAGCCGCTGCCCGTCCCGGTGCACGAGCCAGGCCTGGGCGTCGGTCTCTTCGGGGCTCAGGCCGAGTGCGGGCAGGTCGGAGTCCTGCCAGGCCGCGAAGGAGGTCCGGGTGCGCAGGCGGTCACGCGCGAAGGCGACCGCGCGCTGGCAGAAGCCGCAGTCCCGGTCGTACAGGAAGACCGCCAGCCCGAGGTCGCGCGTGTGCGGGGTGTCCACCATGAGTTCCTCCCGGTTCGCTGCGTCCCCTTCCTCCTTCCTACCCGCCCGCGCCACCCGACCGGAAGTCACGAGGGTCAGGGGCCTCGGGCCCACGGCGCGGTCGGCCCCCGTCACCGGTCCCCACCGGGCTCGACGGGTTCCCTCGTACCGTGGTGAGGGCCTTCGCGCACGCGAACCTGGCGAACGAGGAACGGCTGCGCGCCGAGTTCCGGCGGGTGCACGTGTGCCGCCGGTTCACCCGGCCGGTCGACCTCCCCGGCCGGGCCCGGGCCCGGACACACGAGCGCGCGGGCACCCTCCGGGGGTACCCGCGCGCTCGGTCCGGATCAGTTCGCGCCGTGCACGATCCGCTCGGCCAGCTCCTCGCGGGGCTGGATCTCGCCGGACAGGATCTGCTCGGCGTAGTGGCAGGCCACTCTGTGGGTCGCCTGCCCGCCCTCAAGCGGGCGCAGCTCGGGGCGCTCGGTGTCGCACCGCTCCTCCTGCCGCCACGGGCAGCGGGTGTGGAACCGGCAGCCCGCGGGCGGGTTCGCGGGCGAGGGCAGGTCACCGGCGAGCAGGATGCGCTCCCGGGTGTCCTCCACCGTCGGGTCCGGCACAGGCACGGCCGACATCAGCGACCGTGTGTAGGGGTGCAGCGGGGTCTCGTACAGCTGGTCGCTGGTGGCCTCCTCGACCAGTGAACCCAGGTACATCACCCCCACCACGTCGCTCACGTGCCTCACCACCGCGAGGTCGTGCGCGATCACCAGGTAGGTCAGACCCAGCTCCTCCTGGAGCTCCTCCAGCAGGTTGAGCACCTGCGCCTGGATGGACACGTCCAGTGCCGAGACCGGCTCGTCGCAGATGATGAGGTCGGGCTCCAGCACCAGCGCCCGGGCGATGCCGATGCGCTGGCGCTGGCCGCCGGAGAACTCGTGCGGGTAGCGCTGGAGCGCCTTGGCGGACAGCCCCACCCGCTCCAGCGCGTCCACGACCCGGCGGCGCTGGTCCTCCCTGGTCCTCTGCCTCAGCTCCGACCGGCTCAGCCCCTCGGCCTCCGCACCCTCGGGACCGCCGATGCCGTGTGTCTGGAGGCCCTCCAGGAGGATGGAGCCGATGTTCTGGCGGGGGTTGAGGCTGCCCAGCGGGTCCTGGAAGACCATCTGGAGGTTGGCGCGCTCGCGGCGCATCGACTCCGAGTCGAGCCCGGCCAGGTCGTCCCCGCCGAACCACACCTCGCCCTCGGTGATCTCGTTCAGCCGCAGCACCGCCCGGCCCAGGGTGGTCTTGCCGCAGCCGGACTCCCCCACCAGGCCGTAGGTCTGGCCCTTCTCGATGCTCAGCGAGACCCCGTCAACGGCGCGCACGTGCCCCACGACACGGTCGACAATCACGCCCCGCTTGATGGGGAAGTGGACCTTGAGGTCCCTGATCTCCAGCAGGCTCATCCCCGCTCCTCCTCGTCCTCGCCCACCACGGCCGGGCTCTCCAGCACGGCCCGGTCCACCACGTCGGCGTGGCTGATGGGGTTCACACAGCGGTGGACGTGTCCCGGGTCCCCCACGCCCACTTCGACGAGCTGGGGCGGCCCCTGGAGGCACTCCATGGTGTAGTGGTCGCAGCGGGGCGCGAACGCGCACCCGTCCGTCCACGCGATGTTGTCGTTGACCGATCCGCGTACCGGGGTGAGCGGTTCTCCGCGCGGCGCGTCCAGGCGGGGAATGGAGCCGAGCAGGCCCACCGTGTAGGGGTGGGTGGGGTCGCTGAAGAGCGGCGCTCGCTCGGCGGTCTCCACCGCCCGGCCCGCGTACAGGACGTTGATGTCGTCGCACAGCCCGGCCACGACGCCGAGGTCGTGGGTGATCATCAGCAGCCCCGTGCCCTCCTCGGTGACCAGGTCCTTGAGCAGTTCCAGGATCTGGGCCTGGATGGTGACGTCCAGCGCGGTGGTGGGCTCGTCCGCGATCATCAGGCGCGGCTTGCAGGCCACCGCCATCGCGATGAGCGCGCGCTGGCGCATACCGCCGGACAGTTGGTGCGGGTACTCGGTCAGGCGCCGGGTGGGGTCGGGGATGCCCACCCGGTACAGCAGGTCGGCGGCCTCCTTCCTGGCGGCGGCGCCGCGCATCCCCCGGTGCCGCTTGAGGATCTCGGTCACCTGGAGGCCGATGGGGACCACCGGGTTGAGCGAGCTGAGCGGGTCCTGGAAGATCATCGCCAGCTGGGAGCCGCGCAGGTCGCGCATACGGCGCTGGGAGATCCTGAGCAGGTCCGCCTCCTTCGGCTCCTCTCCCCGGTCGGACAGGCGCATGACCGCGCTGCCGCCGACCTTCACTCCCCGGTCCGGCAGCAGACCCATGAGAGCCAGGGAGGTCACACTCTTGCCGCAGCCGGACTCGCCGACCAGCCCCGTGACCTTGCCCTCCTCCAGCGTGAAGGAGACCCCGTCGACGGCGCGGGTCGGGTTCTGGCCCTTGCGGTGGAACACCACGGACAGCTCGTCCACCGCCAACAGCGGCGTGCTGGAACTCATGGTCACTTCCTCAACTTCGGGTCGAGCGCTTCCCGCAGCGCCTCACCCAGCAGGGTGAAGCCGAGCGCGGTGATGATGATGCCCAGGGCCGGGTAGACGGCCAGGGACGGTGCGCTGGACAGGAACCGCTGGGCCTCGGACAGCATCGTGCCCCACTCGGGGTAGGACGCGTCCGGGTTGCCCAGGCCCAGGTAGGACAGGGCGGCCGCGTCGATGATGGCCGTCGCCAGGGTGAGCGTGGACTGCACGATCACCGGGCCCATGGAGTTGGGCAGGATGTGCGTGACGGCGATCCGACGTTTGCGCACGCCCAGGGCCTGCGCGGCCAGCACGTACTCGCGGTTCCCCTGGGAGATCATCGCGCCGCGCAGCAGGCGGGCGAAGATGGGGACCTGGGCGATGCCGACCGCGATCATGACCGTGGTGAGGCTGGGCCCGACCAGGGCGGCGACGGTGACGGCCAGCAGCAGGGTCGGCATGGCCAGCATCATGTCGATGACGCGCATGATCACGTTGTCGACCTGGCGCCCCCAGCGCCCGCCCAGCACCGAGCAGGCGCCGGCGAGGCCGCCCAGGAGCGCGCCGAACAGGAAGCCGACCAGGGTGGCGACCACGCCGACCAGGAGGGTCTGGCGGGCGCCGATCACCATGCGGGAGAACATGTCCCGGCCGAGGTGGTCCAGACCCAGCCAGTTCTCGGCGCGCGGCCCGACGAACTCGTTGCGGTTCGGGAAGACCTCACCGCCCCAGGCCTGGGAGGTGGGGCTGTACGTGGCGATGAGCGGCGAGAAGAGGGCGATGACGAGGAACACGGCGACGATGACCGCGCCGGTGATCGCCATGGGGCTGCGCCGCATGCGCTGGAAGGCCTCACGCCAGACTCCCGCACCGTGGGTGCCCGCGTCACGGTCGCCCATGAGTTCGGCGAGCCGGTCGACCTTGTCGGCCTTGCGCTGGTGGAACGGGACCTTCTCGTCGGCCACGGCGGTGTCCGGGGCCTCGGACGGGTTCGGACTCGGTGTCGTAGGCATCACTGGGCCCGCACTCTCGGGTCGAGGAGGCTGTACGAGATGTCGACCAGGAGGTTGATGAACACGTACATGGTGGCGATGAGGAGGATGAAGCCGGTGAGCACCGGATAGTCGCGGGTCTGTGTCGCCCCGTAGACGAACGACCCGATACCCGGGAAGGCGAAGACGCTCTCGGTGAGGACCGCACCGGCGAAGAGGCTGCCCGCGAGCAGACCGACCGCCGTGACCACCGGCAGGAGGGCGTTGCGCAGCACGTGGCGGGTGCGCACCGTGGTGCGGTGCAGGCCCTTGGCGTTGGCGGTGCGGACGTAGTCCTCGCCCATGACCTCCAGGACACTGGCCCGGGTCATGCGCGTGATGACGGCCAGCGGGATGGAGGCCAGGGCCAGCCCCGGCAGGACCAGGTGGGCGAGCGCGTCCATGACCACGTCCCACTCACGCGTCATGAGGCCGTCCAGCACCACGAAGCCGGTGATGTCGGTGCGGCTCAGGCCCGGTGAGAGCCGGAAGGCGGAGGGGAGCACGCCCAGGTTCTCGGCGAAGACGACCTTGAGGATGAACGCCAGGAAGAAGACCGGGGTGCAGATACCCAGGAGCGAACCGCCGACGGCGGCGAAGTCCAGCACCGTGCCGCGCTTGCGGGCGGCGAGGTAGCCCAGCGGCAGACCGACGGCGACGGCGAAGATCATCGCGGTCACGGCCAGTTCGAAGGTCGCGGGGAAGCGGAGGAAGAACTCGTCCAGAACCGGTCGGCTGGTCTGGAGGGAGGTCCCCAGGTCGCCCTGCAGGATGTTGCGCAGGAAGGTCAGGTACTGAACCGCGAGGGGTTCGTCCAGGCCCAGGGACCGGCGCAGAGCGGCACGCTGCTCAGCGGTCGCGTCGTCGGGGAGGAGGGCGTACTCGGGTCCGCCCGGCAGTCGTTGGAGCCAGACGAACAGCAGGATCGACAGACCGCCGAGTGTCGGGATCAGCTGTAGGAGTCGCCTGACGATGAATCGCAGCACCTGCGCCGCCTTTCGCCAGTGGTGAGAACGATGGACGCGGAGCGTCCCCCGCCGGGGTGTGGCGGGATGGACGGATGGTCTCTGGGGGGTGCCCGGGGGGGTGCGGCGCGGTGTGCCTTGGGGCAGCGGACCGCCGGGGTGGCCGTGCGGCGGGCCCGACCGGTCAGGACCGGTCGGGCCCGGCGGAGGCCCTCTCCCGGGTCAGGGAGAGGGGGTCTCGCGCCTTACTTCCAGGAAGCCTCGGAGAAGTTCTCCTGGGTCAGGGGGCTCACGTTCGGCGGGTTGACGTCCCCGGAGAACGCGATGGAGGGCGGGGAGCTGGAGATGGGCAGCCCGGGCAGGACGTCCATCACCATCTCGTTGAGCTCCTGGTACCCGGCGATGCGCTCGTCGGCGTCGGGGTTGGTGCTCACTTCCTCCATCTTGTCGAAGAGCTCCTCGTCGTCCATGCCCCAGGCGCTGTTGGGGGTGGAGAACCAGGTGCCGACGAAGTTGTAGGCGTCGTTGTAGTCGCCGGTCCAGCCGAGCAGGTACAGCGGGCAGTTACCGCTGTCGGTCTGGTTGATGTACTCGGCCCACTCGTAGCTCTTGGCCTCGACCGTGACACCGGCCTCCTGGAGGTCCTCCGAGATGACGTCGAAGATGTCCTTGGGCGCGGGCATGTACGGACGGGTGACCTCGGTCGGGTAGCAGAACTCGATCTCGAGGTCCTCCTGGCCCGCGTCGGCCAGCTTCTCCGCGGCCAGCTCCGGGTCGTACTCGATCTCGCGGACGTCCGGGGACCAGCCGTCGAGGGTGTCCGGGTGGAACTGCGTCGCGACCTCGCCGCCCTCGGGGAGGATGGTGTCGACGATGCGCTGGCGGTTCACCGCGTGCGAGAGGGCCTCGCGGACCTCGAGGTCGGCGAGGGCCTCGTTGTCCTGCTGGTAGGCCAGGTAGAGGACGTTGAAGACGTCACGGGTGGGGACCTCGAACCCGGCTTCCTGGAGCGGGCTGACGTCGGCCGGGGCCACCAGGTCGTAGCCGTGGATGTCGCCCGCTTCCAGGGCCTGACGGCGGGCGTTCTCGTCCGGGATGGCCCGGATGATCATGTTCTCGAAGCCCGCCGGGTCGCCCCAGTAGTCGTCGAACCGCTTGAGGGTGATCTCGCCCTGGTCCTGGTTCCACTCCTCGACGGTGAACGGGCCGGTACCGGCGACCGTCCCCGGCACCTGGGTGTACTCGGGCAGGTTGGGGTTGCCCTCCTCACCCGTGATCTCCTGGCCCTCCATGGCCTCCAGGCTGGTGGGGCTCATGATGCCGAAGGCCGCGAGGCTGAAACCGCCCGGGTACAGGGAGGAGTACTCGCTGACCTCGATGACGGCGGTGAACTCGTCCTCGGCGTCACAGGAGACGAAACGCGGGTCCGGCGCCGCGTAGGCCTCGTCGTTCTCCGCGAAACCGCCGAAGATCTTCTGCCAGTAGTACGAGTTGTTCGAGCTCTGGTAGGCACCGGAGAGGTTGAACCAGCGGTCGAAATTGGCGCAGACCACGTCGGCGTTCAGGTCGTCGCCGTCGTGGAACTTCACACCCTGCTGGAGGTTGAAGGTCCAGACGGTGCCGTCATCGGACTGGTCCCAGGATTCGGCCAGTCCACCGACGATCTCAGAACCGCCGGATTCGTGTTCGAGAAGGGTCTGGAAGACCTGGCGGCTGTATCGGAACGTCTCACCGTCGCTGGCGAGGAAGGGGTCGAGCGCGGTGATGTCACCGGCGGAGGCGAAGACGAACGGCTGGGAGTCGTCGCCACCTCCGTCGGCGCGGTCACTCTCCGCACAGGCGGTCGCCACAAGCGTGAGCGACGCCGCGACGGCCAGGAGGCCGAGCGGCTTACGGGAAGACTTCGTGAACATGGTCCACCTCAGGGATGGGGGACGGGGGTTTGGGGCCCGGAACGATGATTCGGACCCTAAACCGCGCCATGACCACCTGGGAAGGTAGACGGCTGGGTATTAATACAACCGTTTCAGATCTGTGCCGTGATCCATAGATCGGCATTTGGCTCGCATGTGTTTAACTGAGCGTCAACTTCCCCGGGGCCCCTCCCGCCCCAGCGTCGTGACAATGGGTATTCACCCGAGCACAATTCCGCTTTCTTTATCCGATCATGGGATGAATGACTTTCTCTACCGAATGTCCGTTTTTTGTTTCCGTTCCGTGAACGGGCCCCAAGGCGCCGGAGGCATGCGGTTCGTCCTATGATCTGCGGATGAACACTCCCCTAGACGACGCGGAGCTCACCGCGTTCCTCGAAGGCCAGGACACCACCTGGCTGGCCGAGCAGCTCATGCTCGTCGCCGACGAGGACCCCATCACCCGCATCCGCCTGAGTGCCGCGGCCGGAGCGGAGAGCGCGGTGGAGGAGGCCCGAGGCCTCGCGCTGACGCGGGTCACCGAGCACTCCCCCCAGGAGGCCGCCACCGACCCCGACGACGGGGACCCACTGCACCGGTCGCTCGACCTGCTGGACGACCTCCTCGACTACGGGTTCGAGGACGAGGTGGGAGACATCGCGGACGAGGCCCGCGAGATCTACGTCAACCGTCACGGGGAGGACGGCAGCGAGCACCTGGCCCGCCTGCACGTCCTCGCGGACGGCGAGGAGGAGGACTGAGCGGCGGCGCCTGAGGCGGGACCCCCGGACGGAAGGGGCCCGGCGGTGAGCGTCCCGTGACCACACGGGCCACGCGCGCCCCGGGCCCACGGCGTCCCAGTACCGTGCCGAAGCCATGGACGAGCGGGGACAACGGCCGACGTCGTCCCAGGTCGCCAGGTATGAGCCCAGCAACCCGGGGATGGACCAGTCGGATCGTCCAGCTCCGCCCCGGGGGCAGTGAGCCCCCGCGAACGCGAGAGTGGACCGTGGCTGGACTCGCGAGCGGAACTCGGGATCCTGTGAGCCCGCGAACGCGGGGACGGCCGCCGCCCCTCTTCAAGCGCACCTCATGATCGTGAGCCCCCGCGAACCCGGGAGTGGACCGTCCTTCATCCTGGAGACCAGGTGCCCGGCGACGTGCCCCGCGAACGCGGCGACGGACCGCGCGGACGGGAAAGGGGTGCCCCGACCAGTGGCCGGGACACCCCCTCGTGGCGAACTCCTAGGACTCGCACCAGCGGCGGACGTTGGTGCTCCACAGGGCGATGTTGGTGACGATGGCGAAGAGGGCCACCACCACCGCGACCAGCAGCATCGGAGTGTCGGCCAGGCGGGCCGCCGTGTTGAGCGCGGAGACGGCCACGCCGAGGGCGACCACCGCGCCGAACTGCGCCATGCGCCACAGGACGTATCCGGCGCGACGCACGGGCAGCACCAGCGCCACCAGGCCCAGGGTGACCAGCGACGCCAGGACCACCTGCACCCACAGGTCGCGCACGATCGGCGCGGGCGCGCCAGCGTCCAGCGTCGCCCACGCCCGGTAGGCCAGCCCGGCGAACGCGGCGGCGGTGACGAACATCAGGACACAGGTCTGCCGAACGTCCTGCGGGGGCCGCACACCGGGGCGACGCGCGGCGAGCAGGCTCTGCCGGGGGGCCGGCAGCACACTGAACGGCCGGGAGTCGGAGGTTACGGGGGACGTCTGGGTGTCTTGCATGACGAACAGGTTCGCGTGCCGGGGCGTACTACACAAGTGGAGCAAAACCCCTGCGCATGTGGTGGTCGTCTCCCGGCGGTGTCCGGTCAGGTCAGGGAGAGGCCCAGCCGCTCCGACACGTACTCCAGGGCCTGCGCGCTGAGCTGGGTGAGGTCGCCGCGCACGTCGAGCTCCAGCCCCTCCTCGTCCGGCCCCAGGCGCTCCAGGGTCTCCAGCTGGGAGCGCAGGAGCGCGGGCGGCATGAAGTGGTCCCTGCGGGCCTCGATCCGCTCCCAGATCACCTCCTCCGTGCCGTGCATGTGGACGAAGTGCACGCCGGGCGCCCCTCGGCGGAGCACGTCCCGGTAGGAGCGCCGGAGCGCGGAGCAGGCCATCACCGTGGACTCCCCCAGCGCCTCGTGCGCGGCGATCCACTCGGCGAGCTCGGCCAGCCAGGGCCACCTGTCGTCGTCGGTCAGCGGTACCCCTGCCGACATCTTGGTGATGTTGGCCTCGGGGTGGAAGGCGTCAGCCTCCGCGAAGGGCAGTTCGAGGCGCGCGGCGATCCGCTCGGCGACACTGGTCTTCCCGCTGCCAGATACACCCATGAACACGAAATGCATGCTCTCTCCGAGTCTTGGCCCGCCGCCCGTGCGCGACGCCGCCACCAATAGTGATATCAATCAATCCGGCTAGGCTGCTCCGTGACCCCGACCGCGTCGCAGGAGATTCCGAGGGACGAGATGGCCACCGAGCACCGAACGCTGCACAACCGGGTGCTGGCGGTGCTCGGTCCGGCGATCGCCGCCGGAGAGTACGCCCCCGGCCACGCCTTCACCCTCCAGGGTCTGGAGGGCGACTTCGGCGTGTCACGGACGGTCGCCCGCGAGGCGGTCCGTGTCCTGGAGTCCATGGGCCTCGTACTGAGCCGCCCCCGGACCGGTATCCGGGTCCGACCCCAACGGGACTGGAGCGTCTTCGACCCCCAGTTGATCCGCTGGCGCCTGGCCGGATCCGGCCGCATGGAGCAGCTGCGCTCCCTCAACGAGCTCCGGGCCGCCGTGGAACCCGGCGCCGCCGCCCTGGCCGCCGAGCGCGGACCCGCCGACGAGCGGGCCCAGCTGGAGGTGGTGGCCGACAGGATGACCCTGACCGGCCAGGCGGGCGAACTCACCACGTTCATGGAGCTCGACATCGCCTTCCACCGTCGCGTCCTGGAGTTGTCCGGCAACGAGATGCTCTCCGGTCTGGCCGAGGTGGTGACCGAGGTGCTCGTCGCACGGACCTCCTACGACCTGATGCCGCACAACCCCCGCCCGGAGGCCCTGCGCCTCCACATGACGGTGGCGCGGGCCATCCGGGACGGGCTGCCCGACGTCGCCGAGGCGGCCATGCGGTCGATCGTCACCGAGGTCGCGGACGCCCTCAGGGACGACGCTCCCGGCCGCTGAGGGCCTACAGGACCAGGTACAGGGCGAAGGCGAACCCGAAGCCGATGAAGCCGATCAGGGTCTCCATGACGGTCCAGGTCTTGAGCGTCGTCCTGACGTCCATGCCCAGGAACCGGCCGACCAGCCAGAACCCGGAGTCGTTGACGTGGGAGAGCGCGGTCGCGCCGGAGGCGATCGCGATGACGATCAGGGCCAGGTCGATGGAGCTGAGCCCGGAGGTGGCGTGCACGGCCGGGGCGATCAGACCGGCGGCCGTGGTGATGGCGACCGTGGCCGAACCCTGGGCCACACGCAGCGCGAGCGCGATGACGAACGCAGCGACGATGACCGGCATGCCCGTGGACTCCAGGCTTCCGGCGAGGGCGTCACCGATGCCGCTGGTGCGCAGGACGCCGCCGAACATGCCGCCCGCGCCGGTGATGAGGATGATCCCGCAGACGGGGCCGAGCGCGCCGCCGACGATCTCCTCGACCCGCTGGCGGGTGAAGCGCCCCTGGCTGAGCACGACCATCGCGTAGAGCACGGTGATGAGCAGCGCGATGGGCGTCTCGCCGACGAGCCGCAGGGACTGGACCCAGACGGCGTCCGCCGGGACGGCTCCGGTGGCGGAGAGGGTGGCCGTGCCGGTGTTGGCGAAGATGAGCAGCATCGGCAGCAGCAGGATGCTGACGACCGTGCCCAGGCGGGGCGGGTTCTCGTGGGTGACGTCGCCGTTGGACATGATGTCGTCCGGCACGGGGATCTCGAAGCGCTTCCCGGCCCACAGGCCGAACAGGTAGCTGGCCAGGTACCAGGTGGGGATGGCCAGGAGGACGCCGACCAGCAGGGTCAGGCCCATGTCCGCGCCGATCTCCACGGCCGCCGTGACGGGGCCGGGGTGCGGCGGCACGAAGGCGTGCATGACCGCGAAGGCACCGGCGGTGGGCAGGGCGTAGGTCAGCACCGAGCCGCCCACGCGGCGGGCCACGCTGAAGACGATCGGCAGCATCACGATGAGGCCGACGTCGAAGAAGATCGGGAAGCCGAAGAGCAGGGAGGCCACGCCCAGGGCCATCGGGGCGCGCTTCTCACCGAACAGCTTGATGAGCGCCCCGGCCAGGACGGCGGCGCCGCCGGTGACCTCCAGCATGCGGCCGATCATCACGCCCAGCCCCACGAGGAGGGCGACGTTGGCGAGGGTGCCGCCGAACCCGTCGAGGAGGGTGGGGACCACCCCGTCGACCGGGATGCCCGCGACCAGCGCGGTGAGCACACTGACCAGGACCAGCGCGATGAACGCGTGCATCTTGAAGCGGATGATCAGGAACAGCAGGAGCGCGATGGCGCCCGCCGCGATCCCGAGGAGGGGACCCGTGCCGTAGACGGGTTCGAAGTTCTCCACGACGGAGCCTTCCAGTGGACGGGACGGTGGGGCTTGGCCGTGCGGGGACACGCCCTTGACCTGCTCTTGGACCAGGCTCCGAGAATGGTAATACCATTTGTGAGCATCTGTGAACACCGGCTATCGATTTTGTGAGTGTGACCCAGCGCACATTCACCGGTGCGACGCACTTCAGGACAGGTAACCCCGAAGCACATCGGACCGCATCTTCGCGTCACCAGCGGATAAATCAGGTCACTTCTGGGGCCGATGTGCCGTCCACGGTGCGCGGAGATTGACACCCCACCCACCCAGACCCCAACCTCATGCCATGAGCGCTGAGCCCACCCCCTCTCTGCACCTCGCCGTTTACGACCGGATGGCCGACTGGCACTACGGCCACACCGTCGCGCAGGTGCGGGAGGGAATCGGTCCGCACCGAACCGGCAGCCTCCCTGTCGTCACCGTGGGGCTCACCGGGGCCCCGGTGACCACGGCGGGCGGGCTCACCGTGCTCCCCGACCTCACACTCCCCCAGTTCAAGCCCTCCACCAGCGCGATGCTCCTGCTGCCCGGCTCACCCGACTGGGACGACGACCCGGAGTCGCTGGCGCCCCTGGCGTCAGCGGCGGGCATCCTCCTGGACGCGGGGATTCCCGTGGCGGCGATCGGCGGCGCGACCGCCGGGCTGGCCAGGGAGGGGCTGCTCGACCACCGCGACCACACCAGCTCCGCACCCGACTACCTGCTGGGCACCGGGTACGCGGGCAGTCGCCGCTACCGGGAGGAGCTGACCGTCACCGACGGGGACCTGGTCACCGCGGGCGCCAGCGCCCCGGTCGAGTTCGCGCGGGCTGCCCTGGCCCGGCTCGGCCTGCTCAGCCCGCGCGCCCTGGACGCCTGGTACCGGCTGCACGCCCACCACGACACGGACGCCTACCTGACGCTGTTGGAGGAGGCCTGACCCGTTCGGGCACGCCCGAACGCCCCCTCGCCGTGGGCGACCGAGCCGTCGGCGTCAGGAGCCGGTGACGGCGGCGCTCATGGCGTCCGCGATCCAGACGTAGGGAGTCGGGTCCTCGTCGTGGTCCTCGGCAACACCGTTGATGACGGCCACCAGGGCCAGGTACCGGCCGTGGGTGTCGTCGTAGCCGGGCCCCTCGGAGACGGCGTCCTCCTCGGCGATCCGGCGCAGGAGGTCGGGGACCTGGCGGAACCCGTCGGCCATCCGGGCACGGACCTCCGGGGTGAGCGGGGTGTCGGACAGGGCGACCGCCGCCTCCATGAAGCGTGTGACGGCCGACTGCGCGCGTGAGGACCCGGGGGACTCTCCAGCACGGTAGGCGGCGAGGAGGTCCTCCAGGAGGGGCGCCCCGCTGTCGTGGATGAAGTCCTGGAACGGCTCGGTGGCCACAGTCCGTGCCTCGGGCGCCGAGTAGGTGTCCCGGAGGTGGGCGCGTACCGCGTCGCGGAACTCCCGGTCCCGCACCAGGTCGGCCAGGGTGATCCAGGCCTCCAGCTGCGCGGCGGTGGGCTCCTCGGGCAGGACCGGGCGCATCGCGCGCAACCGGTCGACGAACCCGTCCGGCACGTCGAGTCCCTCCGCGACGTCGTTCCAGAAGTCGTCGATGGTCCGTTCCCGCTCCTCGTCGGTCATCGTCACCAGTCGGTGCATCAGGTCGGCCCGCGCCGTCTCACCCCCCTGCCTGATCAGGGCCCTGAGCACCGCCCGTCTGGCCCTCAGAGTGCGCTCCTGCCGCTCGACGATCCCCAGGTGGGTCATGAGCACACCGTGCAGGGTCGCCTCGCCGGTGAGCAACCGCCGGATCTCGCTCAGGTCGGTGTCCAGCTCGCGCAGGGTACGGACGAGTTCCAGCCCGGCGATGGCGTCGACGTCGTACATCCGGTGCCCGGCCTCGTTCACGCCCGCGGGTCGCACGACCCCGGCGTCCGCGTAGTACCGGACCGCGCTGACGCTCAGCCCGCTGCGGCGCGCGGCGTCTCCGATGGGGTACAGCTCCTCGTGGTTCATGGGGACCACTGTGGTGTCTCAAGCGGCTTGAGGCGCAAGCCCGTCCGGAGGGGCCCGAACCGGCCCGGTCCGGGCCCCGGGGGACCCGCGCAGTATCGTCGTGGGCGCACCCCACATCGTCGTGGGCGCACCCCACGCCGAGGAGGAACCTTGATCGACCTGCGTTCCGACACCCTGACCCACCCCACCCCCGCGATGCGCCGGGCGATGGCCGAGGCCGAGGTGGGTGACGACGTGTTCGGCGAGGACCCCACAGTGCGCGCGCTGGAGGAGGAGACCGCCGCGCTGCTCGGCCGGGAGGCCGCGCTGTACGTGCCCTCCGGGCACATGGCCAACCAGCTCGGCCTGTACGTGGCCACCCGCAGCGGCGAGGAGGTGTGGGCGCACGAGCACCACCACCTCATCGGCGACGAGCAGGGCGCCACCGCGGTGCTCGCCCGTGTCCTGCCCCGGCTGTACTCGGGTGAGCCGTTCCCTCGCCAGGAACTGCTGGAGTCGTGGATCGCGGGCGTCGGCGACGTGCACCGGGCCGACCCCGCCCTGGTGTGGCTGGAGAACACCTTCTCGGGGCAGGTGCTGCCCCTCGCCGAGCAGCGCCGGGTGACGGACTTCGCGCACGCGCACGGCCTCCGGGCCCACCTGGACGGGGCCCGGCTCTGGAACGCCGCCGTCCACCTTGGGGTCTCCCCCGCCGAGGTGGCCGCCGGATTCGACTCCGTGTCCGTCTGCTTCTCCAAGGGCCTGGGCGCCCCGGTGGGCTCGGCACTGGTCGGTGACACCGACACGGTCCGGCGAGCCCGGCGCGGCCGCAAGCTGCTGGGCGCGGGCATGCGTCAGGCGGGGATCATCGCGGCCGGCGCCCTGCACGCGCTGCGCCACCACCGAGAGCGGCTGGTCGAGGACCACGAGCGCGCGGCCCGGCTCGCCGAGCGGCTGGAGGGCCTGCCGGGGGTGTCGGTCGAGGCCCGGACCAACATGGTGCTGCTGACCACCCCGGAGGGTCGGGCCGGACGGTACCTGGAGGCCATCGCCGCCGAGGGGGTCCGGGCGATCGGCGGGGGTGCCCGCGTGCGGCTGGTGCTGCGCCAGGAGATCACCGACAGCGACGTCGAGGACGCGGCGAAGGCGATCACCAGGGCGGCCGCGTCGGTCTGATGTGGACGACCGCAGGTCAGCGCGGTGCCGCGTCGGTAGACTTGGCCGATCACGTGCGAACCCGGGGCGCCCACAGGTGTTGCGCATCACATCGCGTAGTAGCATCGGGCGTATGACATTGTCGTACTAGAGAGTGGTAGCACCGCAATGCCGGGAAGAATCCAGTCCATCGAACGCGCCGCCGCCATCCTCCGGCTCCTGGCCAGTGGCGCCCGCGGACTGAGTCTGGCCGAGGTCTCCCGCTCCCTGGAACTGCCCAAGGGCACCGCCCTGGGCATCCTGCGCACCCTCCAGCACGTGGGGTTCGTGGAGCAGGACCCGGAGTCGGGCCGCTACCGCCTGGGCGGCGGGATGCTCAGCCTGGGCACCCGCTACCTGGACGGGAACGAACTCCGCACCCGCGCCCTGAACTGGGCCGACACCCTGGCCTCGCGCAGCGGTGAGAGCGTGCGGATCGGCACCCTGCACAAGCACCAGGTCCTGGTGGTCCACCACGTCTTCCGCCCGGACTCCTCCCGGCAGACCCTGGACGTGGGCACCCTGCTGCCGCTGCACTCGAGCGCGCTCGGCAAGGTCCTGATGGCCTTCGACCCCCTGGCGGTGCCCGAGGAGGTCTCCGCCGTGGAGACCGACTCCCCCGTCGAGCTGACCGCCTTCACCCGCCACACCGTGACGTCGATGGCGACGCTGGAGGCCCAGCTGTCGGAGATCCGCGACAACGGCTGGGGCTGGGAGGCCGAGGAGCTGGTGGACGGCGAGGTGTCCATCGCCGCGCCCATCCGCGACCGCCGGGGGGTGACCGTCGGCGCCATCGGGGTTCGGGGCGCCGTCGAGCGCCTGCGCGGTGAGGACGGCAAACCCGACATGGAACAGGTCTCCTACGTGCGCGACGCCGCCCGGGCCATCTCCCGTGAGTTGGGCGTCACGCCCTACTGAGTCGGGCCTCACGCTCTGACCCCGGGCTTCGCGCCCGATCCCCTCCGCCCGCGTGCCGCCGGGCCCCCGCCTGCCTTCACACGCCTTCCCACGCCCCGCCGGGCAACGGCGGGGCCAATGGCGTTCACCGCTTCGCCCCACTTTGGGTCAGGGCCCGGAGTGGTGCTTTCCGCGTCCGCGCCCGTCCTGAGACAGTGTCCGCGCGACCGCGTGATCCACGCAACACGATTGCGTCACACGGCCTTGACATGGGAAGGAAAAACGGTTGAAACTATCGCCTATTCATACGTCAATGTCGTACATCGTTCGGTGAGCACCGCCGATCACACCGATTCCCACCCCAATCCAGAGCCGTCCACCTGAAGGCGAGCACCGATGAGTCAGCAGTACGTCGCCGCGATCGACCAGGGCACCACGTCGAGTCGCTGCATCCTCTTCGACCGGGACGGACGCATCGTCTCGGTCGACCAACGAGAGCACCGACAGATCTTCCCGAAGCCCGGTTGGGTGGAGCACGACGCGCTGGAGATCTGGACCAACGTCGAGGCCGTGGTCCAGGAGTCCCTTCGCAAGAGCGACATCACGCCCGACCAGATCGCCGCCATCGGCATCACCAACCAGCGTGAGACCACCCTGCTCTGGGACCGGGAGACCGGCGAACCGGTCTACAACGCCATCGTCTGGCAGGACACCCGCACCGACGACATCGTGCGCGAGCTCGGCGCCGACGGCGGCCAGGACCGCTTCCGCCCCAAGTGCGGCCTCCCCCTCGCCACCTACTTCTCCGGCCCCAAGATCCGATGGCTGCTGGACAACGTGGACGGTGTCCGGGAGCGCGCCGAGCGCGGCGAACTGCTGTTCGGCACCATGGACACCTGGCTCATCTGGAAGCTGACCGGACGCCACGTCACCGACGTCACCAACGCCAGCCGCACCATGCTGATGAACCTGGCCACCCTCGACTGGGACCCCGAGGTCCTGGAGGCCATGGAGATCCCGGCCAGCCTGCTGCCGGAGATCCGCTCCTCCTCGGAGGTCTACGGCGAGTCCACCGGCTACCTGGCGGGCACCCCCGTGGCCTCCTCGCTGGGCGACCAGCACGCCGCCCTGTTCGGGCAGACCTGCTTCGACCCGGGTGACGTCAAGGGCACCTACGGCACCGGCACGTTCCTGGTGATGAACACCGGCACCGAGCCCGTGACCTCGAACAACGGCCTGCTCACCACCCTGGGCTACAAGATCGGCGACGCACCCGCCGTGTACGCCCTCGAGGGCTCCATCGCGGTCACCGGCTCCCTGGTGCAGTGGCTCCGCGACAGCCTGGGCCTGATCTCCTCCGCGCCCGAGATCGAGACGCTCGCGCGGACCGTCGACGACAACGGCGGCTGCTACATCGTCCCGGCCTTCTCCGGCCTGTTCGCCCCGCACTGGCGCAGCGACGCCCGGGGCGTGATCGCCGGTCTGACCGGCTACGTGAACAAGGGCCACATCGCCCGCGCGGTCCTGGAGGCCTCGGCCTGGCAGACCCGCGAGGTCGTCGACGCCATGAACGCCGACTCCCAGATCGACCTCACCACGCTGAAGGTCGACGGCGGCATGACCGCGGACAACCTGCTCATGCAGATCCTCTCCGACGTGCTCGACGCCGAGGTCGTGCGGCCGATGGTCGCCGAGACCACCTGTCTGGGCGCGGCGTACGCCGCCGGGCTGGCGGTCGGATACTGGCCCGACATCGAGACCCTGCGCGCCAACTGGCACAAGGCCGCCGAGTGGAACCCCCGGATGGAGCCCGCGGTCCGGGACCGCGAGTACCACAACTGGAACAAGGCCGTGCAGCGCACCCTGGACTGGGTGGAGCACGAGGACGCCAAGTAGCACCGGGTCGGCGGGGAACGGGTCGGTCACGCGAGCGACCCGCCCCGGGTGACCGACCCACGCGACGACCGCGTTCCCGGGACGCCCCCGTCACCAGGGGCCCGCGGCGCGGACCCCGGACACCGGGAGGTGTCCGGCCCATCCATCTCGGCTGCCCCGTCACGGGGCGGAGGTCTCCATGGAAAACATGTCGGTGTACCTGGCGGAGTTCGTCGGTACGGCCATCCTGATCCTGCTCGGCGGCGGTGTCGTCGCCGGCGTCTCACTAGCCCGTTCCAAGGCCCTCGCAGCGGGCTGGATCGTGGTGACGTTCGGCTGGGGTATGGCGGTCGCGATGGCGGTCTACGTCGTCGGCGCCGTCTCCGGCGGCCACATCAACCCGGCCGTCACGCTCGGTCTGGCCAGTATCGGCGAGTTCGAGTGGGCGCTGGTTCCCGGCTACATCATCTCCCAGCTACTGGGTGCCATCGTCGGTGCCTGCCTGGTCTTCCTGGCCTACTTCGCGCACTGGAGGATCACCGACGACCCCGAGGCCAAGCTCGGCGTCTTCAGCACCGCGCCCGGGGTGCGCAACCCGGTCGCCAACCTCACCACGGAGATCATCGGTACCGCGATGCTGGTGCTGGGCGTCCTCGGAATCGGCGGCAACGAGGGGTCGGTCACCAAGGGCGACGCCGACCTGTCCGCCCTGTTCGCGCACGGACTGGCTCCGCTGCTGGTCGGTCTGCTGGTGCTGGCGATCGGCCTGTCGCTCGGTGGCCCGACCGGGTACGCCATCAACCCGGCCCGTGACCTCGGTCCCCGTATCGCGCACGCGCTCCTGCCCATCCCGGGCAAGGGCCCGTCCGACTGGGGGTACGCCTGGATCCCGGTGGTCGGCCCCCTCGTCGGTGGTGTGATCGGTGCCTGGATCTGGCACCTGACCGGCTTCGGTGCCTGAACCGGGGTCACACCAGCGCTCGTTGGGGGCGCCCGGCCACGGCCGGGCGCCCTCCGGCGTTCACGGGACCCTCACGGGCCCAGGTGGAACTCCTCCAGGTAGTCGAGGGTCTCCCCGGGCCGCAGCGCCACCAGTCTGAGGTGGTTGACCAACTGCTGGTAGCGGGCGACCTCGTCGGGCTCCTCCAGGTAGATGCCGTCCGTGGCGGTCTCCAGGTAGACCACCGTGGGGTCGATGGCGTGGGGGAACTCCAGGATCACGCAGGACCCCCCGGCTCCGGGGTTGAGCTTGGCGGCCCGGGTCATCTGCACGGTGACGTTGGGCCGCTGGGCCATCTCCAGGATGTGTTTGACCTGGGCCCGACGGACCTCGGGGTGGTCGTGCAGGCGCAGCAGGGCGCCCTCGTCGAAGATCGCGCACAGCTCGGGAGGGTCCTGGTCCTCCAGGATGCGCTGGCGGGTCATCCGGGCGTCGATGTCCCGGCGGATCTCCTGGGGATTGGCCAGGCACGCCTGGGCGGCGACCCTCATGTACTCCGGGACCTGGAGGAGCCCCGGGATCACGACGGGCTGCCAGGACGTGATGCGCCTCGCCTCGGTCTCGAATCCGACGAACCGGGCCGCGAGCACGTCGCGGTACCGGGACCACCAGCCGCGTTCGAGGGACTGTCGGCACAGGTCGAGGATCTCGTCGAACTCTCTGCCCCGGGGGACCTCACAGGCGTCCAGGATCGCCCTGATCTCCGGAACGCTGGGGCGTTTCTTGACCCCGGACTCGATGTTGGAGTAGGTGGACTTGGAAAGGCCAGCGGCCGCCGCGGCCTCTTCGCTGGTCTTGCGGGCGGCGAGCCGCACCCGCCGCAGTTCGGCGGAGAGCCGGCGCCGCCGGATCGTGGGTGAGTACCTAGTGGCCATGATGTCGTTCATCGTAGGACCGGAGATGCCTCCCAAGCGGGACAATCCGGGGAACTCGAAGTCCAGACACGCATCTCGATTGCGGAATCAGGAAACCAGTTTCCTTGGCCCTGGATTCCAGACTTCCAGGAGAACGAACTTCGCCTGTCACGCCTTGGTGCTACATGTCCGGCAGCGGACCGCGCCGCTGGATCGCGCATCGGGTGTCTGGTCCGACTCTCCCCGGACCGGTTCGACAATGCCGAACCACAGTGGACAGCCAGCGACCACTCGACCCCCCAGGGTCACACCAACCCCAAAAGGTCCCAGTCCAGCCCTGCCCATCCAGCCTCGATGCCCGTAACCGTGGCGCCGATCCGCTGGATCGTTCGGCATTGTCGTATTATGTGTACGACACCCACCTGAAACGTGGAGCCCGTTCAGGTACGTGCGGTAACGCCCCCCTCCCCAACGGACGGAGCACCAGCCATGACCGCCAGCGCACACCGCAGTGACGCCCGAACCCACCGAGCGCGCACGCGCGAGGAACTCACCCGGGGCACCTTCGACCTCCTCGTCATCGGCGGCGGAATCCTCGGCACCTCCGTCGCCTGGACCGCCACCCAGGCGGGCCTGCGCGTGGCCATGGTGGACGCGGGCGACTTCGCCGGGGCCACCTCCAGCGCCTCGTCCAAGCTCGTGCACGGCGGCCTGCGCTACCTCCAGACCGGCAACGTGCGCCTGGTCGCGGAGAACCACAAGGAACGGCGTTCCCTCGCCTCCGACGTGGCTCCGCACCTCGTCAACCACCGGCCCTTCCTCGTCCCCGTCTACTCGGGGGGACCGCACGGTGCCGCCAAGATGGGCGCGGGCGTCTTCCTCTACTCCGCGCTCTCCGCATTCGGCGACGGCATGGGCCGCCTGCTCTCCCCGCTCCAGGCCAAGCGACTGGCGCCGGGGCTGCGCACCGAGGGGCTCAAGTCGGTGGCCGCCTACAGCGACCACCAGATGAACGACAGCCGCATGGCGGTCATGACCGTGCGGGCCGCCGTGGACGCCGGGGCCGTGGTGCTCAACCACGCCGAGGTCCGGGGGCTGCGGACCACCCGCGGCCGGGTGACCGGCGCCGACCTGCACGACCGGGTGAACGGGGACGACTTCGGGATCGACGCGCGCCTGGTCCTCAACGCCACCGGCCCCTGGGTGGACCACCTGCGCCGGATGGAGGACGCCGCAGCGGCGCCGAGTGTGCGGCTCTCCAAGGGTGCCCACCTGGTGCTGAGCACCCCAGACCCGTGGAAGGCCGCGCTCACCATCCCGGTGGACAAGTACCGCGTGTCGTTCGCCATCCCCTGGGAGGGGCACCTGCTCCTGGGCACCACCGACGAGTCCTACGAGGACGACCCGGCCGAGGTCGGCGTGGTCCCCTCCGACGTCGACCAGATCCTCGGGGAGGCCGCGCTGGGTATCGACGCCTCCTACCTCGACCGCGACCGCATGACCTACTCGTTCGCGGGGCTGCGCGTGCTGCCCGGCGGCCCCGGGGACACCAGCTCCGCCAAGCGGGAGACCGTGGTCACCCAGGGGCGAGGCGGCATGCTCTCAGTGGCCGGGGGCAAGTGGACGACCTACCGGCACATCGGCCGGACCGTCCTGGAGGAGCTGCGCAAGGTGTCGGCGGTGCCGCTCGCCGAGGACATGGCCGACCCGCTGCGGACCGTGCCGCTGCCCGGTCTGGCCAGCCCCGACGCGGTCGCCCAGCGCCTGATCATCGACCGCGATCCGGGTGCCCGCCTCGACCCGTTGGTGGCTCGGCACCTGGCGTCGCACTACGGGAGTCTGGCCCTGGACATCGCCGGTCTGGTGCGCGACCAGCCGGAGCTGGGCGAGCGCATCCACCCGGACGGGCCGGACGTCTGGGCGCAGGTCGTGTTCGCCCGCGACCGCGAGTGGGCCGTGACCGTCGACGACGCGCTGCGCCGCCGGACCACGGTCACCGTGCGGGGCCTGGACACCCCCGAGGTGCGCGAGCGCACCCGCGCCGTCCTGGAGGCCTGAGCCCCGGCAGGAGGGCCATGAGCCCTTCGGGAGGACTCCTCACACACACCGGGACCCCGGGGCCGTCACTGACGGCCCCGGGGTCCCTCACGTGCGCCCGGGCTGACCCTCGGGGCTCACTCCGGAACCCCCACCGGACTCGCGGCGACGGGTCCCGGACACGCGAACGCCCCCGGAGAGACGAACTCTCCGGGGGCGTTCAGCGACGTTCACGCCCACAAGGGGCGACATCGCTACGTCTATGCGGTCTTAGATCGCGACGACGTTCTCGGCCTGCGGGCCGCGGGTGCCAGCGACGATCTCGAACTCCACGCGCTGGTTCTCCTCCAGGTTACGGAAGCCCGAACCCTGGATGGCGCTGTAGTGAACGAAGGCGTCGGGGCCACCGTCGTCGGGGGAGATGAAGCCGAAGCCCTTCTCGCCGTTGAACCACTTCACAGTTCCCTGAGCCATGTTTTCTCCTTCAGCTCGGTGTACACGGACGCATACTCACACGCCCGAAAATTGCCGCGAGCCGACTCCAAGAGAAACCGCCCGCCGGTCACAAACTCCGCGGGCAAGACACCAACTGCGAAATTCAACGACTAACAATCTTCTTCGAAGGTACCACAGTCACGTCGGGTGGCGAGGGGTTTCGATGTGGCAACCCGCACGGCCCGTCGAGGAATACCGACGGGCCGTGCGGGGAACGCGTGTGAACCCTGTGGTGTCCACCGGAGTGTCACACCCGCATCACCCAGGGGTCACGAGCGTGTCGTTGACGCACCTCAGCACAGGTGGCCGCGTCACGGCCCCCGGATCGAGAGCCGCACCGCCCAGCACGGTGAAGGTGTGCGACTCGTCGGGCAGCAGTGTCACCAGAGCGCTGTCCGCGCTCACTCCCGGATCGAGTCTGTCGACGTTCAGGACCAGATCCCGCAAGAGCACGCGAGCATGGACCGTCACCCGCAAATCGGAACCGTCCACCCGTGTTTCCACATCGAATTCCGGCTTTCGGTACTCCAGGTCGAGATCGCGGGAGAAGAACCACCACGCCCGCTCTCCCACGCCGTCGACGGTGAGCACCTCGCGGGCGGGCTCTCCCGGCTCGGCGAGCCCCGAGGGCACCGGTACGCGCAGCGCACCGCGCGGCTCCACCCGCACCTCGTGCGCGGAGGCCGCCAGGGCCCTCCCGGTGGCGGTGTCCCGCCGGGCGAGGGTCACCTCGGTGGTCCACTCCTCGTCGGTGTCGTTGCCGAGGACCACGACCAGCCCCTCCGGGGTGGGCTGGACCGTCGCCACCCGGTCCGCGTACACGCGCCGCAACGCGTACCACAGGGGCTTGCGACGCCCCGCGCCGTCCACCGCCGCCCACGACGTGACCGGCCAGCAGTCGTTGATCTGCCACATCACCGTGCCGGTGCAGTACGGCCAGGTGGACCGGAAGTGCTCGATCCCCACGGTGAGGGCGCGCGCCTGGTTGACCTGCGTGAGGTAGTGCCAGTCGTCGTACTCCCACTCCCGGTCCCCGAAGTGCGCGGCGAGCCCACGCGCGAGCTTGCCGTTGCCGTCCTCGGCCTTCTGGTGGTGCAGCACGCCCGGGGAGGTCGGGGTGAGCGGGTCGTCGGTGACCGCGCCCCGCAGCGTGGCGTGCGCGGGCGGCGCCTGGTAGCCGAACTCGGCGGCGAACCGGGGACGGTGGTCGCGGTAGACCGTGTAGTCCTCCTGGTTCCACACGTCCCACAGGTGCATGGTGCCGTGCTCGGGCGCGTTGGGGTGGACCCCCTCACCCTCGGAGTAGGGGCTGCCCGGCCAGTAGGGGCGCGTGGGGTCGAGTTCGGCCACCACGCGGGGCAGCACGTCCAGGTAGTACCCGGCGCCCCACGCACGGCCGTCCAACCGTTCCTTCCACCCCCAGTCCTCGTGGCCCCAGATGTTCTCGTTGTTGCCGCACCACACCGCCAGGCTGGCGTGCGGGGCCAGCCGAACGACCGCCTCGCGCGCCTCCGCCTCGACCTCGGAGGCCAGCGGCTCGTCCTCGGGGTAGGCGGCGCAGGCGAAGAGGAAGTCCTGCCAGACGAGGATCCCGCGCTCCGAGCAGAGCTCGTAGAAGTCCTCGGACTCGTACATCCCGCCGCCCCACACACGCAGCAGGTTGATCCCGGCGTCGCGGGCCTGCTCGATCCGCTCCCGGTAGCGGTCCCGGCCGATCCGGCTCGGGAAGGCGTCGTCGGGGATCCAGTTGGCTCCCCTGACCAACACGTCACGGCCGTTGACCTGGACGGCGAAGCCCGTTCCCTCGTGGTCGGGCTCACTGCGCACGGCCACGTTCCGGAAGCCGATCCGGCGCTGCCACGTGTCGAGCAGGGGGGTGCGCGGCCCGGCCCCGGAGAGCTCCACCACGAGGTCGTGCAGGGGCTGGTCGCCGTGGCCGCGCGGCCACCAGAGCGCGGGGGCGGTCACCACGAGGTCCAGGACCGCCTCCGTCCGCCCCGGCCCGAGCGTGACGGCCGTGGTGGCGCCGCCGACCGTCGCCGTGAGGGTGAGGGGAAGGTCGGCGCCGGGCCCGGTGCGCTCCACCTCCACGTGTGCGCTGACCCGCCCCAGCGAGGCGTCCTCGGAGACCGAGACCAGGGGCCGCACCGAGGCCAGCCGCGCGGTGGACCACGCGTGCAGCCGGATCGGCCGCCAGATCCCGGAGGTGACCACGGTCGGGCCCCAGTCCCAGCCGAAGTTGCAGGCCATCTTGCGGATGTACTGGTAGGGCTCGTCGTAGGCGCCCGGAAGAGCGCCCATGCGCTCCCGGTTGCCCTCGGCGTACCGGTAGGGGGAGGCGAACACCACGTCCAGGGCGGGGGCCGGGCCGCCCTCGGCCAGCGCCCCGGTGACGTCGAAGCGGTACGAGCGGTGCATGTTGGCGGTCCGCCCGACCTCCCGGCCGCCCACCCGGACCTCGGCGACCGTGTCCAGTCCCTCGCAGACCAGGTCCACCCGTTCGGCGGCCCCCACCGACGGGTCCAGGCCCTCCAGGGTGCGCGTGTACCTCCAGTCCGTCCGGCCGATCCAGCCCAGCCCGTCCTCGTTGTCGTCGAGGTAGGGGTCCTCGATCAGGCCCCGGTCGAGGAGGTCCGTGTGGACACAGCCCGGCACGGTGGCCGGGACCCCTCCCAACGCGGCGGCCGGGTCCGGCACGGAGCCCTCGTGGGGCACCGCCGTCAGGGTCCAGCCCTCGCACAGGTCGAACCAGGAGGTCATACGCGCTCCCTCTCACTACTGCCTGGGTACCGCTTCGGTACCGCGGTGTTCGGTCCGGGGCGGGCCCGGCGAGGGCCCGGCCCCGGGGTCAGTTCTGGTCGATGCCGACGAAGTGCCCCTCCTCGACCTCCACCAACGGCGCGGAGTCGTCGCCGTCCGCGACGGTGGGCAGCTGGACGTCCTCGGGCGGGTTCGCGGCCAGCTCCGCGTCCACCTCCGCCCAGGTGCGGTGCAGCTGCGGCACACACGAGAGCAGGTGGCGGCTGTAGGGGTGCAGGGGGTTCTCGAACACCCTGCGGGTGGGGCCCAACTCGGCGATGGCCCCCTTGCGCAGGATCACCGACCGGTCGCTGACGTAGTTGCCCAGGGACAGGTCGTGGGTGACGAACAGGACACCCAGCCCCCGCTCCTTGAGGTCGCCCAACAGGTTGAGCACGTCGATCCGCGTGGAGGCGTCCAGCATGCTGATCACCTCGTCCGCGACCAGCAGCCGCAGGTCGAGCAGGAGCGCCCGGGCGATGAGCAGGCGTTGCAGCTGCCCGCCGCTGAGCTGGTGCGGGTACTTGTCCAGCACGTTCTCGGGGTCGAGGCGAACAGTGCCCACCACGTCCAGGACCCGGTCCCGCCAGTCGGCGTCCGAGACCTCCGGGAAGTAGGAGGAGCGGATCATCTCGAAGACGCGGTCGGCCTTGAAGATGGGGTTGAAGGAGCTGAAGGGGTCCTGGAAGACCCCCTGCACCCGGCGGTAGTACTCCTTCCGGGCCGCGAACCCGCGCAGCCGCGACACGTCACGGCCCTCGAAGCGGATGCTGCCGGAGCTCACCCCGGTCAGGCCCAGCACCATCTTCCCGATCGTGCTCTTGCCGCTGCCGCTCTCCCCGATCAGCGAGACGACCTCGCCGGGTTCGACGGTGAGGTTGACGTCCCGGACCGCGCGCAGCTTCGCGCCACCGAACGCGCCCACCCGGTACACCTTGTGCACATGGCTCAGTTCCAGCACGGCGCTACCTCCCCGTCTTCCAGCAGGCGGCCCAGTGGCCGGGCTCGATCTCCACCAGCGGCGGGACCTCGGAGCACTCCTCCGAGGCCATGGGACAGCGCTCCCGGAACCGGCAGCCCGAGGGCGGTCGCAACAGCCCCGGCGGCGTGCCGGGGATGCCCTCCAGGCGGGTTCCCTCGGTGGTCGTGCCCACTTCGGGCAGCGCCCCGATGAGCATCCGCGTGTAGGGGTGCTTCGGGTCGTTGATGATGGTCGCGGCCGGGCCCTTCTCCGCGATCCGGCCCGCGTACATCACCATGACCGAGTCGGCCATCTGGTAGACGAGCGAGATGTCGTGGGTCACGAAGATCATGCTCTTGACGTAGCCGCGGTCGCGGAACTCCACCATGGACTCGACCACCGAACGCTGTGTGGACACGTCCAGGGCCGAGGTCGCCTCGTCCGCGATGAGCAGGGACGGGTTGAGCAGGGTGGCCATGACCATGACCACCCGCTGCTTCATCCCGCCGGACAGCTCGATCGGGAACCGGTCGAGCACGTCGGGGTCGAGCCCCACCAGCTCCAGACGGCGCCGCAGCTCCTCGGCGACGCTGGCCGGGCGCACGCCGCGTGCGCGCAGCAGCTCGTTGATCATCCGCCCGATCTTGCGGGTCGGGTTGAGGGCGCTCATGGCGTACTGCGGGACGAGCGAGATCTCGTGGTACCGGAACGGGTTCATCGCCCGGTCGTCCGCGATGGGGACGTCCTTCCCGTCCAGCTCGATCGTGCCGTCCACGTGCCGCATCCGGCCGTCCAGCCGGATCAGGCTCTTGCCGAGGGTGGTCTTGCCGCAGCCGGACTCCCCGGCCAGGCCCATGATCTCCCCGTCCGCGAGGTCGAAGCTCACCCCGTCGAGGGCGTGGACGTCCCCGCGCAGGGTCTGGTAGTAGACCTTCAGGTCCTTGACGCGCAGGGTCATCACAGCTCCCGCAGCTTGGGGTTGAAGACCTCGTCCAACCCGACGTTGAGGATGTACATCGAACCGACCAGGAGGGTGATCCCGGCACCCGGCGGAACGAACCACCACCACATGCCGAGCTGGAGGGCGCTCCACCCTCCGGCGTTCTCCAGCATCAGTCCGAGGGAGACGCCGCCCGCCGGGCCCAGGCCGATGAAGTCGAGCCCGGCCGCGATGAGGATGGCCCCGCCGAACAGCAGGATGAACGACATCACCAGGTACGAGCTCATGTTGGGGGCGATCTCGCTGGTGATGATCCGCCAGGTGCGCCGTCCGCTGAGCCGGGCCAGGTCCACGTAGTCGCGGGTGGCCAGGGTCAGGGCCTGGGAGCGGACCGCGCGGGCCGCCCACGGCCACGACGTCAGTCCGATGAACAGCGCCTGGACGACCAGTCCGCGCACGTCGAGGTAGGCGACGGCGACGATCAGCACGACCATGCCGGGCAGGACCAGCACGACGTTGGTGAGCATGTTCAGGATCTCGTCGACGACCCCGCCCTTGTACCCGGCCACGAACCCGACGGTGGTGCCGACGATGAACGCGATGCCGCCACCGAGCAGGCCGGTGAGGAACGTGGAGCGCAGGCCGTAGACGAACTGGGCCCAGATGTCCTGGCCGAACGTGGTGGTGCCCAGCCAGTACTCGGAACTGGGCGGCTGGCTCTGCGGGCCGACGTAGACGTTGGGACCGTGGTCGATGAACAGGGGGCCGATGAGCCCGATCGCCAGGAGGGTGAGCACGATGCCCGAGCCGATGAGCAGCTTGGGGTTGCGGCGGGCGAAGTGCAGGGTCTCGGACACCCTGCGTTCGCCGGACGCGTCGGGGGCGCCTCCGGTGTCGGTGGCCCCGGGTGCCCCGGGGATGTTGCTCATGACGCGCCTCCCGTCATCTGGACGCGCGTACGCGGGTCGACCAGGACGTAGATGATGTCGATGATGAAGTTGGCGATCAGCACGCCGACGACCACGAACAGGAAGATCCCCTGGAGCAGGAAGAAGTCGCGGTTGTTCAGCGAGTTGAGGATCAGCGTCCCCAGGCCGGGGTAGTTGAAGACGATCTCCGTGAGCAGCGCCCCGGCGATCAGCGTGCCCAGCTGCACGGCGAGTCCGGTGATCTGCGGCAGCATCGCGTTGCGGAACGCGTAGCGGCGGATCAGGCGGCGGGGGGCGCCCAGTGCCTGGAGGTAGTTCGAGTAGTCCGCCTCCAGCTCGTAGATGATCATGTTGCGCATGCCGATCGCCCAGCCGCCCAGGGCCACGACGAACATGGACAGGAACGGCAGGAACCAGTGGGAGATCAGGTTCGAGATGAACGTCCACGACCATGAGGGCGTGAGCGCGAAGCTGTACCCGCCCGCGGTCGGGAAGAAGCCGCCGACCACCGACAGCGAGTAGGCCAGCAGCATCGCGATCCACATGTAGGGCATCGCGGTGAGGATGTAGCCGATCGGCAGGACGGTGTTGTCCAGGATCTTGCTCCGGGCCGCGAAGGCGCCGAAGCGGTTGCCGATGATCCAGCTGAGGATGATGGCGGGGAGCAGCAGGGCCAGGGTGAAGGGCACGTGCCGCAGGATGACGTCGGTGACGGGCTCCGGGTAGAGCCACACGCTGAGCCCGAGGTCACCGCGGAAGAGCCCGGCCCAGAAGCTGAAGTACTGCTGGTGGAGCGGGGTGTCGAGGCCGAAGACCTCGTTGTAGTAGGCGGTCATCCGCTCCAGGGCCTCCGGGTCGGAGACCGAGGCCCTGCTGAGCATGCTCCGGACGGGGTCGCCCGGCATGAAGCGCGGGATCATCCAGTTGATGGTGACCGCCACGACGAAGGTGATGCCGTAGATGCCGATCTTTCGGCCCATGTAGCGCCACACGGGTGTCCTCCAGGTGTGGGAGCGCGGGTGGTGGGACGCTCCCGCGCGGGGAGCGTCCCACGTGTGCGCTATTCGGCCAGTTCGATCTCGGCGAGGGTGTAGATCGCGCCCATCTGGTACATGTTGTTCCACATGGTGGCGAAGTTGTCGGGGGTTCCCTCGTCCTCACTGGGCCAGTTGGTCCACACCTGGTTGCTGGCCTGGGACCACATGCCGTTGTACCAGAGCGGGATGATCGGCAGGTCGTCCAGGAAGATGCCCTGGAGGTCGGAGGTGATCGCGGCCATGCCCTCGACGTCCTCGGCGGGAGTCGCGGCCAGCTGTTCGGTCAGCTCCCAGGCCTCCTCGTTCTCGTACCGGGCGTAGTTGGCCGTGGTCTGCTGGTCGCGGATCGGCAGCTGGAAGATGAAGTCGTAGTACGTCCAGGGCGTGTTGCTGATGCTCCGGTCGTTGTTGATCATCAGGTCGAACTCCGCCTGGCGGAAGTTCTCGATGAGCAGTTCGTGCTCGGGGAAGGCGGGTTCGACCTTGATCCCGACCTCCTGGGCGTTCTCGGCGATGACGTTGGCCGCCTCCATCCAGTCGCTCCAGCCCGAGGGGACCTCCAGCGACAGGGTGATGGGTTCGCCGTCCGGGGTCTCGACGAAGCCGTCACCGTCCTCGTCCAGGTAACCGGCCTCCTCGAGGATGGCCACGGCCTCGTCGGAGTCGTAGGTGTAACCCTCGTCCGCGACCAGTTCGTGGTCGATGTACTCCTCCCACTGGGGGAGAAGGCCGGTGGGGTCGGCCGCCTCGACGAGGTTGGTGTAGGGGCCCTCGACGATCTGGCTGGTGTCGACGGCGTGGGCCAGCGCCCGTCGGAACTCGGGGTCTCCGAGGGCCGGGTGCTCGTGGTTGGGGACGAGCCAGGCGGTGTTCGCGGACTGCATGTAGGGCGGGCCCGCGAAGTAGCTGGTGATGTTGTTGTCGTTGCTGATGACCTGGTCGATGCCGGGGAGGAAGTTGTTGGAGAGGTCGACCTCGTGGTTGTTCAGCATGTTCATCGTGACGTCGTTGGACGCGTTGACGATGTCCACGATGTAGGTCGGCTTCATCTCCAGGTCGAGGGCCGCGGTGCCCCACCAGTCGTCGTTGCGCCGCCAGACCATGCGGTCGTCCGCGTGGTTCTCGTAGACGTAGGCACCGGTGCCGACCGGGTCGCGGTTGGGGTCGTCGTTGACCTGTTCCTGGCTCTTGTCGGCCCAGAGGTGGTCGGGGACGATGGCACGGTTGGCCACCCAGTTCATCCACTCCTGCGGGCGCGGCTCGGAGAAGGTGAGGGTCACCTCGCGCTCACCGGTGGCCTCGGCGCTCTCGAGGTAGTCCCAGACGTTGCTGTAGTGGATGTCGAAGTGCCCGAGCTCCAGAGTGGTGACCACGTCCTGGGCGACCAGGGGCTCACCGTCGGTCCACTCGACCCCGTCGCGGAGGGTGATGACGTGGGTGTTCTCGTCCGGCCACTCATCGCTCTCGGCGAGCCAGGGCGAGTACTCGCCCTCGCTGGGATCGAAGACGAAGAGGGGCTCGTAGACCAGACCCACGGTTCCGACCGCGTAGTTGCCCTCCATGATCGGGTTCCAGTTGGTGGGGGGACCCCAGGCCGTGCCTGTGGTGTACAGCGTCTCGTTCCGGGGGTAGCCCCCGGAATCGCCCCCTGCGCCCTCGCCCGAGCACGCGCTGGCCACCAGCACCAGCGCCGCCAGAGCGGCGGGAAGCCTCAGAGATCTCATCTCGACTCCTCCTTCCACCCGGTCGGCCCTTCGTATGGGGGGAAGCCGATCCTGACTAGAAAGGCTGGGAGCGCTCCCAAGAGAGGGAGCGAAGGACCGTTGCTGAACCGGGTAAGTGACGTTAACAACAACATGGACCGGCGAACCCCGTCAATCCCCGTCACTTTGGTGTTATCCGCTTGTAACAGCGGATTCGGGGTCCCCCACCAGCACCCCCGTGCTCCCACGGGGGTGCAGCTCCCCCACCGGGGTCTCCTCGCTCTCCACTCGCTCCTGGTCCAGGACCCGGCTGAGCATCCCGGCGACCTGGCGTCCGTGACCCACCACGTCCCGGCTGATCGCCGTCAGTGAGGGCCGCACCAGGCGGCAGAGCGCGGAGTCGTCCCACGCCACGATCGACAGTTGGCCGGGCACGTCCACGCCCATCTCCGCCGCCACTCCGAGCCCCGCCACCGCCATCAGGTCGTTGTCGTAGACCAGCGCGGAGGGCCGGTTCGCGGAGGCCAGCAGGCGCCGGGTGGTCCGGGTCCCGGACTCCCCCGTGTAGTCGGCGTTCACCGAGTACGCCCCGGACAGCCCCGCCCCGGCCGCGGCCTCCTCGAAGGCGGCGCCGCGCACCTGGGTGTGCACCAGCTCCTCCGGCCCCGCGATCCTGGCGACGCGCCGGTGCCCGAGCGCCGCGAGGTAGTGGACCACCTCCCGGACCGGGGCGCCGTCGTCGGTGTACACGCAGGGCAGTCCGCCCACGCCGTCCGGTCCGCCCAGGACCACGGCGGGCAGGCCCAGGGAGCGGACCACCGCCGGCCGGGGGTCGTCCGCGCGCAGATCCACCATCACCACCCCGTCCACCCGGCGCTCCGAGGCCCAGCGCCGGTACACCTCCAGCTCCGCCCCGGCGTCGTCGGTGACCTGGAGCAGGAGGTCCACCCCGGCCGAGGCCAGCTCCGTCTCGATACCGGAGACCAGCTGCATGAAGAACGGTTCGATGCCGAGCGAGCGGGCCGGCCGGTCCACGACCAGCCCGACCGCGCCGACCCGGCCGCCCGGGGACAGTGCCCGGGCCGCCTTGCTGGGAGCCCACCCCAGGTCGTGGGCGATGTCCAGGATGCGCCTCCTGGTCTCCTCGGAGACCCCGGGGCGCCCGTTGAGCGCGTAGGAGACCGCCCCCTTGGACACCCCCGCCGCGCGGGCGATGTCCATGATCGTCGGCCTCCGCATCAGAGCACCCACAGTGTTTCCCTCACGTCCTCTCTCCTCCCGTCACCCGTCCGGGTTCCGGGCTCCGAACACCCGTTTCACTGAACCGGTTAAGCGATCGACACGGGATTGTACCCACGGGAGCGGCGGGCACCCAGGCAATTTCGGGGCGGCGGCGCGGGTCCGGGCGAACCGGAGAGGGAGTGCCCGCGGTTCGGCTACCCCTGACAGCCGGGGCACCAGTACAGGGTGCGCCCGGACAGCTCGGTGGCGGAGACCGGAGACGAGCACACGCGGCAGGGGTCCCCGGTCCGGTAGCAGACGTAGAGCGTGTCGGGCCGGGGCACCGGGCGCGCGTCGGGATCGGGCCGGTCCTCCGGTCGCGTGGTGATGATGTACCCGTCCCGGACGCCGTCCTCCAGGAGTCCGGTGAGGTCCGCCCAGAGGGCGTCCCAGCGTTCCCGGTTGAGTTCACGACCGGGGGTCAGGGGGTCGAGCCCGGCGCGGAAGAGGGACTCGGCCCGGTAGATGTTGCCGATGCCCGCGATGACGTCCTGGCGCATGAGGAGCACCGCGAGGCTGCTGCGGGACCGGCTCACCACGCGCCAGGCGCGATCGGGGTCGGCGTCGGCGCGCAGGGGGTCCGGGCCCAGCCGGGCCTGGACGGCGTGCTTGTCGTCCACCGTGACGACCTCGCAGGCCGAGGCGCCGCGCAGGTCCGCCCAGCCCGAGGAGTTGACCAGGCGGACGCGGACGGCGCCCACCGGCTCCGGTGGAACCACGAAGCCGTCCGAGTCGCGGCGCAGGTCGAGGCGCCCGGCGCCCTCGGTTCGGGGGGCGCCCAGGTGGCGTTCGCCGTCGGCGTCCCCGAAGGACCAGGCGCCGTAGAGGCCGAGGTGGACGCGGAGCCATGCGCCGGAGTCGAAGCCCAGGAACAGGTGCTTGCCGTGTGCCTCGCTCTCGGTGAGGACCCGGCCGTCGATCCGGGCCGCGCCCTCGGCGAAGCGCCCCTGGGGGCTGCTGGCCCTCACCGTGCCGCCGCCGAAGGTCTTCTCGAAGTGCGCGGCCAGCCGGTGCAGCGTGTGACCCTCAGGCACCCGTGTCCCCTTCTGTCAGCATGTGTCCGTCGTTCCAGGATAGGGCGCGGGCACTCGCCCCCGACCGGGTGGCGGGAGGAGACGTCAGCAGGCGGACAGGATCTCCTCCACCAGCGTCCGGGGATCGGTGAGACAGCGCCAGGCGGGGACCACCACCACGAGGTCGTCAGTGACCTCGTTGAGCGCGTCTCCCCTGGTGAGCAGGCGGCGAAGCGAGGGGCCGTCCGGTTCTCCGTCCAGCAGCAGGACCACGCGCCGTGATCCGTAGCTGACCACGAGGTCGGCGGTCCACCCGTGGAAGCGGCGTCCCGCCGCCACGTCGGTTCCGGCTGTGCGCAGGGCGTCCACCAGAGCGGTACCGGCCGGGGTGGCACCCGGGCCGGAGCGCCCCCGGAGGAGGTCGCCGAGGGGGCCGTCACCGCCGGACCAGTGCGCCCGGTCACCCACCACCACGAGGCGTTCGCTGGTCCGGGTGAGCAGTGACGACCACAGGTGGGTCATCTGGCGCACCCGCCGCTCCGCGATGGCCGGGGCCCCGGCGACGAGCATCGGGGAGAGCACGGTGACGTCTGCGGCGGCGGTGTCGGAGTCCATCATGTCGGGCCCGCCCACCCGGACCCGGTGACGCAGGTGGCGTTGGCGCAGAAGCCTGCGGAGCAGCGCCACCTGCGGTTGCAGGGGTGCCACCACCGCGAGGCCGCTGTCCGCGGGCAGCTCCCTGTCGAGCTCGGCCACGACCACGGCCACCCGGTAGGCCTCCTCCCGGTTGACGTAGGAGGACCCCGGAGCCGCCTCGCACTCCCCCGTGACGTCACGCCACTCGAAGGCGGGCCGCCCGGCTCCTCGGGGCGGGCCCTCAACCACGAGCCGCCCTCCGTAGCAGTGCCGGGAGGCGACCGCGGCCAGGTCCTCGGGGGCCCCGTCGTGTTCGTCCAGCCAGAGCGTCGTGGTGGTGGCCGCGCGCACCGCCCGCAGCGCCGAACCCGATCCGTGCCGCAGCGCGCGGTCGTCGAGCTGGCCCGCGACCAGCCCGGCGGTGGCCAGGGCCCGCCGCTCCTCCTCGGGTTCCAGCACGCTGGCCGGGCCCGCGTGGGCGGGGTCGCCCGCCACCACCGCGCGGTTGGCCCGGTAGAGCACGGGGAGCAGTTCGCTGACCCGGGTCCGCTCAGCGCCCACCACGACCACCAGGTCGAACATCCCGGCCTCCGAGGGCAGGGCACGGGCCTGGTCGGTGCGGCAGGCCCACACGGGCAGGGCGTCCAGGAGGTTGGCCGGACCGGGCCAGCCGCCGTCGTGGTGCCAGTTGAGCGCCTCCACGCGGTTCTCGATGGAGGTGCGGCCGCGCCGGAGGCGGGGGCCGGTCACCGAAGCCAGGCAGGCCGCGCTGGCACGGCGGTGCTGGACCCACGCGTCGGCCAGCTCCTCGGTGAGTTCGTTCAGGGGCGCGCAGCGGGTCCTGCGGTCCACCGCCGCGCGCCACTCGCTCTCCAGGCGGGCCACGGCGCAGAGCTGGTCCAGCCCCTCGGGATCGGTGGCCACACCCAGTTCACGGCGGACGGCGGCGCGGTGCTGGAGTCCGCCCAGACCGCCGGCGGCGGCGCGTTCGGCCCGGTGCAGCCAGTACTCGGGGCCGCCGTGCTCGGGTGTGAAGAGGGTCTCGGGAGCCCAACCCCGGGCGATGCTGCGGCCGCGCTCCTCGGCGAGATGGGCGAGGACGTGGCCGTCCGCGGCGAGTGTGTCCATGGCCGACCACACCCGGCGGACCCGGTTCCAGGCGGCGACCAGGTCGTCGCGGTGGCCTGGGCCGTCCTCAGCGGCGGGCGTCGGCCCCGTCGCCGCTGTGGGCTCCGCCTGTTGGGCCAGCAGGCGGGTGAGTTGCCACCGTTCGGCGGCGCGGTCACCGGCACAGCCCGCGCGGACGACCGGGTGCGCGGGGGCGGTCTCCGCCCGGGCCAGGACGGCGTCGAGGTCGGCCTCGGTCCGGCCGCACACCAGGACCCGCTGCCCGCTGGCGACGGCGGTGCGCACCAGGGCGTCGACCAGGTCGTGGACGCCGCTGCCGGGAGGGGCGGCCACGGCGGTGAGCTGATCGCGCATGGCGGCGCGCAGCACCGTGTACTGGGCCTGGCTGAGGTCGGTGGCCGAGACCGGGACCGGCGGGGGGTTGTGGTCGCGGTCCGCTGCCTCGCGACGGTGCGCGCGCGAACCGCGCCGCGGGGTTTCGGGAGCGGGCCAGCCCCTGGCGCGGTCGGCGCCCCGGGCCGCGGGCGCGGCGTGCGCGGCGCTGCCGAGCAGGGACTCCAACGCGGTGCCGGGGATGAGACCGGGGTCGAGTCCGTGGTGGTCCGTGGGGTCGAGGTCGGCGAGCACCCCCTCCGTGGCCCCCGGCTCGGTCCCGCCCCCGTCGCCCGGCCCCGAGGGTCCCGCGCGGAAGAGCACGGCCGTGTTGTGCGCCCCGGGGATGAGCGGATGGGGCCTGCCCCGGGTGCCGAGGGGCGCGATGTCGTCCACCCGCTCGATCTCCAGCCGGGTGAGCAGGGTGCGCACCTTGGCGGCGAGGTCGGCGACAGCGGCGGGCCGGTGGGTGGGGTCGGGGGCCTCGGAGCGGAGCCGTGCCCGCAGCTCGAACAGGTCCTCGGGATCGGTGATGCCGAGCCGGGCGAGGAGGGCGGGGTTGACGTCGGGCCTGCCCACCGCACGCACCAGCGGTCCCGGACCGGTGCCCGGCAGGCCGGTCCCGCCCGCCGACCCGGGCCCGTCCACGGCCCGGACGTCCACGGTGAGCAGGGGCAGGGCCACGCGGTCCGGGCCCTCGCCCAGGATCACCAGGGGGTAGCCGTAGCGCAACGCCTGTCCGTGCCGCACGGCCAGGCGGGTCACCCTGCCGCTCTCGGGGTGCGGGGGCAGCGTGTCCCTGGCTCCGCTGAACAGCAGTTCGGGACCGGCTGGCAGACAGGCGCAGGTGTCGGTGTTCAGCCGCTCGGCCCGCACCACGTGGGTGAGGACGGACTCGCGGCGCAGGCAGGCCCGCAGGTAGGCCAGGAAGGAGCGGACCCCGCCCTGGTCCGCCGGTGTCTTCCAGCGCAGGGACGCCGCGCCGATCCCCTTCGCCACGCGGCCGCGCTCCGCGATCCGCCCCTCAGTGGTCGGGTAGGACCCCAGACCACCGATCTGTTCGTCGTCCTGTAGTGACCTCACGACGCCCCCCTGACCACCCGACCAGAAGTGATCGGATGACTACCCCCAGCTATCAGGGCCATTGTGGTGCATTTTCCGCGCCCCCACCTGGCGAACGCCGGAACCGGTGCCACTTTCCCTCGGTGCCGGGGCGGTCCGGTGCCGAAGCGGACGAGCCGGTGTCAGTGACGGCCCTCGCGCACACGCAGCGCGATCCAGAGTTCGGTGCGGTGGTCCGGGTCGTCCAGGTCGCCGGGGAGCAGTTCCCGGATGCGCCGCATCCGGTAGCGCAGGGTGTGCCGGTGCACGCCCAGCCGCTCGGCCGCGGTGTCCCAGCGGCCCGAGGCGGCCAGGTAGGCACGCAGCGAGGCGAGGAGTTCGGGCGCGGCCCGCTGCTGGTCGATCGGGGCCAGCAGGTCGTCGGCCAGCCGGGCCCCGGCGGGGGTGTCCAGCAGACCGAGGAGGCCGCCCGGGAGCTGGTCGTAGCGCTGGAGGCCGCTCTCCTCCTCGGTGGCGGCGGCCAGCGCGCGTTCGGCCTGGGAACGGGCGGCTGCCAGGTCCGGGTAACCGACAGGGGCGCTCACGCCGACCGGCCCCGCCAGCACCTCCCCGAACACCGCGGCGTCGGTGGCCGCCGCGGCCAGCACCACCGTACGGCCCTCGTGCCCGGCCACCAGGACTCCCTCGGGGCGGGGCCCGTCCGGAAGCGCCGCGCCGACAGCCACCACCACGGGCTCGGCGGGCAGCACCGCCCGCAGGTCGGCCGCGCCCGGGTGCACCGGGTCGAGGGCGCCGTCGAGCAGCGCCGTGAGCACGGCCGAGCGCACCCCGGAGCCCGGCCCGGGCGAGGGCCGTTCGAGTTCGAGGGAGAGCAGGGACACCGCCGCGTTGACCAGGGTGCGGTCGTCGGATCCGGATACCCGGACCCCGCCGACCGCCAGGAACCCCCGCGCCCGGCCACTCGTGGCCAGGGGCTGGACGGAGACGCGGTCGCCCTCCGAGGCCACCGAGACACTGGCCCGGGGTCCCGCGCCGCGCAGCCGGGCGAGCTCGTCGGCCAGCCCGGGGGCGCGGGCGGCGGCCGACCCGGGGGCCGCGTGCCGAACCGCGCCGTCCGGGGAGAGCAGCAGCACCCAGCCGCCGAGTTCGCGAGCGAGACGGTCCACAACGGCGGGGGCACCGGTGAGCGCGGCCCGGGTGAGCGCGCGCTGGGCGGCGAAGGCCCGGTTCAGGCCCTCGTACTCCTCCTGGGCAAGCAGCCGGGAGACCTCCTTGCCGACCGCCATGAACGGGGTCAGGCGGTGGACCTCCACGAGGGCCACCCCGAACTCCTCCGCGGCATCGACGAGTTCCTCGGGGGTGTGGTCGAAGTTGACCGCCGCGCCGAAGCCGATCCCGGCGATGTCGCGCTCGGCCAGGCGGCCCACGTAGGCGCGCAGGTCGGGGAGGCGGTCAACCCACCGCACACCGGTGGTGAGCACCAGCTCTCCCCCGGCCAGATAGGGGGTGGGGTCGGCCAGCTCGCTGACGGCGACCCACTCCACCTGGCGGTGCGTGCGGTCCTGCCCGGTCAGCAGGCGCAGACGCAGACTCGGCGTGCGCAGCAGCGCCCCCAGTGTCGGCGGCATCCGGACTCCCTCGCGTAGCTCTCCTCCCTGCGGCCCCATCCCTGACGCAATGGCACAGGACTCCCTCCTGATTATCCACTGTGTCCATGGGTGTCCGGTTCAGGGCGCTCTAGTGTCTTGCCCGTCCGCACAGTCGCACCACCCGCGCACAAGGAGGCAGCCGCATGGCACAGACCGAGGTCGTCCAGTCCCGCCGGATCGTCACCGAGATCCCCGGCCCCAAGTCCCGCGAGATCCAGAAGCGCCGGTCCGCCGCCGTCGCCCAGGGCGTGGGCAGCGTGCTGCCGGTGTACGTGGAGCGCGCGGGAGGCGGCATCGTCGAGGACGTCGACGGCAACGCGCTGATCGACTTCGGATCCGGTATCGCGGTGACCAACGTCGGCAACGCCGACGCGCGGGTGGTCGAGCGCGCCGCCGAGCAGCTCGGCCGCTTCACGCACACCTGTTTCATGGTCAACCCGTACGAGGCCTACGTGGAGGTCTGCGAGGCGCTCAACCGGGTCACCCCGGGCGACCACGAGAAGCGGTCCATCCTGCTGAACTCGGGCGCGGAGGCGGTGGAGAACGCCGTCAAGATCGCGCGCAGCGCCACCGGGCGGCAGGCCGTCGTGGTGTTCGACCACGCCTACCACGGCCGCACCAACCTCACCATGGGCCTGACCGCGAAGAACATGCCCTACAAGCAGGGTTTCGGTCCGTTCGCGGGAGAGATCCACCGCTTGCCCATGGCCTACGCCTACCGCTGGCCGACCGGTCCCGAGAACTGCGGACCCGAGGCCGCGGCCGCCGCGATCGACCAGGTTGTCAAGCAGATCGGCGCCGAGAACGTGGCCGCGATGGTCATCGAGCCCATCCAGGGTGAGGGCGGCTTCATCGAGCCCGCCCCCGGGTTCCTGCCCGCGCTGGTCGAGTTCTGCCGCGCCAACGGGATCGTGTTCGTCGCCGACGAGGTGCAGACCGGCTTCGCGCGCACCGGCGACATGTTCGCCTGCGACCACGAGGGGATCGTGCCGGACCTGATCGCCACGGCCAAGGGCATCGCGGGCGGCCTGCCGCTGGCGGCGGTGACCGGCCGGGCCGAGCTCATGGACGCCGTGCACGGCGGCGGGCTGGGCGGCACCTACGGCGGCAACCCGGCGGCCTGCGCCGCCGCGCTGGCCTCGCTGGAGGTCATCGAGACCGAGGACCTCACCGGCCGGGCCCGCGAGATCGGCGCGCTCATGCTGGACCGCCTCCGCTCCTTCGCCGACCGCTTCGACGTCGTTGGCGACGTGCGCGGCCGTGGGGCGATGGTCGCCATCGAGCTGGTCGGTGACGGCAAGGAGCCCAACTCCGAGGCCGTGGCCCAGGTGCTGAGGCACTGCCACTCCCGGGGCCTGGTCCTGCTGAGCGCGGGCACCTACGGCAACGTGATCCGGATGCTGCCGCCGCTGGTCATCGGGGACGACCTCCTCCGTGAGGGCCTGGACATCCTGGAGGAGGCCCTGGCCGGGGTGTAGGGCGGGTTCGGCGGACGCCCACCGGTCCGGCCTCGGCCGTCAGGCGGGGTCCGCCACCCAGGCCACCCCCTCCGGGAGGGGGTGGTCCTCGGCACGCATCCGCAGCAGAAGGTCCAGGAAGGCCTCGGCCGCCCGTCCCATGCGTCGCTCCCCATGGACGATCACGTCGACCCTCCGTTCGACGGCGGGTGCGCCGAGTGGCAGGCACACGTGGTCGGCGAAGCTCATGAGGATCCGGGACAGCGCGGGGAGCGCGGCGACACCGAGGCCCGCGGAGAGCAGGCCGCCCACGGTGGAGATGTTGCCCGCCTCGATGGTGCGCACCGGCCGGAGCCCCGCGCTCCGGAAGGCGGTGTCCGTGACCGGGCGGACGCTGGAGTCCCCGCCGGTCACGATGAAGGGTTCCGGGGCGAGGTCGGCCCAGGTGAGTTCCGGACGCCGCGCGAGCGGGTGCCCGGACGGCACCACCGCGAGGAAGCGGTCCCTGAGCAGCGGCCGTGCCCGCAGTCCCTCCTGCGGGCTCTGGGCGGCCACCAGCGCCATGTCGCACTCCCCCGCCCGCAGGCGCTCGATCGCGCTGCCCGCCATGCCGTCCAGGACGTGGACGTCGATCTCGGGGGCGCAGGCTCGGAAGCGCGCGATCACCGCTGGCAGCAGTGCGGCCGCGACCGAGGGCAGTGTCGCCACGACGACGGTGCCCCGGGTGCCGCGCAGGAAGCGTTCGAGTCCGTTCATCTCCGCACGGTGGGCGGCGAGCAGGCGCTCGGCCACGGCGAGGAGTTCGGCGCCCTCCGCCGTGCACCGCACGTTCCGGGTCGTGCGTTCGAGCAGTCGGACGCGCAGGTTGCGCTCCATCGCCATCACGGTCCGGCTCAACGAGGACTGCGCGACGTGCAGCGTGTCGGCGGCGGCGGTGAAACTCCCGTGCCTGGCGACGGTCGCGAAGACCGACAACTCCCTCAGCGTCAGGTCCATGCTCCGAGAGCATAGCTCCTTGCTTTGTTAATGCTGGACACTCAAGGAAACGTCACGGAAACATGAGCGAGAGTGCCGCAGGTCACTCTCACCCCCCGTTTCCGAGGAGCGTTCCAGATGCTGACCGCCATGGGATTCGCGACGATCACGGTCGTGCTCGTGCTGCTGTTGTCCAACCGCGTGGGCGCGGTCGTGGCCCTGGCTGGCGTGCCCGTCGCCGCCGCCCTCGTGATGGGCTTCGGTCCCGGCGAGGTCGGTTCCTTCGTGTCCGCAGGCATCACCGGGGTGGCCGCCACCACCGCCATGTTCGTCTTCGCGATCCTCTACTTCGGGGTGATGCGCGACGCCGGGCTCTTCGACCCCATCGTGCGCCGAGTCCTGAGGTTCGCCGGAGACAACCCGGTGACCATCGCCGTGGCCACGGTGGTCCTGGCGATGGTGGCCCATCTCGACGGCGCCGGCGCGACCACGTTCCTCATCACGATCCCGGCGATGCTCCCCCTCTACGACGCGCTGGGGATGCGCCGGGTGGTACTCGCCGCGCTCACGGGACTCGGGGCGGGGATCATGAACATCCTCCCCTGGGGCGGCCCCACTGCGAGAGCGGCCACGGCGAGCGGCATCCCGGCCAACGACCTGTGGGTCCCTCTGATCCCGGCCCAGCTCATCGGCATGGTCACGTGCCTGCTCATCGCGTACTACCTGGGTGTGCGCGAGCGGAACCGGTTGCGCACGACGGCCGCGGGGCGTCCGGTCGGCGCCGGGGTCGGCCCGTCCGCTGGCTCGTCCGGCGGTCCGTCCGGCGGCGCGGCCGGTGACGACGCCCCTCGGGTGGCCGCGCCCGCCGAGTACGAGTCGGAGCGTCCGGAGCTTCTGCGCCCCCGCCTGTACTGGTTGAACGCCGCGCTCACCCTGGCCGCCGTCGCCACTCTCATCTCGGGGGTGATGCCCCCGGAGCTGGTGTTCATGATCGCCCTCGTCATCGCGCTGGCCGTGAACTACCCGGGGATGTCGGCCCAGACCGAGAGGATCAACGACCACGCTCGCGGGGCGATCCTCATGGCCAGCACCCTCCTGGCGGCCGGGGCCTTCCTCGGAGTCATGGAGGAGAGCGGCATGATCGAGGCGATGGCGGTGTCGATGACCGGGGCCATGCCCGACTTCCTCGGACCCGGTCTGCCCCTGCTGATCGGCGTGCTGGCCGTCCCCATGAGCCTCGTCTTCGGTCCGGACGCCTACTACTTCGCCGTCATGCCCGTGCTGGCCGCCGTGGGAGGCGAGTTCGGTGTCGCCCCGATCGACGTCGCGCAGGCCTCGATCACCGGCCAGGAGACCGTCGGCTTCCCGATCAGCCCGATGACCGGTTCCTTCTACCTGCTGGTCGGCCTCTCCGGGGTCCCCATCGGCACCCACATCCGGTTCCTGTTCCCCTGGGCCTGGCTGGTGAGCCTGGTGGTCTTCGGGTCCGCCGTCGCCATGGGCGTCATCCTGCCGTGGGCGGCGTGACCGGCCCCCGCCAACGCCCGCACACCCCGCGAACCGATGGTCCGCGCGAACCCGAAGGAGCAACACGTGACCCCTGGCACCCGGATCGGCTGCGGCGCGGGATTCGCCTCCGACCGACTCCAACCCGCCGTCGACCTGGTCGAGCGGGGTGCGCTCGACACACTCGTCCTGGAGTGCCTGGGTGAGCGAACGGTCTCGCTCGCCTCCCTGCGCGCGTCCGAGGGCTCGGGGCCGGGCTACGACCCGATGCTCCGCCGCCGCCTCGAACTCCTCCTGGAACCCCTGCACCGTCGGGGCACGAGGCTGGTCACGAACGCGGGCGCCGCCGACCCGGTGGCCGCCGGGGCGATGGCCGCGGAACTGGCCGCCTCTCTGGGGTTGCCGACCACCGTGGCCGCCGTCTCCGGCGACGACGTCCTGGACAGGATCGACCCGTCCGCGCCCTGTTGGGAGGACGGGGAGCCGCTGGAGTCCCACGGGGAACTCGTCTCCGCCAACGCCTACCTGGGAGCGGAGGCCCTGCTGCCCGCCCTGCGCGGCGGGGCCGACGTGGTCGTCGCGGGCCGGGCCGCCGATCCCTCGCTGTTCCTGGCTCCGCTCGTCCACGACCTCGGCTGGGACCCGTCGGACGAGGGACTGCTGGCGGCGGGGACGCTGGTGGGCCACCTGCTGGAGTGCGCGGGCCAGCTGACCGGCGGGTACTTCGCCGATCCGGGCCGCAAGGACGTGGCGGGCCTTGCCGACCTGGGGTTCCCGCTGGCGGAGGTCGACGGCGACGGCCGTGCCGTGGTCACCAAACTCCCGGGGACGGGCGGCAGGGTCGACCGCATGACCGTCACTGAGCAGCTCACCTACGAGGTGACCGACCCACGGGCCTACCTGACCCCGGACGTCTCCCTGGACATGACGGGCGTGCGCCTGCGGGAGCTGGGCGGGGACCGCGTCCTCGTGGACGGGGCGCGCGGCTTCGCGCGGCCCCGGACACTGAAGGTCAGCGTGGGCTACCGGGCCGGATACCGAGGCGAGGGGGAGATCTCCTACACGGGGCCCGGCGCCGTGGCACGGGCCAGGCTCGCCGGGGAGGTGGTCCGCGAACGCCTGGGAGACCGGGTTCGCAGCCGGGTCGACCTGATCGGGGCGGGGTCCGGGCACGACGACGCGGCATTCTCGGAGTGCCGACTGCGTGTCGCCGCCCTGAGCACGGACCGGGCGGGGGCCCAGGCCGTGGAGGAGGAGGTCACCGCCCTGTACACCTGCGGCCCCGCCGGAGGGGGCGGGGTACGGACCCGAAGCGGTGAGGTCGTGGGCATCCTGTCGAGCACCATCGCACGAGAGCACGTGGAACCGGCGGTCAGCTGGTTCGGAGAGGAGCGGCGATGAGCGTCCCGCTGTACGAGATCGCCACCGCCAGAGCCGGGGACAAGGGCAACCTCAACACGATCTCCGTCGTCGCCCGTGACCCCCGCTGGTACCCGGTGCTCCTTGGGGAGCTGACGCCCGAGCGGGTCCGCGCCGAGTTGGGCGAGCGCTTTCGCGGTCCGGTCACCGTGCACCGCATGGACAACGTGCACGCCCTGATCTTGGTGTGCGCGCGGGCCTCCGACGACACGGTCACCACGTCCCTGTACCTGGACACCCACGGCAAGACTCTGGCCGCGGAACTGCTGGGCATGGAGGTCACCGGGGTCCCGGGACCGCGGTGAGCCGGGCGGGGCGCGGACACGGCCAGGTGGCGCAGGTGGGATCGCGAGGAACGAGCCATCACACCGCAGACACCGAAGGTTCCTCCGCAAAGGCGCCGAACACGGGCCGAAGCGAAGCGCAGGCCCAAGAGGGCAGAACCGCTTCTCCTACCTGGTTCCCCACGCGTAGGTCTGCTTGCGCAGCTTGAGGTAGAGGAAGGTCTCGGTGCTCTCGACGGTCTCCACGGCGCGGATCGCGGCGAGGATGTCGAGCAGGCGGGCGTCGTCCTCGGCGACGACCTCGACCATGAGGTCGAAGGAGCCCGCCGTGATGACCACGTACTCGACGCCCGCCAGCTCGGAGACGGCGTCGGCGGCGGCGTTGAGGTCGCCGCTGGTGCGCACGCCGATCATCGCCTGACGCTCGAAGCCCAGTGTCATGGGGTCGGTGACGCCCACCACCTGGACCACCCCGGACTCCAGGAGGCGCTGCACGCGCTGGCGTACGGCGGCCTCCGACAGGCCCACGGTCTTGCCGATGGCCGCGTAGGACAGGCGTCCGTCCTGCTGGAGGACCTCGATGATGCGCTTGGCCGTCTCGTCCAACACCACCCCGTTGACCCGTCGTGCGGGTCCGGGGTCAAGGTGCTCGGTCACTGGGGTCCTCCACGCGTCAAAATCAGGAATCCCTTGTCAAGATGGAGATTCACAACGGAATCCAACGTACTGCACCGGTGTGACGAACAGGTGCCGAACGTGGGACTCCCCTACTGCTGGTCCCTGACCGAGTCCAGTGACAGCAGGGCCACGTGGAGGGACAGGCAGGTCTCCACCGACTCCAGGTCGGCGTCGAGCACGTTGGCGATCCGGCGCAGCCGTTCGTAGAAGGCGGGCCGGGACAGGTGCGCCCGACTCGCGGCCAGCGCCTTGTTGCGCCCCGCGCCCAGGTAGTGGCGGAGCATGTCGGCGAGGTCGCCGCCGTGCCGGGCGTCGTGGTCCAGAAGCGGCCCCAGCTCGCGCTCCACGTAGGTCTGGAGGCGCTCGTCGTCGCGGAACAGGTGCAGCAGTCCGCGCAGGTGCAGGTCGGGCAGGCGGTAGAAGGGGCGCCGGTCGCTCTGCTTGATCGCCACGTCGCCCACCTGTCGGGCCTCGAGGAACGACCGGCGCACCTCGCGGACGTCGTCTGCGGCCGACCCCACCGCGAGCACCGCCGCGTCCCCCACGGCGCCACGGACCCGGTCCGCCAGCAGGTGCAGTGTGGCGTCCAGGCGCCTGCGGTCCGGCAGGGCGAGCAGGATGCCCACGCGCAGGTCGTCGAGGGAGCCCACCAGCGCGGGCAGTCGGAGTTCGCGACAGGCGCGGGCGGCGCCCTCGGCGGTGTCGGACAGACGGGCCTGCGCGGCCAGCCCGGTCCCGCTCTCGCGCAGCCGCAGGACCAGGCCGACCATCTCGCGGTTGTGCAGGGGCACACCCACGGCGCGGGCCCGGACCAGGGCCTCCTCCGGGTCGGAGTAGGCGCGGTCGATGATGCCCGCGATGATCGTGCGGTGGGTCTGGCGTTCCAGGCTCTCCTGGTGGCGCTCCAGCAGCCGTCCCAGCGCCAGGGTGGTGGCGGCCCGTTCGATGAGCATGGTCTGTCTGGCCGTGGGGGTGGCCCCGGTGATGAGGATCAGCCTCCCCCAGTCCTGCCCCCGGGCGCCGACCGTCGTGACCAACCAGCCCGAGGCGGGCGCGTGGACGGTCCGGGTTCCGGTACGGATCGCGCGCGACCGGCTCTCCCAGGCGGTCAGCAGGGTTCCGGGGTCCTCCCCGTTGAGGTCGCAGGCCAGGACCTGGTGGGTGAGGTTCTCCAGGACCACCGGGCAGCCGGAGAGTTGGGCCACCTCGTGCAGGATCTGCCCGACGTCGGCGCCCTCCACGGACAGCTGGGTGAAGACCGAGTGGAGTTTCTCGGACTCGCGCAGCTCCTCCAGCTGCTCGTTGACCACCCGGATGTGCACGGCCTCGGTGATCTCGACGAAGCGGGCCTCGCGGTCGAGGAGGATGACCGCGATGCGGGCGTCGCGGGCGGCGTCGAGGAAGGCCTTCGGGAGTTCGGCGTGGTACTTGCGACCGAGCTCGACGGCGATCCCGCTGACACCGGCGTCGGCGATGTCCTCGATGTAGCGCCGCAGGGCGTCGGGGTCGTCGGGCATGGCGATCCCGGTGCTGAGCACCAGCTCACCACCGCGCAACAGGTGGGCGAGGTCGGTGACCTCCGCGATGTGGACCCAGCGCACGGCCACGTCCAGGTACTCGGAACCGGCCACCACTCGGGGCCTGGCCTTCTGGAGGGCGGGAAGCTGGAGGACCTCGGCAAGGGTGGGAAGCACAGGCGACAGTCTAGGACGCTCTGTCAGATTCGAGGGCGTAGTGCTTACATCGTGCTGGTGGCGCCGACTCGTGAGCTCCGGCGGGACCGTCCGACGTATGCTTTACACGTTGTAAGGCCGACCAGCATGTTGTCAACATGGTGATCCTGGCCAAGCCCCCGGGCCCTGGGGACACTGGGGGCATGTCGGAACTCCTTGCGCGCCACCGCGCGGTCATGCCCTCCTGGTTGCCCCTGTACTACGAGTCCCCGCTGGAGATCGTGAGCGGAAAGGGCGCCCGGGTCACGGACGCCGAAGGCCGCACCTACCTGGACTTCTTCACCGGCATCGTGACCAACATGCTCGGCTACGACGTCGCCGAGGTCCGCGAGGCGGTGGAACGCCAGCTCGCCAAGGGCGTCGTCCACACCTCCACCCTCTACCTCATCCGCTCACAGGTCGAGCTGGCGGAGAAGATCGCCCGGCTGTCCGGCATCCCCGACGCCAAGGTCTTCTTCACCAACTCCGGAACCGAGGCCAACGAGACCGCGCTGCTGCTGGCCACGCACGCGCGCGGCAGCGACGAGGTCCTGGCCGTACGCGGCAGCTACCACGGACGGTCCTTCGGGACCGTCGCGGTCACCGGCAACCGTGCCTGGAAGAACTCCTCGCTCTCCCCCCTCAACGTCCACTACCTGCACGGCACGGACCACTCCTCACCCGCGTTCCGGAACCTCACGGAGCAGGAGTACATCGACGTCTGCGTGGCCGACCTGCGCGAGGTCCTGGACACCGCGGCGCCCAACGTGGCCTGCCTGATCGCGGAGCCGGTCCAGGGCGTGGGCGGGTTCGCCATGCCCCCCGACGGCCTGTACGCCGCCTACAAGGAGGTCCTCGACGAGCACGGCATCCTGTTCGTCTCCGACGAGGTGCAGACCGGGTGGGGCCGGACCGGGACCAGCTTCTTCGGGATCGGCAACCACGGGGTCACCCCTGACGCCATGACCTTCGCCAAGGGGCTGGGCAACGGCTTCGCGGTGGGCGGCGTGGTGGCGCGCGGCGACCTCATGGACGGCCTGACGGCCCTGGGAGTGGCCACCTTCGGCGGCAACCCGGTGTCCATGGCCGCGGCCGGGGCCACCCTGGACTACGTGCTGGAGCATGACCTCCAGGGCAACGCGCTCCGTCAGGGCACCACCGTTGTCGAGGGTCTGCGGGCGCTGCGCGAGCTGGACTGCGTGAGGGACGTGCGCGGCAAGGGCCTGATGTTCGCCATCGAGATGGTGGACCCGACCACGGGCGCGCCGTCCTCACCGCTGGCGGGGAAGGTGCTGGAGGCCACCCGCGAGCGCGGTCTGCTGGTGGGCAAGGGGGGCGTCCACGGCAACGTGCTGCGCATGGCCCCGCCGCTGAACCTGTCGACCGAGGAGGCGGCGGAGGGCCGCGACATCCTGCTGGACGCCGTCCGCGCCGTCGCCGACCACGCCTGAAGCCCGCGCCACCAGGAAGAGGAAGCATGAGCAAGCACGTCACCCACTGGATCGGCGGCGGCGCCCATGAGGGGCCCGCTGAGCGGACCGGTGACATCTACAATCCGGCGTCCGGCGCGGTCACCGGGACGGTGGCCCTCGCCGGAACGGAGGAGGTCGACGCGGCCGTGGCGGCGGCCAGGGCAGCCTTCCCGGGCTGGCGCGACACCTCGCTCTCCAGGCGGGTCCAGATCCTGTTCCGGTTCCGGGAACTGCTGCGCGCCAACAGCGACCGGCTGGCGTCGGTCGTCAGTTCCGAGCACGGCAAGGTCTTCTCCGACGCCCAGGGCGAGGTGGCGCGCGGCCTGGAGGTCGTGGACTTCGCCTGCGGTATTCCCCACCTGCTCAAGGGCGGGTACTCCGAGAACGTGTCCACCGGGGTGGACGCCTACTCGATCCTCCAGCCGCTGGGGGTGGTCAGCGGGATCACGCCGTTCAACTTCCCGGCGATGGTCCCGATGTGGATGTTCCCGGTGGCGATCGCCTGCGGCAACACGTTCGTGCTCAAGCCCAGCGAGAAGGACCCGTCCGCGTCGCTGGTCCTGGCTGAGCTGTGGGCCGAGGCGGGGCTGCCCGACGGCGTGTTCAACGTCGTGCACGGGGACAAGGTCGCGGTGGACGCGATCCTGGAGCACCCGGACGTGGCCGCGGTCAGTTTCGTCGGCTCCACACCGATCGCCAAGTACGTGTACCGCAACGCCGCCGAGCACGGCAAGCGCGTCCAGGCCCTGGGCGGCGCCAAGAACCACATGGTGGTGCTGCCGGACGCGGACCTCGACCTGGCGGCGGACTCGGCGGTCTCGGCCGGGTTCGGTTCGGCTGGCGAGCGCTGCATGGCCATCTCGGCGGTGGCGGTGGTGGACTCGGTCGCCGACGACCTGCTGGAGCGTATCCGTGAGCGGGTCTCGCGCCTGAGGGTCGGCCCCGGCGACGACGATCGCAGTGAGATGGGTCCGCTGGTCACCCGGGAGCACCGCGACAAGGTGGCCTCCTACCTGGAGTCGGGGGTCCGCGAGGGGGCCACCCTGGCGATCGACGGCCGGGTCCACCCCGTGCTGGGCGGTGCGGCGGACGGCTTCTGGCTGGGGCCCTCGGTCCTGGACCACGTCGACCCCGGGATGTCCTGCTACCGCGAGGAGATCTTCGGCCCGGTGCTGAGCGTGGTCCGCGTGGGCGACTACGACGAGGCGGTCCGGCTGGTCAACGAGAACCCCTACGGCAACGGGACCGCGATCTTCACCAACGACGGCGGCGCCGCCAGGCGCTTCCAGAACGAGATCGAGGTGGGGATGGTGGGGATCAACGTGCCCATCCCGGTACCGATGGCGTACTACTCCTTCGGCGGCTGGAAGCAGTCGCTGTTCGGGGACTCGCACGCGCACGGCACCGAGGGTGTCCACTTCTACACCCGCACCAAGGCGGTCACGGCCCGGTGGACCGACCCGGGACAGCGCCCCCAGGGCGGCGTCGACCTGGGCTTTCCCGTCAACGGGTAGCCCCGGGCCCGTCGAAATAACGACGGATGTCTCTCACTGACCGTCTACGGCGGGCCACACGGAGTATCGTGGGTCACCGGCGCCCCCTTGCGGGGCGCGGGCCGCGGACAGCGCGTGCCACGAGAGACCATCCTGGATGGACGTGCTCAATTCCCCTCCTCCCCATGGAAGCGGGTGCGTCAACGGAAGCGCTCCGGGTCCTCAAGACTCCCCCTGGACCCGGAGCGCGACCGTCTCCACCGCCGTCACCACCTAGCGTGCCGCGATCAGCGACCCGCTGGCGGAGACCGGCTGGTGGCCGATCATCCCCGCGCACTCGTCACATCCGTACACCTGGCTGCCGTCCGGCAGCTCGCCCAGGACCCGGCGGGGCCGGGGCCACTTGACGTGGCAGACGACGCAGGCATCCCCCATGCACTGCGCCCCACTGAGCCAGCTCGGGTCGTAGACGTGGATCTCGGATGCGGCGTCAGGCCTCGTGTCCCGTTCGCACATCGTGCTCGTTCCGCGCAATGTCCTTGCTCCCCCCGTGGTTTAGGACAGTCTGGCGGGCCGATAGTTACCGGCTCTTAATTGAATCAGAAGCTATCGGCGCCTGGAAGGGTCCGGACCGATCTAAATCACTCCGTGCAGGGAGATCATAACCCTAAGTGACGAACGCTGGGAAGACCCCAGTTCATTGATGGTCTTTTATACGATGAGCCGGATATGTACCGGCCCGTACAGAGCTGGGACTCAGTCCCGGGCGTGCGGAATCACCGAGAATCGGCGCAGGGACAGCGCCGGATTCGTGACACGCACCGCCTCCACACGCTCGGCCGAAACCTCCGCCGAGGTCACCTCGAAGGTCTGCTCTCCCAGGGACGCCAGCGCGGTCCCCATCGGGTCGACCACCGTGCTGCCGCCCGCACCAGTGGGTGCGGCCTGCCCGGAGGCGACCACGTACACCGTGTTCTCGATGGCGCGCGCCCGGGCCAGTGTGCGCCAGTGGTCCTCCTTGAGGGGCCCCGGCACCCACTGCGCGGCCAGCAGCACCACGTGCGCGCCGGCGTCGGCGATCCGCCGGGTCACCTCGGGGAAGCGCAGGTCGTAGCAGGTCTGGAGGCCGAAGACCACGTCGTCCACGGTGAAGGTCTCCGGGTCGTCGATCGGCCCGGGGGCGACCACGTCCGACTCCCGCGCCCCGAAGGCGTCGTAGAGGTGGATCTTGCGGTAGAGCGCGACCCGCTTCCCCTCCGGCGAGAGCGCGACCAGTGTGTTCGTGAAGTGGGCGGAGCCCGGCTCCCCTGCCTCGTTCACGCCCAGCACCAGGTACACGCCCTCGCGTCGGGCGGTGTCGGCGGCGTCTGCCAGGAAGGGGCCGTCCAGGGGTTCGGCGGCCTCCACGAAGCGGTGGTCGGTGCGTGGGGCGGTGAACATCGTGTACTCGGGGAACAGGACGACCCGCGCGCCCCGTCCGGCCGCCCGCGCGGTGAGCTCCGCGACCGAGCGCTGGTTCTCCGCCTTGTCCTGCCCCGGCGCGAACTGGGCGACCGCGACCTGCACCATCGAACTTCCCCCTCGTGACCTGGGAACCGGACCGGCTGCCGGTCCCGAACGTGCCCCGAGTGTACGCCCGGATCCCGGGCACCCCCTTGCGGAGCGACTAAACACGCGTTTAATCTATTGAACATGAGTTCAGCCCCTTCGGAAGACCTGACCGCACGAGCCCGGGTCCGCGACTCTGCCGTCGCGTGCTTCGGCCAGCACGGCTTCGGCGTCTCGGTACGCACCATCGCCGACCACGCGGGAGTCTCCCCCGGACTGGTCATCCACCACTTCGGCAGCAAGGCCCGGCTCCGCCAGGCCTGCGACGACCACGTGCGGGGCGTCATCAACGAACTCAAGGGGGAGGCGTTCGCCGAGCCCGCGCAGCAGACCTTCCTGCAACAGCTGGCCGAGACCGACCAGTACGCGCCGATCCTGGGGTACGTCCTGCACGCCCTCCAGGCAGGCGGCCCCCTCGCGGTGTCGATGTACGACCTGATGGTCGAGGACGCCGAGCGCTACATGGCCGTGGCGGAGGAGGCGGGCGCCGTCCGCCCGAGCCGGGACCCGGCGGGCCGGGCACGCTGGGCGGTCTCCTCGGCGCTCGGCTCGCTCCTGCTCCACGTGCGCCTGCGCCATCCCGGGCCCGACGTCGACTACCGGCGGGTCTTCCACACCTGGATGGCGGAGCACATGCTCGCCGTCCTGGAGACCTACAGCGAACCGGTGCTGGCCGACACCTCCCTGCTGGACGCCTACCTCTCGGCCACCGACAGCGCCCCTCCCACAACCGCCCAGGACACCGGCGGCGACGGCAACGACATCTGACCCCGCACCACCACGAGGAGCAGACCATGTCACCAACGAACGCCGTCGAGGTCCGTGGCCTCGACAAGTCCTTCGGCCGGTTCAGGGCCCTGGACAAGCTCGACCTCACCGTGGAGACCGGCCAGGTGGTCGGCTTTCTCGGCCCCAACGGCGCTGGCAAGTCCACGACCATCCGGGTCCTGCTCGGCCTGATCAGATCCGACTCCGGCTCGGTACGCCTGCTCGGCGGCGACCCGTGGAAGGAGGCGGTGACCCTGCACCGCCGCCTGGCCTACGTGCCCGGTGACGTCTCGCTGTGGCCCAACCTCACCGGCGGTGAGGCCATCGACCTGCTGGGGCGGCTGCGCGGCGGTCTCGACACCCGCCGCAAGCAGGCCTTCCTGGAGCGCTTCGAGCTCGACCCCACCAAGAAGGCCCGCACCTACTCCAAGGGCAACCGGCAGAAGGTGGCCCTGGTGGCGGCGCTGGCCTCCACCGCCGAACTCCTCGTCCTCGACGAGCCGACCTCGGGGCTGGACCCGCTCATGGAGACGGTGTTCACCAACTGCGTGCGGGAGGTCAAGGAGGAGGGGCGCACCGTCCTGCTCTCCAGCCACATCCTGTCCGAGGTCGAGAAGCTCTGCGACACCGTGACGATCATCCGCCGGGGCCGGACCGTGGAGTCCGGTTCCCTGGACCGGCTGCGCCACCTGACCCGCTCCACGGTCCGGGCCGAGGTCGAGGGCGACCCGTCGGCGCTCTCCGGTCTGACCGGCGTGCACGACCTGGCGGTCAGGGGGCGCACGGTGTCCCTCGCCGTCGACCACGACCACATGGGCGACGTCCTCAGGCGGGTCACCGACCTGGGCGTGCGTTCGCTCGTGAGCAACCCGCCGTCCCTGGAGGAGCTGTTCCTGCGCCACTACGGCGACGAACTCGGCTCCCCCAACGGCGCGGGTGACCCGGCATGAGCGCCCTCACCGGAACCTGGACCCTGACCCGGTTCGCGCTGCGCCGCGACCGCGTCCGGCTCGCCGTGTGGACAGTGGCCCTGGCCGGGACGACCGCCGCCAGCATCCCCGCGCTCGACGACACCTTCACCAGCCAGGAGGAGCGCCAGGCCCGCGCGCAGTTGATCGAGACGCCCACCGGCGTCGTCTTCGGCGGGCCCGGCTACGGCGTGGACGACTACACGCTCAGCCGGATGCTGGTCAACGAGCTGACCATGAGCCTCCTCCTGGCCCTCGCCGTCATGAGCGTCCTGCACGTGGTCCGGCACACCCGGGCCGAGGAGGAGAGCGGCCGGACCGAACTCCTGCGCGCCGGGGTCGTGGGCTCTGCCGCGCAGACCACTGCCGCCCTGCTCACGCTCTCCCTGGTCAACCTGGTCGTCGGCGGCCTGGTCACCGCGGCGATGACCGCCTACGGCCTCTCCGTCGCCGATTCGGCCGCCTACGGGCTGGGAGTGGCGCTGGCCGGGATCACCTTCGGGGCGATCGCCTCGGTCTGCGCCCAGGTGTCGGAGCACGCGCGCTCCGCCTCGGGGCTCGCGTTCCTGGCCGTGGGCGTGCTGTACATGGTGCGGGTGGTGGGCGACATCGAGGAGCGGGGCGGCACCCCTCTGTCCTGGTTCTCACCGTTCGCGTGGGTGCAACAGACGCGTCCCTTCGTCGACCTGCGCTGGGAACCGCTGGCCCTGTACGGGGTGGTCGTCCTGGTGCTGCTGGCCGTCTCCCACGTCCTGGCGGGCCGTCGCGACGTGGGCGCCGGGCTCGTGGCCTCCCGCCCCGGCAGGCCGCAGGCCGGTCGGCTGTTGTCGGGGCCCCTCACCCTGCACCTGCACCAGCAGCGCGGGGCGATCCTGGCCTGGACGGTGGCGGTGTTCGCCTTCGCCTACGCCTTCGGCACCCTGGCATCGCAGGTTCGGGAGATGCTGGACGGCAACCCCGACCTGGCGGCGATCCTGGGCGACGCCGGTGACGACGTGATCAACGGGTTCCTGGCCATGATCGGTGTCTACGTGGTCATGGCCGCCTCCGCCTACGGGGCGCTCTCCGTGCTGCGGGCACACACCGAGGAGGGCGCCGGGCGCGCGGAACTGGTGCTGTCCACAGCGGTGGGGCGGGCGCAGTGGCTCGGCACCGCCCTGGTGGTCGCCGCGCTGGCCTCGGTGCTGATCACCGTCGTGGGTGGCCTGGGGCTGGGGCTGGGTGCCTCGGTCGCTCTGGTGGAGGCCGACTGGACCTGGCGGACGGTCGGATCCGTGCTCGCCCAGCTCCCTGCGGCCCTGACCTTCGGCGCCCTCGCCGCGCTGCTGTACGGAACGGCGCCCCGGCTGCTGCCCCTGCTCTGGCTGTGGTTCGCCTACAGCCTGGTCGCGACGATGCTGGGCGGGCTGTTCCACTTCTCGGAGCGGGTGATGGACCTGAGCGCCTTCGAGATCCTGCCCCGCCCGCCCGTGGACGAGTTCGACCCCGCGAGGTTCCTGCTGTACCTCGGCGGGGTTCTGCTCGCCGGGTCGGTGGCGCTGCTGGGCTTCCGCGGCCGCGACCTCGTGAGCAACTGAGTCACCGGAGGCCGCCCGGTACGCCCTCGGGGCGTCTCGGGCGGCCCGTCCGTGTCGGGGACGGCGACTATCCGTCGACCACGATGTCCCAGTTGACCTCACCGCCGTCGACCGAGGTCACGGTGAGGGTGACGCCGAGGCTCTGCTCCCCGGCGGTCAGCTCGCAGCGCATCCGCGCTCCCTCCTCGGCCGGGAGGTCCTCGGGGCAGGTGAAGTCGTCGGGCACCTGTCCGACCTGCTCGGAGAGCCTGTCGCTCGACTGGCGCTCCACCTCCTCGACACTCACGGAGGCAGCGGCGGCCTGCGAGGCCTCCTCCGCGCCCTCCGCGTCTCCTCCGCCGATACTGAACTCGAAGGAACATCCGGTGACCAGGAGCAACGCCCCCAGGACAACCCCGGAGACGATCCCGCCACGTCCGACCCGCCGCATCGCGGCCTCCCTCGTGTTTGGTGATCAGGCACAGGAACAGACGCCGACCAGCGCGTTCCGGTTCCGGAGTGCACCTCCCGGTATCCGGCACGGCGAACGGGTAGTTCACGCGACAGGCACACCCGACCCCCGGGAGGAACCTTGGTGAGACCGGTCCTGATCGTGACGGCCGTGACGGCACTGGTGCTGGTGGTGCTGCTGGGATTCGTGTGGGCGATGCAGCGATCCGTGATCTATCTCCCCTCCCTGGACGAACCTCCGGCCGCCGGGTCGGTGATCGAGGGGGCCGAGGACGTCCGGCTACGTACGGAGGACGGGCTCGAACTGGGCGGGTGGTTCGTGCACCCGTCCAGCGGGGACCGGGAGGCGGCCGTGCTGGTGACCAACGGCAACGCGGGCGACAGGCGGACCCGGGCGCCGCTGGCACGGGCGTTGGCCGCCGAGGGCTTCTCCGTGCTGCTCTTCGACTACCGGGGGTACGGGGGGAACCCGGGGTCCCCCAGCGAGGAGGGGCTGGCCGCCGATGCGCGTGCCGCCGCCGACCACCTCTCCCAGCGCGGCTTCGACGCGGACCGCACGGTCTACTTCGGGGAGAGCCTGGGCGCGGCCGTGGCCGCCGACCTGGCCGACCAGCGCCCTCCGGCGGCGCTCTTCCTGCGCTCGCCCTTCAGCTCGCTGGCGGACATGGGCCGCTACCACTACCCCGTGGTGCCCGTGGGGTGGCTGCTGCGGGACGAGTTCCCGGTGACGGAGCGGGTCGCGGGGGTCGAGCGGCCCACCACCGTGGTCGTCGGTGACGCCGACGGCGTCGTGCCCCCGGAGCAGAGCCACGAGGTGGCCGAGGCCAGCGCGGACCTGTTCGAGGAGGTCGTCCTGCCCGGAGCGGGCCACAACGACCCGAGGATCATCCACGGCCCCGAGGTCATCGCGGCGGTCACCCGCCTCGCCGACCACGCCCTCTGACCGGGCAGCGGCACGGTTCAGGGGAGGACGCCCATGGCCCACGCGGGGGCCAGGACCAGGATGAGGAAGCGGGCGGAGCGGGTGACGAAGGTGACCACGCAGAAGAGCACGATGTTCATGCGCAGCACCCCGGCCAGCACCGAGACCACCATGAACGGCGGCACGCTGGCGAAGGAGCTCAGGGCGAGCAGGCCCGCGCCCCAGACCGGGCGCTCCTCGGCCCTGGCCCGCCAGCGGGACACCCGCTCCGTCCACTTGCCGGGGGTCGCGGCGCGGCGCCGCAGCCACGGCGTGGAGATCGTCCCGCGGCCCACGTAGTAGTAGGGGATCTTGCCGAGGGTCTGGCCCAGGGCCGACGCCAGGGCCATCGCCACGAGGGCGCCGTCGTCCAGGAGGGCGACGGCGCCCAGCAGGTACACCTCGATGTTGATGAGCGGGACCAGCCCCGCCGCGGTGGCCACCACGAAGGCCAGGGCGGTCTCCACCACGTCGGAGTCCTACTTCTCGGCGGCGGCGAGCTGCCCGCAGGCCCCGTCGATCTCCTGTCCCCGGGTGTCGCGGACGGTCACCGAGACGCCGTGGGACTGGAGGCGCCGGACGAACTCGCGCTCGTCCTCGGGGCGCGAGGCGGTCCACTTGGACCCCGGGGTGGGGTTGAGCGGGATGAGGTTGACGTGCACCAGGTGGCCCTTGAGGAGCTTGCCCAGGAGGTCGGCCCGCCAGGCCTGGTCGTTGATGTCCTTGATCAGCGCGTACTCGATGGACACGCGGCGGCCGGTGGTCCCGGCGTAGCGCCAGGCCGCGTCCAGGACCTCCTCGACCTTCCAGCGGGTGTTGATCGGCACCAGCTCGTCGCGGAGCTCGTCGTCGGGGGCGTGCAGGGAGATCGCCAGGCGGACCTGCATCCTCTCGTCGATGAGCTTGTTGATGGCCGGGACCAGGCCCACCGTGGAGACGGTGACCCCGCGCTGGGAGATACCCATCCCGTCGGGGACCGGGTCGGTGATCTGGCGGACGGTCTGGAGCACGCGCTTGTAGTTGGCCATGGGCTCGCCCATGCCCATGAACACGATGTTGCTGATCCGCCCCGGGCCGCCCGCGACCTCACCGCGCGCCAGGTCGCGGGCGCTGGCCACGACCTGGTCGACGATCTCGCCGGTGGACAGGTTGCGGGTGAGGCCCGCCTGGCCGGTGGCGCAGAAGGGGCAGTTCATGCCGCACCCGGCCTGGGAGGAGATGCACAGGGTGACGCGGTCCGGGTAGCGCATGAGCACCGACTCGAACATCACCCCGTCGAAGGCCTTCCAGAGGGTCTTGCGGGTCATCCCGTTGTCACAGGTGATGTGCCGGACCGGGGTGAGCAGTGTGGGCAGCAGCGCCTCGCCGAGCCGCTCCCGGGAGGACTCCGGGAGGTCGGTCATCTTCGAGGTGTCCGACTCCAGCCCGCCGTAGTAGTGCTTGGCGATCTGCTTGGCACGGAAGGGCTTCTCCCCCAGCTCCCTGACGACCTCCAGCCGCTCTTCGGGGCTGAGGTCGGCCAGGTGCCGGGGCGGCTTGGCGCGGCGGGGTGCGACGAATGTGAGCTCGGCGGGCATAAGGATCCGTAAGGAGTGGAGTCGGTGGTCTGCGCCCGGTGCGGGAGGGATGTGGCGGCACGGGTCGTTATACGACCTATACGCGACTGCGGTGCTGCTCCGACTGTCAGGGCACTACCGTCGATTCTACTTAGCTTGTGGACAGGCCGGGCGGCTGCACCCGCTTCCGGCGGACACGACGACACGACAGCCGTCGGCACGTGGGAGGGCCGGTGACCGAGATCGACGTCCTGCTGGACGAGATCAGCCCCTACCAGAGCCGCCGCGTCGTCGTAGAGTGCGACTCCCACACCACGGCCGCCTACCTGCTGGACGCCCGTGAGCGCATCCGGGTGCCGGTGTGGCTGGCCAACCACGAGGCGGCCCCGCGCGACAGCGAGTCGAGCGGGCTCTACCGGGGGCAGGCCCCCCTGATGCCGGAGGCCCACACCAAGCACCCCCAGGGACGCCCCCGGTTCGACCCGGCCACGCTGCGCGCCGTGTGGTTCGAGGAGGGCGACGGGGTGGCCCTGGTGGACGAGGAGGGCCTGCTCGCGGTGATCCCGGGCTGGGCCGAGGCCGACAGCGGTCTGCCCGGGTACGCCCGCGAGGCGATCGGGCGCAGCGCCTACGCCTGGGAACTGGACTCGGTGCGGGACCAGCTGTGGCCGCGTGTGGTGCACGCCGAGGCCTACTGGGACTGGCGTCGCGCCTCCGGGGCGTGGCGCAGCGTGCAGCGGACCGTCCTCAGCCACCTGAACCGCAGGGTGGGCGAACCCGGCCACTACTGGGACGTGTCCGACGGGCACCCGCCGCTGCTGCGGGTCTCGGAGCGGCCGCCCTCGCAGGAGCGGCCCTTCACCGTGCTCTCCACCGTGGGCATGTGCGGACAGCGCATGCCCACTCTGGACCGCTACATGGCCGACACCTCGAACCACGCGCGGGTGGAGCTGGCCCTGGCCACGACCCTGCCCGCGCACCACGCCGCCAGGATCTTCCGTTGGATCGGGGCGTTCCCCTGGCGTGCGGTGACGTGGTTCGGGACCGGGCACACCATCAAGTGGCTGGACAACCCCGAGGACCGTTCCATGCGCGGCGGAGCGGGCGCGGTCCTGCTCCTGGAGGACCCCGGCCCCCTGGTGACCGATCCCACTCGGACGCCGCCCGACACCTCCGGCCTGTCCTTCCAGGGCGACCCGGTGCGGTGGCTGTGGATCGTGCCGATCACCCGCCCCGAACACCTCTTCGCCAAGGAGCACGACAGCGCCACTCTCGTGGAGAAGCTGGCGGCCGAGGGCCGGAGCTGGGTCCTCGGCCGCTGAGCGTCCCGCCACCGCGAAAAACCGGTTGCCCCGGGCCAGGTGTTCGAAGAGGATGCCCCGGGTGTCGAGCGGACCGAGGGGCGGAGCGCGGATGAACCAGGGACACGGATGACCCGGGAGAGGGGCGCCGCCCCCGGAATCACGGCCCCGCTGGCCCACGCGCCCTTCCGAGTCCTGGTGACGGGCCGTGTGCTCATGCTCTTCGGCAACGGTATGGCGCACGTGGCGCTGGCCTTCGCCGTCCTGGACGTGACCGGCTCCCTGGCCCAGGTCGGGCTGGTGGTGGGCGCGCGGTCCGTCGCCAACGTGGCGCTCCTGCTGTTCGGCGGGGTCCTCGCCGACCGGCTGCCGCGCACCCTGGTGATCCGGGGTGCCTGCCTGCTGGCCGCGCTCTCCCAGGCGCTCCTGGCCGTGTTCCTGCTCTCCGGGACGGCCACCCTCTGGCTGATGGTCGCGCTGAGCGTGCTCAACGGGGCCGCGGCCGCCGCGAACCTGCCCGCGATCGCGGCGCTGACCCCGCAGACCGTGCCTGGGTCCCTGCTGCGCCAGGCCAACGCGCTGGCGGGGATCGCCAAGCAGCTGGGCATGTTCGCCGGTATGTCGATGGGCGGCGTGCTGGTGGGGCTGGTCGGTCCGGGCTGGGCGATCGGCGCGGACGCGGCCCTGTTCGCCGCCGCCGGTCTGGTCTTCCTGTTCCTGCGGGTGCCGTCCACGGCCGTGCCGAGCAGGGGCGTGCTGCGCGACCTGCTGGACGGGTGGAGCGAGTTCGTGGCCCGTCCGTGGGTCTGGATCGTCGTGTTGCAGTTCATGGTGGTCAACGCCGGCTGGTCCTCGGTCACGGCCGTGCTGGGACCGGGGATCGCCGACGACACGTTCGGCCGGACCACGTGGGGGCTGCTCATGGCCGCCAACAGTGTGGGGCTGCTGGTCGGCGGGGTGCTCGCGGCCCGGTGGCAGCCGCAGCGCGCCCTGTTCTACGGCACGGCGCTGGTCTCGCTCCAGACCCTGCCGTTCTTCGTGATGGCCGGGCCCTCCCCGCTGGTGCCGCTGCTGTTCGCCGCGATGTTCGCGGGCGGGGTGGCGGTGGAGCAGTTCACCGTGGCCTGGGAGGTGTCGGTGCAGGAGAACGTTCCGCCCGAACGGCTCTCCCGCGTGTACTCCTACGACGCCCTGGGGTCGTTCGTGGCGATGCCGGTGGGGCAGATCGCGATCGGGCCGGTGGCCGAGGCCATTGGGCCGGACCGGGCCCTCCTGATCGTGGCGGGGCTGACCCTGACGGCGACGTTCGCGGCGGTCGCCACCCCGAGCGTGCGCTCGCTACGCCGTCGGTGAGGTGTGCGGGCGGCCCGCGCCTCGCCGGTCGCGCACCTGGCGGAAGACGTGGTGCAGCCGGGCCATCTCCTCGTCGCTGAAGCGCTCCACGAAGCGCAGCAGGGTCGCGTCCGGGTCCGGCCCCGTCTCCAGCACCTCGCCCATCACGCGGGCCGTGTACTCGGCGTGGCTCTCACGGGCCCAGTAGGCCCAGGCCCGCCCGTCCTTCTCCCGGTCCACCAGACCCTTGTGGAAGAGGATGTTGGCCACCGTCATGACGGTCGTGTAGGCGACCTCCCGGTCGTAGACCATGTGTTCCCGGACCTCGCGCACCGAGAGCGGCCCCTCCGAACTCCACAGGGCCCCCATGATGGCCGCCTCCAGTTCTCCGAGTCCCTTCATGGGCCTCCCCACCCGACTTGTCGCGTTCGTAGGGCGATCGTAGGCACGGGCGCCACCGCCATGGGGGAGAACGGGGAAGAGCGCACAGATCCGCACATCGGCGCTGCCGGAGACCGGCGATTCACGGCCGGACCCGGGCGGGTGACCGTCGGTTGCGGTCTCCGGCGGCCCCGCTCACGGCCCGTGGGAAACGTGGTGCGCGCCACAGAGGGGCTGGCCGAAGGCGGTCACAGGAATGCGCACCGAAAAGCCCGTCAAACAGGAACAAACGAAGCATGTTGACCACGCAACGCAAAGTGACCGGCACGTAGAGACAAGGTTCGTGTGAAAGATTGTTAGGTATCTCCCAGTTTCAGCTACTCCGATGTTCCCGTCAGGGAGGTCGGTACAAGTAGCCTTGTACCCGACGAGTGCTGGCCAGGTCAGCTTCTTCCCTGTGATGGGGAGCGACTCCGTGCTTCTTCGGGCCCGACTTGCCAGCAGCCACCCGTCTTTCCTAATCATTCACAAGCGAGCTGCGGAAGTGGGCGATCTCCGCCGTGTCGTCTGAGGCGTCTCAACCCCTGACAGATTTCGGCCCGAACGAGTGGCTGGTCGAGGAGCTTTACCAGAAGTACCTCACCGACCCGAATTCGGTTGACAAGGCTTGGTGGAACTTCTTCGCGGACTACAAGCCCGCGGACTCGGCCAACGGGAAGGGTGGGGGCACTGCGACCGCAAAGGCGCAGCCCGAGAAGACCCCCGCCGCACCCGCGCCGAAGAAGAAGGCCGCTGCGGCCCCTGCACCCAAGAACACCGACGATGCACTCCAGGTCAACGAGGAGCGGCTGCGTGGAGCACCCGCCCGCACCGCGACCAACATGGAGTCGAGCCTGACCCTGCCGACCGCGACGAGTGTGCGCGCGGTGCCGGTCAAGCTGCTGTTCGACAACCGCATCGTCATCAACAACCATCTCCGGCGCGGCCGCGGTGGGAAGGTCTCCTTCACCCACCTCATCGGCTACGCCATGGTCAAGGCCCTCAAGGCCCTGCCCGAGATGAACCACTCCTACACGGAGATCGACGGCAAGCCCGGCGTCGCCAAGCCCGAACACGTGAACTTCGGCCTGGCGATCGACCTCCAGAAGCCGGACGGCTCCCGTCAGCTGGTCGTGCCCTCCATCAAGAAGTCCGGCGAGATGGACTTCAACGAGTTCTGGAGCGGCTACGAGGACCTGGTCCGCAAGGCCCGCAACAACAAGCTGGGCGTGCCGGACTTCCAGGGCACCACGATCAGCCTGACCAACCCGGGCGGCATCGGCACCGTGCACTCCGTGCCGCGCCTGATGCCCGGGCAGGGCACCATCCTCGGCGTCGGGGCCATGGAGTACCCGGCCGAGTTCCAGGGCGCGTCCCAGGACACCCTGAGCGAGCTCGGCATCAGCAAGGTCATGACGCTGACCTCGACGTACGACCACCGGATCATCCAGGGTGCCCAGTCGGGCGAGTTCCTGCGTCGCATCCACCAGCTGCTGCTGGGCGAGGACGGCTTCTACGACGAGATCTTCAACTCGCTGCGGATCCCGTACGAGCCGGTCCGCTGGGTGCAGGACATCCACGTCAACAAGGCGACGCAGCTCGACAAGACCACCCGGGTCCAGGAGCTGATCCACGCCTACCGCGTGCGCGGCCACCTCATGGCCGACACCAACCCGCTCGACCACGAGCAGCGCAAGCACCCGGACCTGGACGTGCTCGAGCACGGCCTGACCCTCTGGGACCTGGACCGCGAGTTCCCCACCGGGGGCTTCGGCGGCAAGCAGGTCATGAAGCTGCGCGACGTGCTGGGCGTGCTGCGCGACACCTACTGCCGCACGGTGGGTATCGAGTACATGCACATCCAGAGCCCGGAGGAGCGGGAGTGGATCCAGTCGCACGTCGAGCGCGAGCACGAGAAGCTCGACCGCGACGAGCAGCTGCACATCCTGCACCGGCTCAACAGCGCCGAGGCCTTCGAGACCTTCCTCCAGACCAAGTACGTCGGTCAGAAGCGCTTCTCCCTGGAGGGCGGCGAGTCGCTGATCCCGCTGCTGGACGGCGTGATCTCCAGGGCCGCCAAGTCCGAGCTGGACGAGGCCGTCATCGGCATGGCCCACCGCGGCCGCCTGAACGTGCTCGCCAACATCTGCGGCAAGTCCTACGGTCAGATCTTCGGTGAGTTCGAGGGCAACCTCGACCCGCGCAGCGCGCACGGCTCCGGCGACGTCAAGTACCACCTGGGCACCGAGGGCACCTTCCAGACCCGCGAGGGCGACTCGATCCAGATCTCGCTGTCGGCCAACCCGTCCCACCTGGAGACGGTCAACCCGGTCGCCGAGGGCATCGTCCGCGCCAAGCAGGACGTGCTGGACAAGGGACCGCACGGCTTCACCGTGCTGCCCATCCTCATCCACGGTGACGCGGCCTTCGCCGGTCAGGGCGTGGTCGCCGAGACGCTGAACCTGTCCCAGCTGCGGGGCTACCGCACCGGCGGCACGGTCCACGTCATCGTGAACAACCAGGTCGGCTTCACCACCTCGCCGACCGACAGCCGTTCCAGCGTGTACGCCACCGACGTCGCGCGGATGGTCCAGGCGCCGATCTTCCACGTCAACGGGGACGACCCCGAGGCCGTGGTCCGGGTCGCTCACCTGGCCTTCGCCTACCGTCAGGCGTTCAACAAGGACGTCGTCATCGACCTCGTCTGCTACCGGCGCCGTGGGCACAACGAGGGCGACAACCCCGCGTTCACCCAGCCGCTCATGTACGACGTCATCGACGCCAAGCGCTCCACCCGCAAGCTGTTCACCGAGTCCCTCATCGGGCGCGGCGACATCACGGTGGAGGAGGCCGAGCAGGCCCTGCGCGACTACCAGTCCGAGCTGGAGCGGGCCTTCACCGAGACCCGCGAGGTCGAGAAGAAGCCGATCGAGCCGGGCGCGGTGGTCAAGCCCGAGGTGTTCACCGAGTCGCGTCTGGACCACTCCAAGGTCGAGACCGCCATCAGCACCGAGACGGTCAAGCGGGTGATCGACACCCAGGTGACGATGCCCGAGGGCTTCACGCCGCACCCGCGGCTGGCGCCCCAGCTGACCCGTCGCGCCACGATGGTCGAGACCGACGCCGTGGACTGGGCCACCGGTGAGCTGCTGGCCTTCGGCTCGCTGCTGCTGGACGACCACCCGGTCCGCCTGATCGGTCAGGACAGCCGCCGCGGCACCTTCGGTCAGCGCCACGCCTCGCTCATGGACCGCGAGACCGGCGAGACGTACACGCCGCTCAAGCAGTTCGACAACGGGACCACGAAGTTCCTCGTGCACGACTCGCTGCTCAGCGAGTACGCGGCACTGGGCTTCGAGTACGGCTACTCGCTGACCCGGCCGAACGCCCTGGTCATGTGGGAGGCGCAGTTCGGTGACTTCGTCAACGGCGCGCAGACCGTCATCGACGAGTACATCAGCGCGGGCGAGCAGAAGTGGGGTCAGCGCTCCAGCGTGACCATGCTGCTGCCGCACGGGTACGAGGGTCAGGGCCCGGACCACTCCTCGGCCCGCATCGAGCGGTTCCTGCAGCAGTGCGCGCAGGAGAACATGACCGTCGCGATGCCGAGCACCCCGGCGAGCTACTTCCACCTGCTGCGCTGGCAGGCGAAGTCGCCGTTCGAGCGCCCGCTCGTGGTGTTCACGCCCAAGTCGCTGCTGCGCCTGAAGGCCGCGACCTCGGCCGCCGACGACTTCACGTCGGGCCACTTCCAGCCGCTGATCGGGGACGACTCGATCTCGGCGGACAAGGTCCGTCGCGTGGTCATCTGCTCGGGCAAGATCTACTACGACCTGGACGCGGCACGCCGCAAGAGCGGTGACAAGCACACCGCGATCATCCGGGCGGAGCGGCTCTACCCGCTGCCGATCGAGGAGATCCGCGAGCAGCTCAAGGCCTACCCGAACGCGGGCGAGGTCCTGTGGGTCCAGGAGGAGCCCGCGAACATGGGTCCGTGGCCCTTCGTCGCGCTGGTCTTCTCCGAGCAGCTCGACCGTCCGTTCACCCGGATCTCGCGTCCGGCCTCCTCCGCGCCCGCGGCCGGTTCGGCCAAGCGCCACGAGGCCGAGCAGCGTGCCCTGGTGGACACGGTGTTCCCGCCGGCAGAGTAGGAACGCTTCCATGTACTACACCGATCGCGGGATCGAGGAGTTGGAGAACCGCCGCGGCGAGGAGGAGGTCAGCTTCGCCTGGCTCGCCGAGCAGCTGCGGGTGTTCACCGACCTCAACCCCGAGTTCGAGACCCCGGTCGAACGCCTGGCCACCTGGTTGGCCCGGTTGGACGACGAGGACGAGGAGTAGTCACACGGAGCGGCGCCGAGCGGCGTCATCCGGCCGAGGGGCCCGGGTCTTCACTGACCCGGGCCCCTCGCCCGTTCCCGTACCGGACCCCGAGCCGTCCCTGACACGACCCTGAAATCCGCGACATATCTTGAGTTCGGCGAACACGCGACATATCGTGAAGTCATCGAGAGCGAGCGGAAGGGATTCACGATGGCACGCTGGTCCATCGACAGTCCGATGACCCACACCCTGGACGGCATCGTCGCCCTCAAGGTGCGCATTGTCAGCGGACAGGTCAACATCATCCCCACGGACGACCCGGTCACCTTCGAGATCTCCGAGATCGAGGGCGAGCCCCTGGAGGTCACCCAGGAGGCGGGCATCCTCACCATCCACTACCAGGACCTCACCGGTCAGGGTCTGCTGGACCGGCTCAAGCCCATCCAGCTGGGCCGTTACCGCAACATCGCCTCCCGGCGGGCCACGGTCGACCTGCGGGTCCCCCGTGACTGCCCCGTGGAGGTCACCACGGCCGGGGCTCCGGTGGTCGTCGCCGGGCTGACCTCCCGCACCCGCGTCCGCACCGCCACCGGGGAGGTCACCCTGGACGACGTGTCCGGCGAGACCGAGGTCAACACCGCCTCCGCCAACGCCTCAGTGCGCAACCCCGGCGGGACACTCTCCTTCAACAGCGCCAGCGGACAGCTCGCGGTGGCCGGCGGTCGCCTGGCTGAGCTGCGTGCCAAGACCGCCTCCGGCCACGTGCTGGTGGACACGGACCTGGCGGCCTCCGCCCGGGTCCGGGTGACCACGGTCTCCGGCGAGGTGGCCCTGCGGGTGCCTTCGGAGAGCTCGGCCACAGTGGAGCTGCGCGCCGTCACCGGCAAGGTGGACTCGGACTTCGGTCTGGACCGCCGCAGTGCCCCGGCCCGCACCGCCCTGACCGGCAAGATCGGCGTGGGCGTCGACCCCGCCTCCATCAGTGTCAACTCCGTGTCCGGGCGAACGGCGCTGCTGCGCCGCGCGCCCGAGGCCCCGGCCGCGATCCCCGAGGGGGCCTGAATGAGTACCATCTTCGGCCACGGCAGGCTCCGGCTCTACCTGCTCAAGCTGCTGGACGAGAGCCCGCGCCACGGATACGAGATCATCAGTCTGCTCCGGGACCGCTTCCTCGGCGTGTACTCGCCCTCTCCCGGCACCATCTACCCCCGGCTCGCGCGGCTGGAGGAGGAGGGGCTGGTCACGCACACGGAGAAGGGCGGCCGCAAGGTCTACAGCCTCACCGACAAGGGTCGGGAGGAACTGCGGGCCCGCGAGAGCGACCTGGACGACCTGGAGAGGGAGATCACCGACTCGGTCCGCGACATCGCCCGCGCGGTGAAGCAGGACGTCCGCGAGACCATCAGCTCGCTGCGCGACGAACTCAAGTTCGCCTCGGGTGAGGGGCGCCGTGAGAGCTCCGGCGGCGAGGACCGGAAGAAGTCCGACGACAAGGACCGGGACTGCGGCGACAACGGCATGTGGGCCCGCGAGTGGGAGCGGTTCGCCCAGGGGTTCGGTGCCTTCGGCGCGGCCTGGGGCGGACGCGGCGAGTCCGAGGGCTCGGAGCGCTCCGACTCCGACGGCGCGAAGCCCGGTACGCAGGACCGCGCCGAGTTCGAGCACGCCCTGCGCGACTTCTCGGTGAAGGTCCGCGACATGGTGCGCGGCGCCGGGCAGGTTGGAGAGTCCGCCAGCAACGACCTGCGGCGCATCCTGGACGAGACCGTCGAGGTGATCCGACGCGACATGGGCCGCTGGGGGCCGCCCGACCGCGACGAGGGCACCGCGTCCTCTGATGGGCCCGGAACCGCTGAGCGACCCGAGCCCGAGCCCGAGTCCAAGCCCGAACCGGAGACCCCGGACGCCCGACCGATGCCGCCCTCCGGCGGGGACCCCTGGTCCACCGCCACCGGTGAGGACGACCAGAAGAAGGACTGACCGAGACCGGCCCGCCACGGGGCCCGGAGGACCGCGCGGGGGCGTGGTCCTCCGGGCCCCTCCGTGCACGCGGGTCGGCGAAGGAGGAGGAACCCCGTGTTGGTTCCGTACACGATCGAGCAGGACGGCAACGGAGTCTGGTGCACCCGCGCCGTGCTCCGCGCGGGGGTCATCGCCCACGGTGCGGGGGACACCCCGGACGCTGCCCTGGCCGACCTGCGCACGGCTTTCGCCCTGCTCACCGAGGAGTTCGGCTCCCCCGCCGAGCTGCTGTGAGGGCCCCGGGCGCTCACACGAGGGCCAGGGCCACCAGCAGGACCAACCCGGCCAGGGCGGGCGGGACCGTGGACAGCCAGCGCGCCCAGGGCCGTCGCCCGCGTGCGACGGGCAGCCCCTCCCACCGGTGGACGCTCACCAGCACCGCCACCGCGGCCAGGGCCGCGCCCGTGGTCCACACCCACGGTGACACCAGGTGCCAAAAGCCCGCCGCGTGGGCGTAGGCGAGCAGTGCCACCGCCACGGTCCCGTGGGAGACCGCCCCCAGACGGTCCGAGGGACGACGCACCCGGCGCCCCGGGCGGCGGCGCGCCGCGAAGCCCAGCCACGCCAGCGCCGGGACGAGGGTCAGCACGACGGTGGCGATCCCGTACACCCGTTCCCCCGCCGCGTTGTCGGGACTGGGCTCGTCCACCCCCAGCAGCCGGATCCCGACGTCCTCGCTGAACCGGTGGGTCGGCGAAGGCGAGCTCGGGAAGCAGCTCCCCCACCGTGGTGTCGAGGGCGACCTCGTCGCGGTCCACCATGTCGGCCAGCAGCATCCCGGGCAGGACCTTGGCGACCGACGCCGAGCCGAACGGGGTGCGCTCGTCCACCGCCTCTCCGTGTTCTCCCGTCAGCCCGAGCCCCGCAGTGCGGATCCGGGCCTGTCCAGGGGTTGCGTGGCCGCGAACGCGGCGCGATGTGTCCCCGGAAACCTACGGACGCGCCCCCTCCGGAGGCACTACGCCGGTCCCCCGCCTTCGGGTATCCGTGCCACCCCGCGCACGGTGGCCCTGGCCCCACCCACGCAAGGGGGCCCGGAGACCATGGTCGGTCTCCGGGCCCCCTTCGCGTGCTTGCTAGCGGCGGGCGACGCCGTCCTTGCGAGCCTGCGCGGCGACGGCGGCGGAGACCGCCGGGACCACGCGGTCGTCGAAGGGGCTGGGGATCACGTAGTCGGCGCTGAGGTCGTCACCGACCAGGTCGGCCAGCGCCTTGGCGGCGGCCAGCTTCATGTTCTCGGTGATGTCGGTGGCCTGGACGTCGAAGGCGCCACGGAAGACACCCGGGAAGGCCAGCACGTTGTTGATCTGGTTCGGGAAGTCGCTGCGCCCGGTGGCGACGACGCTCGCGTACCTGCGGGCGACGTCCGGGTGCACCTCGGGGTTGGGGTTGGCCATCGCGAAGACGATGGCGTTCTCGGCCATGGTGGCCACGACCGACTCGGGGACCTCCCCGGCGGACAGGCCCACGAACACGTCGGCGCCCTCGAGCGCGCTCTCGATGGAGCCCTGGAGCCCCGCCCTGTTGCTGATCTCGGCCAGCTCCTGCTTGACCGGGGTCAGGCCCTCACGGCCCTGGTGGATGATGCCCTTGGAGTCGGCGACGGCGATGTCGCCGATCCCGCCGTCGATCAGCATCTTGGTGACGGCGACCCCGGCGGCCCCCGCCCCGGAGACGACCACGCGCAGGTCGGCCAGAGTGCGACCGGTGAGGCGGGCCGCGTTGTGCAGCGCCGCCACGGTCACGATGGCGGTGCCGTGCTGGTCGTCGTGGAAGACCGGGACGTCCAGGCGCTCACGCAGCTTGGCCTCGATCTCGAAGCAGCGCGGGGCGGAGATGTCCTCCAGGTTGACGCCGCCGAAGGACGGCGACATCCGCACGACGGTCTCGACGATCTCGTCGGCGTCGGTGCAGTTGAGGGCGATCGGGATGGAGTCGACGTCGGCGAACTGCTTGAACAGCAGCGACTTGCCCTCCATGACCGGCAGGGACGCCTCCGGGCCGATGTTGCCCAGGCCGAGCACGGCGGTGCCGTCGGTGACGACGGCGACCAGGTTGCTCTTCCAGGTGTAGGTCTCGACGAGTTCGGCGTTCTCGGCGATGGCGTCGCAGACACGGGCGACACCTGGGGTGTAGGCGAGGGACAGGCCCTCCTGGTCGCTCACGTCGACGGAGGACGTCACCTGCAGCTTGCCGCCACGGTGCATGGCGAACGCCGGGTCCTCGTCCAGGGGGGACGTGTTCTGGGTACGCGAAGAAAAGGTGGTCACTACTCAAACCCCTCGGTCTGCTGTACGTCCGCGTCGGCCATGACGTGGACGGTGGGCCACGGAGCGCGCGCGAAGACGTCAGGGTGCCAGGGGGCCCTCGTCGGCACCGGTCGGCCATGACCGGGGTGCGCCGGGAGGGGTGGTCTTCGCCGGACTCTTATACGAGTACTGCGCGATCCGCATCTCACGGGGATGACCCGTTACGCAATTCTCTCACAACGGTGACCGGAGGAAAATCGCGGGTCGACAGAATGGAACGTTACTGATGTGTCGCCCACCGGCACCACATCCACCTCAAGTCCCCACTGGTCGGCCCCGCGACGCAGCGGACCCACCCCTCGACCAGGCACTCCGTGCTCCCTGAAGGAGACCCACCATGGCCCTGCGCAAGCCCCTGTCCGAGCCCCGGACCTACCTCACCGCCCTGGCCACGGCCGGCGTGCTGGCCCTGGCGGCTTGCGGCAACGGTGGTGACGGTGCCTCCGACGAGGCGGACGCCCCCGATGTCGCGGTCGACGAGGAGCTCGCCGCGCTCCTGCCCGACGCGGTCGCCGACGCCGGTGCCGTCACCATCGGAGTCGAGGCGTCCTACCCGCCCGGCGAGTACCTGGACGAGGACGGCGAGACCGTCCTCGGCTTCAACGTCGACCTCATCGAGGCCGCGCTGGGCAAGCTCGGCCTGGAGGCCGACTGGGAGCCCACCACCTTCGACTCGATCATCATCGGTGTCGACACCGGCAGCTACGACCTCGGTGCCTCCTCCTTCACCATCACGGAGGAGCGCATGGAGGCCGTGAACATGGTCAGCTACTTCTCCTCCGGCACCCAGTGGTTCGCCCCGGCGGGCAACCCCGACGGTGTCGACCCCGACAACGCCTGCGGCCTGCGCATCGCGGTGCAGACGGGCACCACGCACGACCAGGACATCGAGGCCCGCAGTGAGGCCTGTGTCGAGGCGGGCGAGGACGCCATCACCATCGAGAAGTTCCAGACCCAGCCCCAGGCGACCGAGACCATCGTCTCCGGCCTGAACGACGCCTCGCTGGCCGACCTGCCGACCTCGCTCTACGCTCTCCAGCAGACCGGCGAGCAGCTGGAGTTCATCGGCGAGCAGTACGACGCCGCCCCCTACGGCGTCGTCGTCAACCAGGAGCAGGAGGAGCTCTCCGAGGCCGTCGCCGCCGCCTTCAACGCCATCATCGAGGACGGCACCTACGAGGAGGTCCTCGCCGAGTGGGGCATCGAGGGCGGCGCCCTGGAGACCGCCGAGGTCAACCCCGCCGCCTAGGGCGTGTTCCATGGATGCTGCCGTCGCGAGCGGCGCATCCGACGCGCAGCCGGGGCGTGTCCGCCGGACACGCCCCACAGCACCGCGCACTCCCGTCAACCAAGCGAAAGTCTGACTGTGACCTCACCGAGCGAACCGGTGGGCGGCCCGGGGTCGAAGGAACCGACCCCGGGCCGTTCGGCCGCTCCGATCACCGCCGTCCCCGTCCGGTACCCCGAACGGTGGGTGGCCGCCGGGATCATCCTGGTCCTCGCCGCGATGTTCGTGCACATGCTGTTCACGAACCCCGCGTTCAACTGGCCGTTCATGTTCGACAACATGTTCTCCGAGCCCGTGCTCCGGGGCGTGTGGGTCACGCTGAGCGCGACCGTGCTGTCGATGGTCATCGGTGTCCTCCTGGGCATCATCCTCGCGGTGATGCGCCTGTCCGGTAACCCCGTGCTGGTCACGGTCTCCTGGATGTACACGTGGTTCTTCCGCGGGGTGCCCCGGCTCGTGCTGGCGGTGCTCTTCGGCAACCTCGCCATCCTGTACTCGACCATCCACATCGGGCTGCCGTTCGACAACTACTGGATGCCGTGGCTGGGCCTCGAGGGCGACGCCCGCTTCTTCGAGATCGACGCGCGCACCCTCCTGACGGGCTACACGGCGGGTCTGCTCGCCCTGTCGCTGTCCGAGGGCGCCTACATGGCGGAGATCATCCGCGCCGGCCTCCAGTCCGTGGACAAGGGCCAGACCGAGGCCGCGCAGGCGCTCGGGATGAGCCGGAGCAGGATCATGCGGCGGATCACCCTGCCGCAGGCGATGCGGGTGGTGATCCCTCCGACCGGCAACGAGACCATCGCCATGCTGAAGGACACGGCGTTGCTCGCCTACGTTCCGGTGACCATCGAGCTCTTCTACCAGCTCCAGGCGATCGGCACCCGGAGCTACCAGATCTTCCCGATGCTGGTGGCCGCGTGTCTGTGGTACCTGGCCATCACCAGCGTCCTGATGGTGGGCCAGTACTTCATCGAACGCAGGTTCAACCGGAGCGGACGCGGGGTCCGGGACCGCATCGTGGGAGGGGCGCACTGATGGCAGACCAGACCAGTGACCACGGGCCGGAGGGCGTCGTGGAGACCGCGGAGGGCACCGAACTGCCCGCCGACGCCCTCGTGGTGGCGGAGAACGTCCACAAGAGCTTCGGGCGCCTGGAGGTCCTCAAGGGCATCGACCTCCAGGTCAAGCGCGGCGAGGTCATGTGCGTGGTCGGCCCCTCGGGGTCGGGCAAGTCCACGTTCCTGCGCTGCGTCAACCACCTGGAGAAGCTCACCGCCGGCCGCCTGTGGGTCAACGGCGAGCTGATGGGGTACCGGCAAAAGCGCGGGCGCCTGTACGAACTGCGCGACACCGAGATCGCCGCCCAGCGCAGCGACATCGGGATGGTCTTCCAGCGCTTCAACCTGTTCCCGCACCTGACGGTTCTCGGCAATGTCATCGAGGCTCCGGTACAGGTCAAGAAGGTGCCGCGCGCCGAGGCCACCGAACGCGCCAGGGAGCTCCTCGAGCGGGTCGGCCTCCCGGACAAGGCGGACGCCTACCCCGAACAGCTCTCCGGCGGCCAGCAGCAGCGCGTGGCGATCGCCCGCGCGCTGGCCATGGAGCCGTCGCTGATGCTGTTCGACGAGCCCACCAGCGCGCTGGACCCGGAGTTGGTCGGCGAGGTGCTGGACGTCATGCGCGACCTCGCCCGGGGCGGTATGACGATGGTCGTGGTCACCCACGAGATGGGCTTCGCCCGCGAGGTCGGCGACTCCCTGGTCTTCATGGACGACGGGGTCGTGGTGGAGTCGGGCACCCCGTCCGAGGTGCTGACCAACCCGCAGCACGAGCGTACCCAGGCCTTCCTCTCCAAGGTGCTGTAGACACACCGGCCGCGCGGTCCGCCGCGAAGCCGCGAGGGCCCCGCGTTCCCCACGGAGCGCGGGGCCCTCCTCGTTCACACGAAAGCACCCCCGATGCTCTTGACCCCGGGGGCTCCCGCATCCAGAGTCGTCACGTGACATCCACCTGCCCGGGGAGAGGCATGGACGCGCGTACGGAGAAGGTTCGCGAGCTGTGGGAGAAGAGGGCGGGAGGTTACGACACCGGGTCTCGGGTGGAACCCCCGAGTGTCCGGCGCACCCGTCGCCTGCTGTGCGGCGGCGCGCGGGGACGCACCCTCGAAGTGGCGGTGGGTACGGGGATCAACCTCGAGCTCTACCCTCCACAGGTCCTCCTCACGGGGGTGGACCTGAGCCCCACCATGCTCGCGCGGGCCCGGGAGCGGGCCGAGGAACAGGGACGCCCGGTGCACCTGGTGGAGGGCGACGCCCAACGGCTCTCCTTCGCCGACCAGTCGTTCGACACCGTCCTGTGCGCGCTCGCGCTGTGCACGATCCCCGACCAGGAGCGAGCCCTGGCCGAGATGTACCGGGTCCTGGTCCCCGGCGGACGGCTGCTGCTGGTCGACCACATCGAGTACACGCGGTTCCCGTTCCGGCTGCGCGAACGCCTGCGCTCGCACCCGCGCAGACTGCCCCGCGCCGTCGCCGAGGAGGTCGGGTTCGAGGTGGGCCACCACGACCGTCTGTTGATGGGCATGGTGGAGCGGCTGGTCGCCCGACGGCCCCGGTGAGTCTCGGGGGCGGGCTCCACCGGCGCGGCGCGTACCCTGGGTTGGCCCCCCACGGATGTGTTGACGGTCCGTCGCCCGAACGGCGACGCGCTGACCGCACTGGCTCCCGCAGGGGGTCCGGACGGACCATTCGTCTCGTGTTCGCCCCCCGAGGGCTGGACACGATCCCTTCGCCCTGCGTCAGTGGCAGGGTGAAACGAGATACATTGCTCTCAAGCGGCAACCTCGCCCCCCGAAGGAGGGACGTGACCGAAGAAACCGCTGTGCCCACGGCCGACGCCACCGGTGTACGCGACGCTGTCACCGTCAACATGCCAGCCGACAGCGCTTACCTGTCTGTCCTGCGCACGGCGACGGCAGGGCTGGCCGCCCGACTCGACTTCACCCTCGACGAGATCGAGGACCTGAGGATCGGGGTCGACGAGGCCTGCGCGATGCTCCTCTCCCAGGCGCTGCCCGGCACAGAACTGACCACGGAATTCGAACTCACCCCCGACGGGATGCGCATCTCGGTCTCGGTGATGACGGCGGACGGACGCCTGCCCGCACGTGACACCTTCGCCTGGACCGTTCTTTCCGCTCTCGCCGGGGATGTCGACGCGGGGGTCGGTCCGGACGACCGCGTCTACATCGTCCTGTACAAACGCCGTGGCGCCCTGGAGCCGGCGTGAGCGAAAGGGGGCCCGCTCTGACAGCGAAGACCGAGCACGCGGTGCCCGACCGGGCGCGCGCGAGAGAGTTGTTCGAGCGCCTTAACGACCTCGACGCGGACGCGCCCGAGCGCAGGGCGATCCGCGACGAACTGGTCGAGCTCCACCTGCCCTTGGTGGAGTACCTGGCCCGCAGGTTCCGCAACCGGGGCGAGTGGCTGGACGACCTCACGCAGGTGGCCACGATCGGGCTGATCAAGTCCATCGACCGGTTCGATCTGGAGCGCGGGGTGGAGTTCTCCACGTACGCGACCCCGACGATCGTCGGTGAGATCAAGCGCCACTTCCGGGACAAGGGCTGGGCGGTGCGGGTACCGCGCCGTCTCCAGGAGCTGAAGCTCTCGCTGACCAAGGCGGTCAGCGACCTGTCCCAGCGCGAGGGGCGCTCGCCCACCGTCGCGGAGCTGGCCGCGCACCTCCAGATGACCGAGGAGGAGGTGCTGGAGGGCCTGGAGTCCGCCAACGCCTACTCGACGGTGTCGTTGGACGCCCCCGACAGCGGGGACGAGGACGCCCCCGCGGTGGCCGACTCCCTGGGGATCGTCGACGAGTCCCTGGAGGGCGTGGAGTACCGGGAGTCGCTCAAACCGCTCCTGGAGCAGCTCCCGCCCCGCGAGAAGCGCATCCTGCTGCTGCGCTTCTTCGGGAACATGACGCAGTCCCAGATCGCCCAGGAGCTGGGCATCTCCCAGATGCACGTGTCGCGTCTGCTGGCGCGCACCCTGGCCCAGCTGCGGCAGGCGCTGACCACGGACGACTGACCCGGTGCGCGGCCGACGGCCGCGGTGACCGTTACCGGCGCCCCTCGGTGTCGGAGAACAGCACCGCGGTCGTCGGCGGCGCCAGCACGGCGGCCGCCGCGGCGACGGCGACGGCCAGCATGACCGCGCAGATCACGTACTGCTCCCCCGTGTACATGTAGTACGCCACCACGGCCATGAAGAGCTGGGTGACCACCACCGGGGTACGGGCCCAGTCGCGCAGGTTCCAGAGCCCGTACGCGACGAAGACGAGCAGCACACCGACTCCGACCCCGATCACGGTGAGCGGGATGGCGGAGGAGACCGGATCGGTGGCCCGTCCGGTGATCGCGGTGTACAGGCTGTAGATTCCGGCGACCGCCGCGACCAGCCCGATCAGGGCCTCCAGCACGGCGGCGATGACGATGGTGAAGGGACGCGAAGACACCCGACGAGCCTATACGCGCTCCCGGTGTCCCCCTCTCCGGCCCGCCCACTCGGAGGCACCTCCCGCGCACGGGCCTCCCGGAGCCCACGCGCGGCGAACCCCCGTGGTGAGGCCCGACTCCGCTCCCGTCGCGGACGACGCACCGCCTAGACTGACCGGGTGCGAGCCCTATTCATCGTGAACCCCCAGGCGACCACGACCACCTCCCGCACGCGCGAGGTGATCCTGGGCGCCCTGGCCTCCGAGCTGGACGTGACCCCCGTCGAGACCGCTCATCGTGACCACGCTCGCGAGCTGGCGCGGGGCGCGGCCGCGGACGGGTACGAACTCGTGTTGAGCCTGGGCGGTGACGGCACCGTGAACGAGGTCGTCAACGGGCTCCTCACCACGCCCGAGGACCTGCCCCGCCCCCGGTACGCCGTCATCCCGGGCGGGAGCGCGAACGTCTTCATCCGCTCGCTCGGGGTCCCCGGCGACCCCGTCGAGGCGACCGGCGCCGTCCTGGAGGCCATTCGGGCGGGGCGTGAGCGGGAGATCGGACTGGGCCGGATCACCGGCGACCAGGACGACCGTTACTTCACTTTCTGCGCCGGTTTCGGGTGGGACGCCGATGTGGTGCAGCAGGTGGAGCAGGAACGCGGCAACGGCCGGAAGGCCACCCCCGCGCTGTACGCGGAGACCGCGGTAAAGCTGTTCTTCCGGGGCGATATCCGCGATCCGTCACTCAGCGTGTCCAGCGACGGAACGTTACTGGAGGACGTCTATTTCGCGCTGGTCACGAACACCACTCCGTGGACCTACGCGGGAGCGCTGCCACTTCAGCCCACCCCGGCCTCACGTTTCGAACTGGGTCTGGACGCATTCGCGCTGACGCAGTCCTCGCACGCGCTGACTGGCTGGGTTCTTTCCCAAATGTTCTTCCCCAAGGGCCTTCCCGCACGCGGAGACGGCTACGTGACCTGGCACGACCAGGTGTCACTACGCATCTCGTCGTCCCATCCCCGGGCCTTCCAAATCGACGGTGAATACCTGGGCGAGCGCGAAGAGGTCAACTTCCACTCGGTACCGAAGGCATTACGAATCATCTGTTAATAACGTCGAAAGCAGCCATTCCCGATGACTGTGACGCACCCGACACGCCGAACAGGACCTTTGGCCTCGGGGACTCTTGCATGCCCCCCGCGTTCCTGGCACGCTCAGGATATCGCCGCGAGTTACGGGCGAGTTAATTTGGGCGCTTCCCACGTGGCCGTGGGGTGAAACCTCACTTACCTCGGCCTTGACGACACCGCCGGTGGACCCCCTCCGCCGGGCGCCCTTGCACATTCCGATCGTGAAAAGCTTCACAAATGATCGCCTCACTGTGAGGAGTGGACCGCATGGACTGGCGCCATGACGCAGCCTGCCGTGACGAAGACCCCGAACTCTTCTTCCCCATCGGCGACTACGGCCCCGCACTGAACCAGATCGAGGAGGCCAAGGCGGTGTGTCAGCGCTGCCCGGTCAGCTCGGCGTGTCTGAAGTGGGCGCTGGAGAGCGGCCAGGACGGCGGCGTCTGGGGCGGCACCTCCGAAGAGGAACGCCGTCGCATCAAGCGCCGTGGCACCACGCTGCGCCCGATGGTCCGTAGCTGACCACCGGCCCCGACCGACCGACGACCCCCGTTGGCGCGGCGGGGGATCGCACACGTCCGTGCGGACCCCGGACCGGGAGCGTTTCCCCCGGCCCCTCGGGCTCCCTCAGGGAACCTCCCGCTCCTCGTGCTCCAGTGGCAGGCTGATCGCCACCTCGGTACCGCCGGAATCCTTCGGCTTGATCGCCAGGGTCCCGCCGAGCTCACCCACGATCAGGGTTCGCACGATCTGCAACCCCAGACTCGTGGTCCCCTCCAGGTCGAAGTCCGCCGGAAGACCGCCGCCGTCGTCGGAGACGGCCAGTTCCAGGCTGCTCGGCCCCGGATGGCCCGGCCCGGTGTCGAACCGGCGCACACGCACCTCGATCAGTCCCGGGCCCTGGCCCAGACCGTGCTCCACCGCGTTCTGCACCAGTTCGGCCAGCACCATCGACAACGGGGTCGCCACCAGCGCGTTCAGCAGCCCGAAGTGGCCGTCGCGCCTGGGCACCACGGCCTGACCCGTCGAGGACACCTCCGCCGCCATCTGCATGACCCTGTCGGCGATGTCGTCGAAGTCCACCACCTCGTCCGGCGTGTGCGAGAGCATCTCGTGCACGATCGCGATGGACCCCACCCGGCCGACCGCCTCGTCCAGAGCGGCCCGCGCCTCGGGGATGTCCAGACGCCGTGACTGGAGCCGCAGCAGCGCCGCCACCGTCTGGAGGTTGTTCTTCACCCGGTGGTGGATCTCCCGGATGGTGGCGTCCTTGGTCATCAGCTCGCGCTCGCGCCGCCGCAGTTCGGTGACGTCGCGGACCATCACCAGCGCGCCGATCCGCACCCCGTCGATCACCAGCGGTATTGCCCGCAGCTGCACGGTGATCCCGCGCGCCTCGACCTCGGCCTCCTGGGGCGCGCGCCCGCTCGCGGTGTAGGTGAGGTTCTCGTCGCGGGCCTCCCCCTGCGCGGCCAGCTCCAGCGTGGTGCGGTCCAGGCGAGCCCCCACGAGGTCGGCCGCCAGGCCCAGGCGCCGGTACGCCGAGAGGGCGTTGGGGCTCGCGTAGACCACCTCGCCGTTCTGGTCCAGGCGCAGCAGCCCGTCACCGACCCTCGGAGAGCGGACCATGAGCGGCCCCTGGTCGCTGAACGGGAAGGCGCCCTCGGCGATCATCTGGGCGAGGTCGCCCGCGCTCTGGAGGTAGGTGAGCTCCAGTCGGCTGGGGGTTCGCGCCGAACTCAGGTTGGTGCTGCGCTGGATGACCGCGATGAGGTTGCCCTCACGGCGGACCGGAATGGTCTCCTCGCGCACCGGGACCCCGCCGGACCAGTCGGGGTCGCCGTCGCGGCAGATCCGTCCCTCGCTCCAGGCGCGGTCTATCAGGGCCCGGCGGCCGACCACCCTGGGGGCGGACCGGGACGTGACATCGGTCATGTCGTCCCGGAGCACCGCCTCCACCAGGTCGTCCTGGAAGGCGGTCGGGCCGGTCGTGGGCCGCATCTGCGCGATGGCTATCCACCCGTCGTCCTCGCGCAGGCGCACCCACAGCACGAGGTCCGCGAAGGAGAGGTCGGCCAGAAGCTGCCAGTCGGAGGCCAGAGAGTGGATCCACTCCAGGTCCGCCTGCTTGAGTGACGTGTGACGGCGAATGAGGTCGCTGAGGTGAGGCACTCACAAATCATCCCATGAAGCCGTGCATACTCAAGAGACACGCACTCGACCAGTGGTCCACACCAATCGACGGCCGGAAGGCGGCCGCACCGACCACGTCCGGGCGGGGCGCGGAACGCGGCGGAGGAGACTGATGACTGGTCAGCACACCCTGGACGGCAACCCCAGAGTGCCGAAGTACTACCAGGTCAAGAAGCAGTTGCTGGAGCTGATCGAGGCGATGCCGGCGGGGAACCCGGTCCCGCCCGAGCGATCACTGGCCACCCAGTTCGGCACCTCGCGCACCACGGTGCGCCAGGCCCTGACCGAGATGGTGGTCGAGGGCCGGCTCCTGCGCATCCAGGGCAAGGGCACGTTCGTGGCCAAGCCGAAGGTCGCGCAGATCCTCCAGCTGACCAGCTACACGCAGGAGATGCGGGCGCACGGCCTGCACCCGGCCACCCGCATCCTGGACGTGAGCTACATCAACGCGGACGACCAGCTCGCGGAGCTCCTCGCGATCCGCTCCGGCGGCCGCGTGCTGCGCATCGAACGGCTCCGGCTGGCCAACGGTGAGCCCATGGCCGTCGAGACGGCCCACCTGGCCGCGCGGCGTTTCCCCGGACTCCGGAGGCAGCTGGACCGCTACGCGTCGCTCTACGAGGCTCTGGCGAGCGCCTACGACGTCTCCCTCGCGGAGGCGGAGGCCTCCATCGAGACCGTCCTCGCCACTCCCAACGAGGCCCGCCTGCTCGGTGTGGACGTGGGGCTGCCCCTGGTCCTGCACTGCCAGCACAGCTTCGACGGCGACGGGCACCCGGTGGAGTGGGTCCGCTCGCTCTACCGCGGCGACCGCTACAAGTTCGTCACCCGCCTGCGCCCGCCCCGGGACTGATCCAGGCAGGCGCGCGCGGCGCGGGCCCCGTCGCGCTCCCCCGTGTCCGTCCTCCCACCGGATTTCTCCCGCCCCGGGCCGGAGGCCCCCTCCGCCCGGGTGCGGGGCCCTCGGACCCGCTCGTGGCGTCCGCGCTTCCGCGGCCGCTCGCGGTGCCCCTCGCCGACGCCCCCGCCACCGCCAACGCCCTCCGCACCGGTTGGCGGCGGCACCGTTCCCGGCGCCGGTCCGGGGCCTGAGCCCGCACATGGGGAGGGGCCGTGGGCAAACGTTCCCCGGTTCTCGGACGTCGTCGACGCACCGCCCTGCCCGGGTGACGCGGACTCCGGGGCGGTCTCTCCCTTACCCGGGTGACCGGGTCAGCCGCGCGCGAGCACGTTGGAGAGGGCGTCGACCACGCGCGGGTCGTACTCGCTGCCGGTGTCCATACGCAGGCGTTCGACCACGGCGGCCCGGCGTTCGGCGTCACCGTTCTCACCGACCAGGTCGTCGAAGGCGTTGGCGACCTTGATGATGCGGCTGCCCAGCGGGGGCACCCCCTCGTCGCCGTCCCCGGCCAGCGGCTCGCACTGGCGTCGGACCATCTCCGCGACGTTGTCCAGCACCCCAGTCTCCCGGATGATGGCCGAACCCAGCTCGGCGATCCGCCGCTGTTCCCTCGGTGAGGACAGCAGGGTGGCGCCGCCCGCGATGGGTTCGCGCAGGGAGAGCTGGCCGATGTCGTGCATGAGCGCCGCGTACTCCAGTTCCAGCAGCTCCGCCTCGGCCAGGCCCAGTTCGCAGGCGATGCCGTGGGAGAGCTGGCTGACGCGCCGCGAGTGGCCGTTCTCCACGTATCCGCCCACCTCGGTGACGCGGGACAGCGCCCGCACCGTCTCCAGGTAGGTGCGGCGCACCTCGGCGTGCCTGCGGAAGGCCACCTGGGAGACCAACAGCGGGGCGAGGAAGACCAGCAGACCCACCAGGCCGGTCACCGTGCAGGCCAGGGCGATCAGCACTCCGCTGGAGGCGATCGCGCCGCCGGTGGCGACCTGTGCCCGGGCCTCGTCGCGCATGGCCACGACCAGGCGGGTGCGCAGCCGCTCGGCACGCAGCACGGCGGAGACCGCGACGTCCAGCGACCACGCCAGGGCGACCAGGACGGTCATCATCAGGGCGACCACGACCGAGGGCCCGGTCAGGGCCAGGGCCTCCACCAGGGGGCGGAAGGCGACGGCGAGCAGCGACGCGGTGAGCACCCTGCGCGCGACGTCCTCCAGCCGTGGGCCGCGGCCCACCGCCACGTGCGGGAGTTCGCCCAGGGCCACGCCCAGGGCGACCACCGCCACCACCTGCCAGGCGGTGTGGTGGCTGGCCTCACCGCCCAGGCTGAGCAGGAACGCGTAGGCGATCGCCCCGGCCAGGGCGATCGGCGCGGACTCCCGGTGTCCCGGGAGCGTGATCCTGGCCAGCTCGCCGCCCGCGATGACCAGGCAGAAGGCCAGGGCCACGTAGGGCTGGTGGAACCCGGCCGCCGCGGTCCACACCAGGGCGGCCAGCGAGGCGGCGCCCACCCCGCCCACCAGGACCGCCCGGAAGGGTCTCGCGGTGCGCCAGGCGGGCCCCCAGGACCGCTGGTGGCTCAGCGCCCCGCCCTCGGGGCCACAGGGGTAGGGCCCGGGGAGCGGCCCCTCCGACTGCTTCTGCGTCATCACCGGTCCTGGCCCCCCGTAACCGCGGCCGCCGACGTGGACTCGGCCACCGGTGCCGTGCCGTCGCGCCGCGGTGCGGCCGGCACCGTCGCGCCCGTGTCCCCGGCCCCGGACTCGACGGAGGCGCCGTAGCAACCACCCGGCGGTTCCGCGATGTCCGGGGTCTCCCAACCCTCACGGGTGACGGCCCGGACGAGGGCCTCCACCATGCGGGGATCGAACTGGCTGCCCGCGCAGCGCCGGAGCTCGACGATGGCGTCCTCGACGGACCAGGCCTTGCGGTAGGAGCGCGTCGAGGTGAGGCAGTCGAAGACGTCGGCCACGCTGATGATCCGGGCGGACTCGGGGATCTCCATCCCCACCAGCCCCATGGGGTAGCCGCGCCCGTCCAGACGCTCGTGGTGGTGCCGGATGCCCGCGAGCGCCTCGTCCAGGAAGCTGATCTCGCGGACGATCTCGTACCCGCGCGTGGGGTGCAGCTTGATCGCCGCGTACTCGTCGTCGGTGAGCTTGCCGTTCTTCTGGAGCACCTTGGTGGGCACCCCGAGCTTGCCGATGTCGTGCAGCATGCCCGCGTACCGGATCTTCTGCACCCGCTCGGCGGGCATACCCAGTTCGGCCGCGATCATCGCCGAGCCCTGGGCCACCCGCATGCAGTGGCCCCGGGTGTAGTAGTCCTTCGTCTCCACGGCCTGGCACAGCGTGGCCAGGGTGGCCTCGTGCGCCCGCGCCTCGGCGGTCTGCTGCCCGAAGACCCACCGCGCGATGAACAGCGGCAGCAGGACGAGCAGCGGGGCGATGATCCCCACCGCGCCCCAGATGGCCGCGATCGCCAGGCCCAGCATCTGGTAGCCCACGGAGGCGACCTCCAGGGCCGCCAGCGGACGCCAGCGCATCGGCCCCGCACCGGGGGGCCGGGTGACGCCCAGGCACCACATGAGGACGCCGATGAGCACCGAGTTGAGCAGCGTGTGCGTCAGGACCGCGGCGACGTACGGCAGGACGATGCCGGGGAAGTCGGACTGTCCCGGCACCCCCACCGTGCCGCCGAGCAGGAGGTAGACGTGTCCGGCCACGTGGGCCGCCAGCGCGAACTGCGCCCCGTTGAAGGCCCGCTTGACCAGGCCCTGTCTGCGGACGGCCAGGCAGGAGGCGAACCCGACCACGGCCGCGCCGACCGGTCCCACCAGCACGACGGCGGCCAGGGCCACGGCCGAGCTCGGCGAGATTCCGGCTTCCTTGACGTCGACGACGACGTGTGTGCTTATCGACTCCGCGACGACGAAGAGGACCGCGATGAGTACCAGGGTCCCCAGGTCGATCCCCGTGTAGGGACCGACGAGCATGATGGCGACAGCACTGACAACGATGATCCCGACGTAGACACGCGCGCCCCAAGGAAGAGCCCGCACCCCCGTTCACCCCCCACCGACGACGACCGGACTGTCATGGTTTCACCGGTTCTGTTCTACCACCAAGACCATCCGGTAAAAGTGGAAGCCATCAAAACGGCGGACATCATCGAACCGAACATGGTGACGAACATCAGTCGTCCCCCTTCTCCCCGTGGCGGCGGCCCCCTCATCCCCTGGGCACGCCGCGCAAATTACCTTATTCGTTGGATAAGGCCTCCAGTTTAACGGGCCACGACACCATCCTGATTACCCCCAACCCGAACCGGAGGCACACTCGACATCCCCGGGGGTGAGAAGTTCCGGAGCGTGGAATTACTAATTCAATTAGTCATTCCAGATGACTACACAGAGTGACAATAGACCACAGGCGCGACACCGGGGACCACCCATTCCTCGGGGGATCCTGCCAGGCAGACCAGCGGACGCCATCAGGCATGACTACCCATCGTGAGCATTCGAAACGGACTCTCACAAGTTCAAGGAAATTCATTCCGACTCGGTCACGACCGAAAACCGATTCGCGTCATCGGGCGTGTCGAACCCCCCGAGAACCACCCACCCGACACCCGAGTGACCAAAACCCCCCGGACCCAACGGGATCCGTCGCACTCTTTTTACAAAAGCACACAAACGGCCCAAAGTGCACCAGAAACCAACAAGCACCCCTGAATACACAAAAGTGGCGAAATCAGGTAAGACAGCATT
>NZ_JAGPXK010000023.1:0-91342 GCF_018070675.1 Nocardiopsis sp. B62 | reverse complement strand
GTGTCCACATGTGGACACCGGACCGGGGGCCGGGACGCTGGTCGGGCAGGTCGGGCTACTCCGAGCCGTCCGGGGCGTCGCCTTCCTCGGGCTCCTCCTCGGGGACGCCGTCGACGTAGGCGCGGCCCGGCTCCGCGGTGCCGAGCAGCTGCGACACCGTGACCATGCTGTACCCGCGGTCGTCCAGCTCACGGATGATGTCGATCGACGCGTCGATCGTCGTGGGGTGGATGTCGTGCATCAGGATGATCGCGCCGTGCTCGGCGCCGCCCAGCGCGCGCTTGCGCACCACGCTCGCCTTGCGGTCCCGCCAGTCGTTGGTGTCCGAGCTCCACAGGATCTGCGCCAGCCCGAGCTCCGCCGTGACCTCGGCGACCCGGTCGTTGGTGGCCCCGTAGGGCGGCCGCATCAGGTCCATCGTGTATCCGGTCTCCCGGTACACCAGCGCCTGCGTCACCTCCAGGTTCTCGCGGGCCGCACCCTTCGAGATCTCGGTCAGGTCGGGGTGGTCCAGCGTGTGGTTGGCCACCTCGTGTCCCTCGGCGTAGGTGCGCCGCACCACCCACGGGTGCTCGGTGACCGGGAGGCCGGTGACGAAGAAGGTGGCCTTGGCGTCGTGCGCGGCCAGGGCGTCCAACAGCTCGGGGGTCCGTCCGCCGGGGCCGTCGTCGTAGGTGAGCGCGACACACTTGGCGGCGGGGTCGGAACAGTCGACGGAGTCGTCACGCGGGGACAGCACACCCGGAGCGGCCTGGGACGACGAGCCGTCCTTCTCGGCCTCGGGAGCCTCGGAGATCCTGAACTCGCGCACTCCCGTGGTCGCGGCCTCGCGCACCCGCAGCCCGAGGTCGGAGAGCAGCGACTCGGCCTCGTCCCGGGGCAGCACCGCGTGTACCCGGCCCGCGCTGGCCGGGGCCACCTGCCCGGCGTCGAACTCCACCACGAGGTCGCCGTCCGGGTTGAAGCCCACCGAGTCGTACAGCGAGCTGATCGGATACAGGGCCGAGGGTGAGGCGTCGGTGTCGGACACCGCCTCGCGCACCCGCTCGTTGAGCTCGGCCAGCTCCGCCTGTCCGGCGAGGAGGCGGCTGGAGCCGTGCACCGCGCCCGTGTCGACCTCGTACCAGTAGGTGCTGTGACCCTCCCGGGTCTCCTCGGAGTCCGTCTCGGTGGTGGTCATCCGCACACCGACGATCCCGTCCTCGGCCGCGGTCAGCCCCCACTCACCGAGGAACGCGCGCGCCCCGGGGTTGGCCGCCTCGAAGGCGTGCACCTGGGCGGTCAGGGTGCGGTCCAGGAAGTCGGACAGCGGCCCGGCGTTCGGGATGGACGGGTAGGTGACGGAGACGTCCGCCCCTCCCTCATAGGGGAGGGTGACCTCCTCCGTTCCGGGAACCGCGTCGGGGGAGACCGTGGTCAGTTGGTCGGGTTCGCCTGTGGCCGGGGTCCGATCCCCGTTCTCGGTCGGCTGAGCGCCGTCGCCGCCCGCCAGAGCACTGTCCTCCAACAGTCCGGGTGGTCGGGCCGCCGACAGCACCAGCCCCAGAAGGACGACCATCGCGATCGCGACCGTGAGAAGGGGTTGGTCGGGAGCCATGGTCTGCCGGTCTTGCTGCTTCACCTGGGGTTCTCCACGTTCATCGTCAGACGAACGTTCGTGGGGGAGGCGGGGGAGCGCTCCCCCACGTAACGCTGGTTGTCGGTTGTGATGCCGCTCCCGGCGTGGGTTGACGCCGGGTGGGCAAGGGCCACGCCGAGTGCATGGGCGGAGGGGGCGCTCCCTATACTTGCACCCGTGGAAGGTACACGCTCCACCCTTGGTCACCCCGGAACCCCTCCGGGGCGGGCGTTGCGTGTCGAAAGAGGGAACCCGGTGCGAGTCCGGGACTGCCCCGCAGCGGTGAGTGGGAACGAACGTCGTCATAAGCACTGGTGATCCGACCGGAAAAGTCGGAAACCGGGAAGCGTCGACCAGTAGGAGGCCCGGCGGTAACGCCGGAGGAGCCCACGAGTCCGAAGACCTGCCTCCGCCCGGCGGCGCACCCGTGCCGTCGGTGGTCCCGTGCCCCGAGGGAGGGCCGAGGGCGGAGACAGCCATGCGCCGCGAGGCGTTCCTCGCTGTGTCCGCGTCCTCGCTCGCCTCGCGGCCGGTACCCGGCTTTCGACGAGGGAGAGAAGCTCCATGCCCAGCACCCCGGCCTCCGGGCCGTCCGTGCGTTCCACCGTGCACGGTTACCCGCGCATCGGCCCCGACCGCGAACTCAAGCGCGCCAGTGAGTCCTACTGGAAGGGCGACACCACCGCCACCGAGCTCGACACCGTCGCCTCCGAACTCCGCCTGGGCGTCTACGCCCAGCTGCGGGAGGCGGGGGTGGACGACCTGCCGTCCAACACCTTCTCCTTCTACGACCAGGTGCTGGACACGGCGGTCCTGTTCGACCTCGTTCCCGCTCGCTTCTCCTCCCCGGCACAGGCCGAGGAGCGGGACGAGCACCTGCGCCGCTACTTCGCGCTCGCCCGGGGCGAACAGGGCGCCCCGCCCCTGGAGATGACCAAGTGGTTCGACACCAACTACCACTACCTCGTCCCCGAGCTCTCTCCCAGCACCCGTCCGCGCCTGGTCGGTGACAAGCCCGTCACCGAGTTCCGCGAGGCCTCGGAGGCCGGGTTCCAGACCCGCCCCGTGCTGGTCGGACCGCTGACCTTCCTCCTGCTGGCCAAGGCCGCCGACGACGCTCCCGAGGGCTGGGAGCCCATCGAGCTCCTCGACCAGCTCCTGGACGCCTACGCCCGGCTCCTGTCCGACCTCCGGGCCGCGGGGGCCTCCGAGGTCCAGCTCGACGAGCCGATCCTGGCCACCGACGAGGGCCGCGCCGCCGTCGGCCACCTGGAGCGCGTCTACCAGCGCCTGGGCGCCCTCACCGACCGTCCCTCCCTCCTCGTCTCCACCTACTTCGGCTCCATCGGTGCCGCCGCCCTGCGCGTGCTCAAGGACTCCCCGGTGGAGGCCGTCGGCCTCGACCTCGTCACCGACTCCGAGGGCGTCGAGGATCTGGCCGCCGTCTCCGGCCTGGGCTCCACGCGCCTGGTCGCCGGCGTCGTCGACGGCCGCAACGTGTGGCGCACGGACCTGCCCGCCGCCGTGGCTGAGCTGGGCACTCTGCTCGCCCTCACCGACGAGCTCACCGTGAGCACCTCCTGCTCGCTGCTGCACGTGCCGATCGACCTGGACGCCGAGACCTCGCTCGCCCCCGAGCTGCGCGCGGCCCTGGCCTTCGCCAAGCAGAAGGCGGCGGAGGTGGCCCTGCTCGGCCGGGTCCTCACCGAGGGCGAGGACGCCGGGTTCGACGCGGCCGCCACCGGGAACCCGTCGTTCACCGACGCCCGTGTGCGCGCCCGTCTGGACGCTCTGGGCCAGGACGCCTACGAGCGTCCCGAGGACCGTGGCGCTCCCACCGACGTCACGCTCACCACGACCACCATCGGCTCCTTCCCGCAGACCGCCGAGCTGCGCCGCGCCCGCGCCGCGCACCGCAGGGGCGAGCTGGCCACGGAGGAGTACGAGCGCACCCTGCGTTCGGAGATCGACCGCGTCATCGCGCTCCAGGAGGAGATCGGCCTGGACGTCCTCGTCCACGGCGAGCCCGAGCGCAACGACATGGTCCAGTACTTCGCCGAGCAGCTGGAGGGCTACGCGACCACCGAGCGCGGCTGGGTGCAGTCCTACGGTTCGCGCTGCGTGCGTCCCCCGATCCTGTTCGGCGACGTCTCGCGCCCCGAACCGATGACGGTCGAGTGGATCACCTACGCGCAGTCGCGCACCGACAAGCCCGTCAAGGGCATGCTGACCGGACCGGTCACCATGCTCGCCTGGTCGTTCGTCCGTACCGACCAGCCGCTGGGTGAGACCGCCCGCCAGGTGGGTCTGGCCCTGCGCGACGAGGTCGCGGACCTGGAGCGGGCGGGCATCCGCCACATCCAGGTGGACGAGGCGGCCCTGCGTGAGCTGCTGCCCCTGCGCGAGGAGCAGCGCCAGGCCTACCTCGACTGGGCGGTGAACTCCTTCCGCCTGGCCACCTCCGGGGTGGCGGCCAGCACCACCATCCACACGCACATGTGCTACTCGGAGTTCAACCAGATCGTCGGCGGCATCGAGGCGCTGGACGCCGACGTCACCAGTGTCGAGGCGGCCCGTTCGCGCATGGAGCTCGTGGAGGCCCTCGGCCAGCGCGGCTACAAGCGGGGCATCGGCCCGGGCGTGTACGACATCCACTCGCCCCGGGTGCCCTCGGTCGAGGAGATCGAGACCTCGCTGCGGCTCGCGGCCACGCACGTGGACGCCGGGAACCTGTGGGTCAACCCGGACTGCGGTCTGAAGACCCGTGGTTACGCGGAGGCCGAGCAGGCGCTGCGCAACATGGTCGAGGCGGCCCGCCGGGTCCGCGCCGACCTCGCCTAGGGGACCGAACGCGCGGAAGGGGGCCACGGCGTCGCCGCGGCCCCCTTCGGTGTCCTCACCGCTACGCGGCTCGCACGGGTCAGCTGTCCCCGACGATGGCCAGAGCCTCGTTCGCGGCGTTGACCATGATGTCCTCGGTGTTGTCCGGAAGGACGAGGCCGTCGTGGTCGCCTCGGGTGGTGTCGAGGTAGTAGGTCACCGTGATGATCAGGTTGTCCTGACGCATCAGCAGGCTGGCCTCGGGGAGCTTGTCCCCGAGCAGGTCGGACTTGGTGATGACCAGGTGCGCCTCGCTGCCGAGACCCTCCACCTCCTCGTCCACCTCGATGTCCTCGGCGTCGTAGCGGTCCGACTCGGATTCGCCCCGGATGCGCTCCAGCGTGTACTGGATGTCCTCGGAGGCGGCCTCCGGGGAGTCGCTGGCGCTGTAGGGGAGCTTGAAGCCCACCTCCAGCGAGCCGAAGCCCTCGGTGGAGCTGCTCTCGGGGAGGTCGCCGAGGTTGGAGCAGCTCGACGTGTTGTCGGAGACGTACTTGCTGCCGCTGTCACGGAGGACGAAGTCCGTCTGCACCTGGTCGGTGAAGGACTCGCAGGGCTCGGTGGGCAGGGCGTGGGGCGGGTCGCCGAGGGCGCTGTTCGAGGCGGGGGCCTCCTCCTCGGACTCCTCCTCGGCGGGCTCCTCCTCTTCCGTGACCTCGGAGGTCTCGTCGGGGCCGGAGGCGATCTCCTCGCCGCCGTTGCCGTTGGTGACGAGCATGACGACCACGGCGATCACCAGGACGACGATGACCACACCGCCGCCGATGACCACCCACAGGCCGGCCTTGCTGCCTCCGCCGCCCTGCTGGGGCGGCTGCGCGGGCGGGTACCCGCCGGGGCCCATGGGACCGCCGGGGCCCATAGGACCGCCCGGGCCCATGGGGCCGCCGGGGCCGGGGCCGGGGCCGTAGGGCGGCTGGCCGCCCGCGTACATGCCCTGGTCGTGGCCGGGGGCACCGGGGTAGGGGCCCTGCTCGTGACCGGGTGCGCCCGGGTAGGGGCCCTGCCCGTAGCCGGGCTGTCCGCCGGTGGCGGCGTCACCGAAGGGGTTTCCCTGCGGCGGGCCGTAGGGCGGCTGTCCGCCGGTGCCGTCCCCGCCGCCGTAAGGATTCTGCGGTGGCTGGTTGTAAGGTCCGTTTTCGCTCATGGCTCCCCTCGCCCGGTGATGTGGTGACCGTCATGTGTGAGGCGCACGTTCGCGCCCGTGAGTTCTCACGAGTTCCCGTGATCTGGCCACCGGCGGATCGCCGGGTGGGTGACAGCACGGGGAACCGTGGGGGAGGTGGGCCCGCCTCGGACGCCGTGACCGCGGGCGAGAGCGGACGGGCGAGGGCGGGAGTTCCCCGTGTCGTGAGGAGGTCCCCGGTTCAAACGGGGCGCCGACCGCCGCGTGTGGAGCCAACGGGTCGGTCCCCGCAGGCCAGGGGTCGGGACGCCTTGCATCTTAGCCCTGACCGGTGTCAACAGGGCAGGTCGGACCTGGGGTAGGAGGGTGAATCGTCACCGTTTCGTGCTTCTGACACACCAGTTGGTCATTTGCGAGACTTAATCGTGATGTCCTCGCGTGGACGGGGCGGCGGCTCTCGGGTATTGGAGCGCGTCGACATCACGCCCGTGGGCCACCGGGCGTGTGGCCCACGGCCGCCCATGACCTGCGCGACCGCGCCGCACCGCGGAACCGTGCGCGTCGTGTTGCCCCTGTGGCCGGTTGTGGCCAGGGGGAACACGCCCGCCACCGGGACCCAAGGGTCAGAACATCGAGATGTGCACGTGGTCGAAGTGGTTCTCGGTCATGTTGCCCCGGTCGGACATCGCCCGCCAGCCCTCGTCGCCGCGCCGCACGTCCCAGATCTGCTGGCGGTAGATGATGTACATGATCCCGAGGTCGTCGGCGTTCTCCATGGCCCACTCCGAGATCGCCCAGCCGCGGTCGATCTCCTCCTGGCTGGGCATGCCGCCGTTCGGGTCCAGCATGAAGTCGCAGGCCCGACCCTTGGGGTGCTCGCCGACCACGAAGCCGCCGTCGGGTCGGTAGCAGCCGACCCCGCCCACGTCGTCGCCCCGTCCGAACTCCTCGATCACGAGGTCCCGCATCTGTTCCGTGCGGGGCGTGATGCTGTTGTGCGACTGCATGGGCTGGTTCGGGTGGTCGGCGATCAGGACGTGCACCTCCGACCTGCGGTCCTCCAGTTCGGTGAGGTCCTCCGAGGCCTCGTCCAGCCGCTCCTGGGCGTTCTGCTGGGCCACCTCGTCGCGGGAGAGCGCCTGGTTGAGGTGGTCGATCTTCTCCTGGTTCGTGGTGGTCAGGTAGTCGATGACCACGGCGCGGTCGATGACCTCGTCCGGTTCGGCCTCCACGAACAGCGACATGGCCGGGTCGATCCCGCTGCTGGTGTAGGTGGCCACCGCCAGGGAGACCACCTGGTCGCGGGCCTCCCCGACCTCCTCGCGGGTGCCGTCGGCGCGTCCCTGCGCCCGTTCGGCCTCCTCCATCACCGCCTCCATGTCCCGCAGTTCGCCCTCGTACTCCTCGGTCAGGGTCTCGGCCCGGGACTTGAGGTCGCTCATGCTCTCCGGCTCCCGGGGCGGTAGCCCGGGGGCGGGGGCGGCCGAGGCGGACAGGGGGACCAGCGCCGTGGCGGCCATGAGGGAGAGGGAGAGCGCGGCCACCCGCGCGCCACCGGGACGAACGAGGGAGGCCAGCGCGGACCCGGCCGAGGCGGACAGCGCTCGCGCGCCCTCGGCCAGGTCGGCCAGGGCCTCATGCCGCGTACGGGCCGGGGGATCGGGCGCCCAGAAGTCCGCGTGGTCGTCGGCGGTGCCCCGTGGACGACCGGACCCCACCGCACCACCGGGGTGCACTGTGTCTTCGGTCTGCGCTGTGTCCTCGAACTGCACGGTGTGGTCTCCTCAGGCCCACGCGCGTCCCCCTGCCTGCGGGCAGGGGGCGCTGTGGGTGCGTCTGATCGTCTTTCCCGGGCGGGCGCGGCGGCCTGCGGCTGCCAGCTGCCCTCGGTGCTCATGGCGCGTGCGCGCCCATGAAGAGTCACGGGACGGTAATGAGTGTAGGCACTCATGAGGACTTTCGGGTGGGAGAGTACGGTACGTCTCTCCCACAAAGGCCTCGATGTGTTCTAAATAACCATATTCAGGTCAAGTATTTTGCTGAACCGACCCGGTCAGCCATGGTTGAGTTGGTGCCGTGAAGGCTCCTGAGCACGGCAAAGCGACCCCCGCCACCACGGCGAACACCACCCGGCGGTGCGTTCCGCTGCCCGGCGGTCGCTGTCGCATGCCCCGCTAGTCACCTCTGACAACGAGCCGGTCCGGCCCCGTGCCGGGCCACCCCTCGGGGCCGCCCTCCGCACGCCCCCGTGACCGCCGGACGTACCGGCGCGTCGCCGTCGCCCGCCAGGTGGGCGCTTCGTACGCTCGGGTGTGGGCGTCAGACCCACGCTGAGTCCAGAGCCCTCCTGTGTCCGCGAGCGGCCTCCGGGACACCACCGCCAGACGTCGATGGGAAAACCGTGATTGACGCAGTGGGTCTACACAAGACCTACAGGTTGAAGAAACGCCAGGTGCACGCCCTGAACGGGGTGGACCTGCATGTCGAGTCCGGCGAGATCTTCGGGGTCGTGGGCCAGAGCGGTGCGGGAAAGAGCACCCTCCTGCGCTCGGTGAACCTGTTGGAACGCCCCGACAGCGGCACCGTGCGCGTGGGGGACGAGGAACTCACCTCCCTGCGCGGCGCCCGTCTGCGCGCGGCCCGGAGGGGGATCGGCATGGTGCACCAGCACTTCGCCCTGCTCTCCTCCCGCACGGTCGCGGGCAACGTCGGCTTCCCCTTGGAGGTCGCCGGGGTCTCCCGCTCGAAGCGGGCCACCCGGGTGGGTGAACTCCTGGAACTCGTGGGCCTGGGGGACAAGGCGCGCGCCTACCCCTCCCAGCTCTCGGGCGGGCAGAAGCAGCGCGTGGGCATCGCCCGCGCCCTCGCCTCCGACCCCCACGTCCTGCTGAGCGACGAGGCCACCTCCGCGCTGGACCCGGCCACCACCGACTCGATCCTGGCCCTGCTGCGCCGCCTGCGTGACGAACTGGGTCTGACGATCCTGCTGATCACCCACGAGATGGACGTGATCAAGCGGATCTGCGACTCCGCGGCGATCATGGAGAACGGCGAGTTCCTGGAGTCCGGCCGCGTGCTCGACCTCATCGGGACCCCGGGCTCCCTGCTGGCGCGCTCCCTCTTCCCCCTGCCGGACAACGGCGGCCCCCAGAGCGTGGTCATCACCTACCCGCGCTCCTTCGACGAGCCCTTCATGTCCGAACTCACCCGCCGCTTCGACGTGGACGTGAACATCCTCGGCGGCGGCGTGGAACAGGTCGCCGGGCAGTCGGTGGGGCGCCTCAGCGTCGACATGCGCGGGGAGCGCCGCCGTGAGGCGCTCAGCTACCTGTCCGAGCACGGCCTGCTGGTCGAGGAGGCCGGAAAGTGACCATCAACCCCGCCGACGTCCTCGTCCTCGCCCAGGAGGGCAACGCCGTCTCCGCCATCGGCGACTTCCTCGCGGACTGGCCCAACATGTGGCCCAGCCTGTGGCTCGGCACCCAGGACACCATCTACATGGTGTGGTGGGCGACCGTCTTCAGCGTCCTGGTCGGCCTGCCGCTGGGCGTGCTCCTGGTCGCCACCGACAAGGGCGGTCTCGTTCCGGCCCCGGCGGTGCGCGCCGTGCTCAGCGCCATCGTCAACATCGGCCGTTCGCTGCCCTTCATCGTGCTCATGGTGGCGGTGCTCTCGCTCACCCGCTTCCTGGTCGGCACGACCCTTGGCCCCACGGCCGCGATCGTGCCGCTCAGCATCGGAGCCATCCCGTTCTTCGCCCGCCTGGTGGAGACCTCCCTGCGCGAGGTCGACCGCGGGGTGGTCGAGGCCGCGCACGCGATGGGCACCCGCAAGTTCACCATCGTGGGCAAGGTGATGCTGCCCGAGGCCATGCCCGGCCTGATCGCCGGTCTGGTGATGACCGTGGTCACGCTCATCTCGTACTCCGCGATGGCCGGTGCCATCGGCGGCGGCGGACTGGGGGACCTCGCCATCCGCGAGGGCTACCAGCGCTTCAACGACCACTACCTCTGGGCCACCGTGATCCTGCTGATCGTGATCGTGCAGGTCGCGCAGAGCCTGGGCGACCTGCTCGTGCGCAGGCTGTCCCGGCGCTGACCCAGGGCTCCGCCCCCCGACACCAACCCCCGCCCCCCTCCAGAGCGATACGGATCCAACGGCAAGGAGACATCGATGACAGGGACGAACGTGCTGCGAGGGGTCGCCGCGGCCGGTGCGGCGGCGGTCCTGCTGGCGGGCTGTGGAAGCCCCAGCGAAAGGGCGTCCGACGACGGCGGCGAGGAGGGTGTCGTGACCCTGCGGGTGGGCGCCACCCCGCTGCCGCACGCGGAGATCCTTGAGTTCGTCAACGACGAACTGGCGGCCGACGCCGGACTGGCGGTCGAGGTGGTCGAGTACACCGACTACAACCAGCCGAACGCGGCCCTGGCCGAGGGCGAGCTCGACGCGAACTACTACCAGACGGTCCCCTTCCTGGAGGAGTACCTGGAGGGCAACCCGGGCACGGAGCTGTCCTACGTGGCCGACGTGCACCTGGAGGCCTTCGGCCTGTACTCCGAGAACCTCGCGGACCTGGACGACCTCCCCGAGGGCGCGAAGATCGCCGTGCCCAACGACGCCTCGAACATGGACCGGGCCATGCGCCTGCTTGCGGAACAGGACGTGATCACCCTGGCCGACGGCACGGACGGCCAGGCCACGGAGTCCGACATCGAGGACAACCCGCTGGACGTCACGATCACTCCGGTGGAGGCGGCCCAGCTGCCGCGCTCCCTCCAGGACGTGGACGCGGCCGTGGTCAACGGCAACTACGCCCTGGAGGCGGACCTGCCCGAGACCGCCAACGCGCTGGCCTGGGAGGAGACCGAGGACAACCCGTACGCCAACGGCCTGGTGGTGCGCACCGAGGACGTGGAGTCGGAGGACCTGGTCCGGCTCAACGACCTCCTGCACAGCCAGGAGGTGCGCGACTTCATGGAGGAGCGCTGGCAGGGCATCGTGGTCCCGGTCGGGCCCGGCTCGGACTAGTCCGAGCCTCCCGTGCCTCGTGATCGGCCCCGGTGGGACGTCCCACCGGGGCCGTCCGACCACCGAGACGGACCGTAACGGTTGAATCTCGGGGCGGTGTGACTCCGTTGACTCACGCGGGGGCGTCTGCTTCGGTGAATGGGAGCGCTCCCAAGCGATCCACCCGCCACGGAAGGTGCGTACCGAAGAAGTGAGCAACCCCAACGACTTCCCCGAAGGCTTCCTCTGGGGGGCGGCGACCGCCTCCTTCCAGATCGAGGGCGCCACCACCGCCGACGGTCGAGGCCGCAGCATCTGGGACACCTTCGCCGACACCCCCGGCAAGGTCCTCAACGGGGACACCGGTGACCCCGCCGACGACCACTACCACCGCTACGCCGAGGACGTCGCCCTCATGCGGCGCCTCAACCTCGGCGCCTACCGCTTCTCCGTCGCCTGGCCCCGCGTCGTCCCCGACGGCACCGGCCCCGTGAACCAGGCCGGGATCGACTTCTACGACCGCCTGGTCGACAGCCTCCTGGAAGCGGGCATCCAGCCCTGGGCCACCCTCTACCACTGGGACCTGCCCCAGCCCCTCGAGGACGCCGGAGGCTGGCCCGCCCGGGACACCGCCTACCGTTTCGCCGACTACTCACGGGTGGTCGCCGAGGCCCTCGGAGACCGGGTCACCCACTGGATGACCATCAACGAACCCTGGTGCGCCGCCTTCCTCGGCTACGAGAACGGCCACCACGCCCCCGGCCGCCGGGACGCCGCGGCCGCCCTGGCGGCCACCCACCACCTGCTGCTGGGCCACGGCCTGGCAGCCGAGGCGATCCGCTCCACAGGCCACCCCTCGAAGATCGGCCTGGCGCACAACCAGGCGGTCATCCGGCCGCACGGCGCCAACGCCGCGGACGCCCGGGCGGCACGCCGCGCGGACGGCGTGCGCAACCGCATCTTCACCGACCCCCTGCTCAAGGGCTCCTACCCCGCCGATGTCGTGGCCGACCTCGCCGACATCAGCGACTTCTCGTTCGTGCAGGAGGGCGACCTGGAGACCATCTCCACGCCCCTGGACTTCCTCGGCGTCAACTACTACTCACCCGAGTTCGTCGCGGGCTCGGCCAAGGGCATCGACCCCGCCCTGGTCAGCGGTGACGGCGACGCCTGGCTGGGGGCGGACCCCGACGAGGTCCACGTCTCCCAGGGGCTGCCCGTCACCCACATGGGCTGGGAGATCGACCCCACCGGCCTCTACGACGTCCTCCAGCGGCTGGCGGGGGAGAGCGGCGGCGTCGACCTGTACGTGACCGAGAACGGGTGCGCGTTCGAGGACACGGTCAGCGAGGACGGCGCGGTCCACGACCCCGACCGCACCGACTACTACGAGGGCCACCTGCGGGCCGCGAGGGAGGCGATCCACGCCGGGGTGCCGTTGCGCGGTTACTTCGCCTGGTCACTTCTGGATAATTTCGAGTGGGCATGGGGATACTCCCGCCGGTTCGGGATCGTCCACGTGGACTACGAGACGCAGGAGCGCGTGGTCAAGGACACCGGACACTGGTACGCGGAGCTGGCCAGGACAGGCCGGTTCCCCGCGCGGTAGACCACCGGTGGTCGACAGCGAGCGTTCGCGGGGCCCCGTCGTACGGGCGCCCCGCGAACGCTCGGGTCGGCCCGTGCCCGAGCGCACACACAACCGCCGTCCGGGAGACCGGCGGCATGACGTCCAAGGAGCCCCAAGTGGCCAAGAGTGGCGGTCGGCAGCGACCGACCCTGGAGATGGTGGCGGAACGGGCCGGGGTCGGCCGCGGCACCGTCTCCCGGGTGATCAACGGGTCGTCCCAGGTCAGCGCGAGGACCCGCGAGGCCGTCCACGCCGCGATCGCCGAACTGGGGTACACCCCCAACCAGGCGGCGCGCACCCTGGTGACCCGACGCACGGACACGATCGCGCTGGTCGTCTCCGAGTCGCGGGACCGCCTGTTCGCGGACCCGTTCTTCGCCGACATCATCCGAGGGGTGAGTTCGGTGCTGCACGAGCGGGACCTCCAGCTCATGCTCACCACCGCCCGGGGCGAGGCCGAGCACAAGCGCGTGGGCGAGTACCTCAGCGGCTCGCACGTGGACGGTGCCCTCCTGGTGTCCCTGCACCGCGACGACCCCCTCACCTCGCGCCTGGCCGAGTCCGGGGTGCCCGTGGTCCACGGCGGCCGTCCCTACTCCGACGCCCAGCCCGCGCCGTTCCGCGTCGACATCGACAACCTCGAGGGCGCGAGGGTGGCCACCCGCCACCTGCTGGACGCCGGGTACGCCAGGATCGCCACCATCACCGGGCCGCAGGACATGAACGCCGGTGTGGCGCGCCTGCGCGGGTACCGCGAGAGCATGACCGCCGCCGACCGGGACGTGGACGAGCGCCTCGTGGTCCAGGGCGACTTCAGCGTCGAGGGCGGGGCCGAGGCCATGGCCCGGCTGCTGGACCAGGGCGGCGAGCCCGACGCGGTCTTCGCCGCCTCCGACATGATGGCCGTCGGCGCCATCCGCGCCCTGCGCGAACGCGGCCTCAGCGTGCCTGGGGACGTGGCACTGGTCGGTTTCGACGACACCCTCATGGCCCAGCACAGCGACCCGTCGCTGACCACCGTCCACCAGCCCACGGTCCAGATGGGCCAGGAGATGGCCCGGCTCCTCGTGGACGTGGCGATCCCGCGCACCGCCGAGGCCCGGACCATCCTCCTCGACACCCGACTGGTGGTGCGCGACTCCGCGTGAGCCCCGGACGGGCGCGGGCCGCCCACCGGCGCGTTCGCCCCCTGACCGCTGGACTCGTGTGTGCCGCCTGTGCGAGGCTGGTCGCGATTTCGCGGAAGACGGTGGGGGCACATGAAGTCGACGCGGGAACCGACCCACGCCAGGTGCGCGATCTCCGCGTGCGGTTGGTGCGACCGGAACGGGAACCACTGCCGGTTCTGTTCCGGGACGGGGTGGTGGCGGCCGGAGCGGCCCCACCGGGAGGTCAACGGGCTGGTCGTCTGGCACCGGGTCGAGGAGCCCTGTCGGGGCTGCGCCGGAACCGGCAAGGAACACGGGTCGACCGCCGCCTCCTGAACCGCGCCACCGGGGGAGCGGCTCCCCATGCCCGTTTCGAGGGCACCCGACACCGAGCCCAATGGGACTCGTGAGCAAACGTGGAGGAACATTGCGCTGGGTCACCTATCTGTCACCGAGCGGTGGCGGCGCGCGCGCGGGGGCGCTGGACGACGGTGACGTGATGGGCAGCCCGGGGACGCGGAGCCTCGGCGAACTGCTGGAGGGCGGGAACGACGCCCTGGCGGCCGCGCACGAGCGGGCCGTGGACGGCGCGATCGAGATCATCGTCGAACCCGAGGCCCGCATGTGCGCCCCGGTCGCGCCCACCGCGCCGGTGTCGGTACGGGCGGGGGACCGCGTGTTCGAGATCGGCCCCGAACTGGTGCGCGGGGTGGACGACGCGGTGGCGCCCGAGGCGCGGTCGGCCCGGGTGGGCGTGGCCGCCCTGGCCGGGGGGTCGGGGCCCACGAGCGCCTACACCCCCGCTTGCCTGTGGCTGGACGAGGCGGGCGAGCCGGTGGAACTGATCCTCGGCCCGGTCCTGACCACCGCCGATGATCTCTCCGGTGACGCGGTGGAACTCAGCACCTCGGTGGACGACAGGGAGAACGGGCGCGGCCGGGTCGCGCCCGGCCACGACTGGCTGGTGTCGGGGCCCGGACGGGTCCGCGCGCTGCTGCCGGTGGCCACTCCCGCCCTGGAGGCCGACGACGAACTCTTCGTGGACGCCGGGGAACTGGGCACCTACGAGGTCAGGGTCGGTTCCCAGGTCTGAGCGGCCCGTGCCGGCCCCGGCTCAGGGGGTGAACTCCCAGTGCCAGGGCTCGAACCCGCCCCGGGCCCACTCCGGGTTGTCCCAACCGTGCTCCGGGCCGTGGTCGAGCATCCACCGGTGCTCCGGCGCGTCGAGTTCGTTCACACCGCCGCACAGGTCCACGGCGACGCCCAGACCGTGCGCGCTGGTGCCCGGCTCGGCCGCCATCCCGGGGAGCATCTCCTGGAAGAGACGGACCTGCTCGTGGTACGGCCGGTAGGAATCGGTCACACACATCGGGCGGCCGAACTCTGACCGGAAATCACCGTCGAGTTCGATGAAGGCAGCGGCGGCGTCGGCACGCAGCCGTTCGCCGGGCTGCGGCAGCGGACACAGCACACCGTCCGGGGCCCGCCCGTTCTCGAAGTCCCCGGTTCCTCCGGCGCAGCCGCCGTCCCCGGCGGCCTCCTGGGCGCTCTCCCGCGCGCCCTCCGCGCCGCCCACGGCCCCACGGGCGTCCGCCAGGGCCTGCTTGCGACGCGCCTCCTCGTCCCCGGGATCCCGGGTGTCGGCCAGGGCGGCCTCCAACCGGGTCTGCTGTTCCAGGAGCTTCTCGGTCCGGCCCTCCTGTGCGGCGATGGCCTCCAGGGCGGTCTCCCGGGCGGTGTCCGCCGCCTCTGTGGCCTCGGCCTGCTCCTGCTCGGCGGCCTCCGCCGCCCCGGCCAGGGTGTCGGTGGCCACCTGCGAGGCCTGGGCCCGGGAGAGGTCGGCTGAGCGGCGCTCCCCGAACAGCAGGAGGTAGGCGCCGCGCTCCAGGGCGTGGGTGGGCCCCTCCGGGCTGGTCCAGGCCTGCATGAGGCTCAGGTCCGCGCCCTTGTAGGCGCTGGCGGCCTGGCGGGCCGCGCCCAGCCGGGCGCCCTCGTGGTGCCGGTCAGCCGCGTCAGCGCGGTGGTCGGCGGCCTCGCGCTCGCCGGTGAGCTCCTCCAACCGGGCGCTCTCCTCCTCGTAGGCCAGGATGCGCTCCGTGGCGCTCTCCCTCAGGGCGGCCACCTCCGCGCGCGCGGTGGCCAGCTCCACGCGCAGCCGGTCCAGGTCCGCCGGTTCGGGATCGGCGACCCCCGCGGTTCCGGGAGCCGCACAGGTGACGGCGAACAGAAGCGCGGTGCTCAACGGAAGCAGTGTTCGGACCGAAAAGCGGCGGAGCGCACGGCTCTGTCCTGAACTGCGAGGAATGCCTTGGGCGATCTGACTGTGACTCCGGGTGATCGGACCCGGGCGCGGCGAGGTGCGCATTTCCGCCTTCCCCTCGGGGCCTGCGTACACGTCCCGTCACGATGTCACGGAGAGCTGGCGGGGAAGTGGAAGCTGGCGGTGTGTCCAAATAGTTACCTCATTGTCCGACCGGGTTTCGGTCGACCAGTCTGACCTGGGGGATTGGTCCTAATGCGCACAGGGACGGGATTACGGCCACCGTTGGCGCTGGATGATCTTGCTGGATGGGCGTCAATCGCCCGAAGCGAGCCCTTCTCGCCCATTGGTACGCTATGCACCGCACGCGCACCACGACAGTGTCGGTGCGCGGCGCCTCTCCTCCCAGGCGAGTCCGGCGGACAGTCTTCACATCTCCCCACATTCCCACTGCTTCCTGTTTCTGGTGGACCACTGTGGTCATGCCGACCTTCCGGTCTGGAGCGGTCCGATCCCTGGGTTCAACAGCCGTTCGAGGCGGTGACACGAAAGGTTGCGAGGGTCCGTGTCGACACGAGCGACGAAAAGCGGGGCCAGCGCTCAGAGCGAGGCAGCGCAGGCCGAAAACGCCGATGCCAAGCCCCGGCGCAGAGCCATCTGGTGGCGGCCACGTAACTGGCGGGTGCGCTCCCGACTGGTGGCCCTCATCGTCATCCCGACCGCCGTCGCGCTAGCGCTCGGCGGACTGCGGGTCTACGAGGCCTCGGTCTCCACCGTCACCCACGCGCACATCGAGGACCGAGCCCAGGTGGGCGTCCTCATCGTGGACCTGGCCAACCAGCTGGGCCGCGAGCGCACGGCCAGCGCCGTCTTCATCTCCGACAACGCGGACCCGGACCGACGTTCGGACGAACTCCGCCAGGAGATGGAGACCGAGCGGGCCGCCACACTCGACATCCAGAGCACCCTGAACGCCCGTCTGGACGACATGGGCGCGATGGACGGCGACCTGGCGCAGACCAGGCTCGCCGCGATGCGCAGCCAGCTCTCCACACTGGAGTCCCTGCGCACCGAGGTCGACTCGACCCGCATCACGGTCCTGCCCGTCGTGACCAAGTACCGGACCATCGCCCGGTCGCTGTCCGACTTCAACCAGACCATCGCGGACGAGACCAACGACACCGAGCTGCGTGAGGCCGTCCGCGCCCTCACCGCGCTGTCCAACGCCCGCGACCAGCTCTCCTACGAGACCGCGCTGATGGGCCACTCCCTGGCCCGCAACACGATGACCGGCGGTATCTCCGAGGCCATCGACTCCAGCCGGGCCCGCTACGAGAACGAGATCTCGAACTTCATCCAGGCCGCCTCGCCCCAGCAGCGCGCGGTGTTCGACGAGAACTTCACCGGTCTCGAGGTCAGCCAGGTCTCCACCATGCGTATGCGCGTCATGTACCGCGCCGACCGTGGAGACCCCCTGACCAACGTCACCCCCAACGACGGTCCCGAGGACTACGCGGCCATCGCGGACACCGCTTTGGAGCGACTCAAGACGGTCGAGTCCAGCCTGGCGGAGGGCATCGCCGCAGACGCCAACGACCTGCGTGACCAGGCCCTGTTCCGCACGATCATGGACCTCATCATCGTCGCGGGCGTGCTCCTGGCCGTCTTCATCCTGACCTCCCTCGTGGTCCGCTCCCTGGTGCGCCCGCTGCGCACCCTGGAGGACGGCGCACGCCGCGTCGCCGAACGCGACCTGCCCGAGGCGATCAACCGGATGCAGGAGGCCGGGACGGTCCCCGAGTCCGTCAAGGTCAGCCCCATCGAGGTGCACACCCACGACGAGATCGGCGAGGTCGCCCGCGCCTTCGACGACGTCCACAGGGTCGCCCTGACCCTGGCCTCCGACGAGGCCGCGCTGCGCAGCAACGTCAACGCGATGTTCGTCAACCTCTCCCGCCGAAGCCAGACCCTGGTGGAGCGGCAGCTGCGCCTGATCGACGGTCTGGAGCAGTCGGAGCAGGACGCCGACCGCCTCTCCGACCTCTTCCAGCTGGACCACCTCGCCACGCGCATGCGGCGCAACAACGAGAACCTGCTGGTCCTGTCCGGTCAGGACAACACCCGTAAGTGGGCCCAGCCCGTCCCGCTCGTCGACGTCCTCCGAGGCGCCGTCTCCGAGGTCGAGCAGTACGAGCGCGTCAACGTGCGCGCCCCCTCCCACATCTCGGTGCTCGGCCGTCCGGTCAACGACGTCATCCACCTCGTCGCCGAGCTGGTGGAGAACGCCACCTCGTTCTCCCCGCACGACACCGAGGTGCTCGTCAGCGCCAAGACCCTGGACAGCGGCGCCGTGCAGGTCGACGTGACCGACAGCGGCATCGGGATGGCCCCGGACGACCTCGCGGCGATCAACGCCCGCCTGGCCGCCCCGCCCGTCATCGACGTCGCGGTCTCGCGCCGCATGGGCCTGTTCGTGGTCTCGCGCCTGGCGCACCGGCACGGCATCCGCATGGCTCTCAAGGAAGCGCACGGCGGCGGCACCACCGCCAGCGTCGTCTTCCCGCCGGACCTGCTCATCACCCCGGTCGAGGGCCAGCACGCCCTGGGCGGGGTCGGGAACCGCCCCGAGCTGTCCGCCGGGGCGCCCGACACCTTCGCCGAGGCCGAGGCGGCCTTCGCCGCCAGCCCCGCCGCCGAGGAGCCGGGCGACCCCTGGAACAGCCAGGAGTCCGGCGACCTCACCGGCGACCTGGGCGGTCTGCCCAAGCGCAAGCCCATCGGTGGCCGCACCGACGAGCACCCGCCCAGCGGCCAGGACCTGTGGAACACCACCAGTACCGGCTCCGTCTGGGAGCCGCCCAACCGCGCCGAGGGCATGTCGCCCAACAGCGGCCTGACCGACAACGCCAACCCGGTCGTCGACCCCTACGACGTGCCCGAGGAGGACGAGCCGAAGCAGGAGGAGACCACCGGTCGCAGCCTGTTCGACCCGGCCCCCCGCAACAGCACGGACACGGGTTCGTTCAGCGCCCCGGACTCCGGTGCCTTCCGCCGTCCCACCGACACGGGCGCCTTCGGCCGCCCCGCCTCGGAGAAGGGCGGATTCGGAAGGAATCCCGAGCCCGAGAACCGGAGCAGGGACTCCTACGACGCCTTCGGCACCGGTAGCCACCGGAGCGGGGTCTTCGACACCGGGTCCCGCGAGCCCCGCCAGCCGGAGACCCCGGCGGCGCCGGCTCGCGGTGAGGACAACACCGAGACCTTCCCGGCGATCTCCTCCTGGGACACCGGCGCGCAGCAGCCCCACCAGGCCGCGCCGCAGTCCCAGCAGCCCGAGCAGCCCGAATCCAACACCACCGGGAACTGGCGCACCGGGGGCGGCGACTCGCGGGAGGGCTACGGCTCCACGGCCTACCTGTCGCGCCGCTATGGTGGCGCCCAGGGCCCGAACAGCACCGTCGTCCCGGCGGCCCCGTCCGGCCAGGACGCGGACTCGCTGCCGATCTTCGACGCGATCGAGTCCAACTGGTTCAAGCGCCGCACCGGCGGTCCCACCGTGGACACCACCGAGACCGGCCCGATCCAGCAGGTGCCCCCGGCACCCAAGGAAACTCGGGAACCCCAGCGCACGCGCAGGGAACCCGCCCAGGAGCAGCCCGCGGCCAACCCCCGTTCCGAGCAGGAATGGAACTCGGCGGCGGACCGCGGCTGGAAGGCCGCGCGCACCGCGGCCGAGCCGCTCGCCGGTGGATTGACCACCTCGGGCTTGCCAAAACGGGTTCCCAAGGCAAACCTTGTTCCTGGTACCGCACCCAAACCGGAGAACTTCAAGCAGATGCCCACCAGAAGCGCGGACCGTGTCCGCAACCGCTTCTCGGGCTTCCAGAAGGGCGTCCGCGACGGTCGGAACCGGCTCGGCGACAGTTCGACGGAGGAGTGACCCAAGTGACCAGTGGTGGGACGGGGTCCCTCACAGTCAGGGAAGCCGGATGCAATAGCATCTACCGAGCTTCTCGGACGCGCCACACCCATCGCTTGACGAGAGCGGAACACCAGACTCCCGGTCACCCCCACGGGAGGGGCCGGGTGGTTCGCAAAGGCAGTGCTGTCACATGCCGTGCCGGCGGTAGCAGTGCCACAGATCGACCGGCGAACTTGGACAGGAGATCAGATGAGTCGACAGGTGAATGAACTCAACTGGTTGATCACTGACTTTGCCGACCGGGTACCCGACGTGGCCCACGCGATCGTCGTCTCCTCTGACGGCCTTCCGTTGGCCTCGTCCGCGGGATTCCCGACTGACCGGGCCGACCAGTTGGCCGCAATCGCCTCTGGTCTGTCCAGCCTGACGCAGGGCGCTGCCCGGGTGTTCGAGGGTGGAGCGGTCGCCCAGACCGTCGTCGAGATGGAGCGGGGGCTGATGCTCATCATGGCCATCAGCGACGGCTCGTGTCTCGCGGTCCTCGCGGCGGCCGAGAGCGACCTGGGTCTGGTCGCGTACGAGATGACTCTGCTCGTCGAGCGGGCGGGGCGGGCGCTGACACCAACGGCGCGCACCTCGGGAATCCACTGATCCACCACCGACAGGAGGAAGTGGTGGCACCTCACAGTAGAGATGCCGGGAGCGCCTCGTGGTTCGGACAACAGCCGGGCCATCCCCCCACGGGAGGGATGCCCGCAGTTCCGGGCGGCGGAGATGTTCCTCGACCAATCCAACAACCGTATGACCAACGACCCGCGCCGGGCAGCGCACCCAGTTCGCTGGTGCGCCCCTACGCGGTCACCAAGGGCCGAACCAAGCCGAAGTCTCAGCTTCCCCTGGAGGCGCTGATCTCGGCCACCGCGGCGGCCCGGAACGAGTCAGGGACGCTGACGCCTGAATGGCAGGCGATCAGCGACCTGTGCCGGGAATGGCGATCCGTGGCGGAGATCTCCGCGCTGTTGCGGATGCCTCTCGGTGTGGCGCGGGTGCTTGTGGCGGACATGTCCGAGCAGGGACTGGTCCAGATCAGGTCTTCGCTCGACAACGACGCTCGCCCCAACACCAACCTGCTTGAAAGGGTGCTCAGTGGACTTCGCAAGCTCTAGCCCAGCCGAGGAAGGCGGTGCTGGGGGGAACGCGATGACGTCGGTCAAGATCGTCGTCGCCGGGGGCTTCGGTGTCGGAAAGACGACATTCGTTGGCTCCGTCTCCGAGATCGTGCCGCTGACGACCGAGGCGGTCATGACCAGCGCCAGCGTCGGGGTGGACGACCTCGCCAAGACGCCGGACAAGCAGACCACGACCGTCGCCATGGACTTCGGCCGTGTCTCCCTCGACTCCGACCTGATCCTGTACCTGTTCGGCACTCCCGGACAGCACCGGTTCTGGTTCATGTGGGACGACCTGGTCAAGGGTGCCATCGGCGCGGTCGTGCTGGTGGACACGCGACGCCTGGCCGACTGCTTCCCCGCGATCGACTACTTCGAAGAGGCGCGTCTGCCCTTCATCGTGGGCATCAACGGGTTCGACGGCTACTACCCCCACGCCGCAGACGAGGTCCGGGACGCGCTCACGCTCAGCCCGGAGATTCCCATCGTCCAGGTGGACGCCCGTGACAAGGCCTCCACCAAGTCGACGCTCATCAGCCTCGTCGAGCACGCGATCACGGTGGGGGACCCCGAGGGCGCCGCCGGGCAGCAGCCCACCTCCACCGGGGGCCAGAACTCCTGGCGCTGACCAGGACCTGCCCCGGGCCGGGGTCCCGCACGGAGTACGGCCCGGTTCCCGCACGTCGGGAACCGGGCGTCCGTGTCTTTCCTGACCTGGCATCATGTCGGCATGACCTCCTCCTCCCAACCCGACGCCGCCGAGATGACCCGACGCTTCCGAGACGTGGCCGAGCGGGTGCTCGACGCCCTCCTGGCCGACGACCCCGAGTGGGCGCTGGACCTGGGGGACACCCGGGGAGCCCACCGGCTCACCGACCACTCCGTCGAGGCCGACTCCCTGCGCGTCCGTGTCCTGACCGACGCGCTGGGCTCCCTGGACGAGATCGACGCGGACCTCGTCCCGACCGACGACCTGGTCGACCTGGAGATGCTCCGGACCAGGATCAGCGCGGACCTGTGGCACACCAGCGAACTGCGCCCGCACACGTGGAACCCCCTGGTGCACTCACCGGGTGAGGCCCTGCACGCCCTCCTGGAGCGGGACACCCTCCCGCCGGAGGAGCGCCTCGCGGCCCTGACCGCGCGCTGCGCCGCCCTGCCCGCCTACCTGGGCACCGCGCGCGCCCGCCTGTCCGAGGGCCCCGGCATGCCCCGCGTGCACGTGGAGACCGCCCTGGGACAGCTGGAGGGCGCCCGAGGGATGCTCGCCGAGGCCGTTCCGGCCCTGGCCGCCCAACACCCCGAGCACGCCTCCGGACTCGAACCGGCCCGTGTCGCGGCCCTGGCCGCCCTCGAGGAGTACACCTCCTGGATGCGCACCGAGCTGGAGTTCGCCACCGGGGACCCGCGCCTGGGCGCCCGAAGGTTCGCCGCCCAGCTCTGGTACACGCTTGACTCCGAACTGTCCCCGGAGGCCCTCCTGGTACGCGCCGAGAGCGACCTCCTGGCCACGGAGGAGGCGCTGGCCGAGGCCGCCGCGGAGTACACCGGTGAGCCACGTCGCCCCGGCCAGGTCGCCGAGGTGCTCTCCGCCCTGGCCGACGAGTTCGAGATCTCCCCCGAGGGGGTCGTCCCCTCCTGCGTCGACGCCCTCGAGCACCTCTACGCCCGGGTCCGGGAACTGGACCTGGCCACCGTCCACGACGACCCGGTCGAGGTCATCCCGATGCCGGTCTCCCGGCGGGGCGTGGCCGTGGCCTACTGCGACGCGCCCGGTGCGCTCGACCCCGACGCCTCCTCCCAGCCCACCTTCATCGCGGTGGCCCCGCCGCCCGAGGACTGGTCCGCCGAGCGCCGGTCCTCCTTCCTGCGCGAGTACAACGCGGGCATGCTGCGCAACCTGATGGTCCACGAGGCGCTGCCGGGGCACGCCCTCCAGCTCGCCCACGCCGCGCGCCACCGGGGCCACACCCGGGTGCGTTCGGCGCTGAGCAGCGGCACCTTCGTGGAGGGGTGGGCGGTCCACGCCGAGGACGTGCTGGCCGGTCACGGGTGGTCCGGAGGATCCGACCCCGCCACCCGGCGCGCCAACCTCGGGCTGCGTCTGGTCCAGCTCAAGATGCGGCTGCGGGCCATTCTCAACGCGATCCTGGACGTGCGCGTGCACACCGGTGACCTCACCGAGCCCGAGGCCGTCGCCCTGCTGACCGAACGTGGCCATCAGGAGGAGGGGGAGGCCGTCGGCAAGTGGCGGCGCGCCCTGCTCACCAGCGCCCAGCTGTCCACCTACTACGTCGGCTACGCCGAGGTCTCCGACATCGCCCGGGACCTGGCGCTGGAGCGCCCCGACGAGCCGGTCGGGCGCCTGCACGACGCCATGCTCGCGCACGGCAACCCGTCCCCGCGCCACCTGCGTACCCTGCTCGGGCTCTGAGCCGCGGGGCCGTGGCGCCCCCGGTGCGCCACGGCCCATCCGCGCCACCCCCGGAGCGCCGGGTCCGACGCTTCACCCACCGCGCGCTTCTATGCTGGACGCGCGGCACGAAACGGTCAGGCGAGGGGGCGAACGAGCCATGGGCGGTACCCACGACGAACCCGTGAGCGGTGCGGACCGACCGTCCGGCGCCGGAACCGGGACCCCGGACGGCCACGAACGGCTCTGGACGCCCCACCGCATGGCCTACATCAAGGGTGAGGGGAAGCCGACCGGGCCCGGGGCCGACGACGGCTGCCCCTTCTGCCGTGCCCCCGGCCTGCCGGACGAGGAGGGCCTCGTGGTCGCGCGCGGCCGGTCCGCCTACGTGGTCCTCAACCTGTACCCCTACAACAGCGGCCACCTGCTGGTCTGCCCCTACCGGCACGTCTCCGAGTACACGTCGCTGGACGGGGAGGAGACCGCCGAGGTCGCCGCGCTCACCCAGGCCGGGCTCCGGGCGCTCACCGAGGCCTACGGTCCGGGTGGCTTCAACGTCGGCATGAACCTCGGTACCGTGGCCGGTGCCGGGATCGCCGCCCACCTCCACCAGCACGTCGTGCCCCGCTGGGGCGGCGACACGAACTTCATGCCCGTGATCGGCCAGACCAGGGTCCTGCCCGAGATGTTGGAGCGGACCCGCGCCAGGCTGGCCGAGACCTGGCCCCGGGAGTGAGGCCGGGACCACCCGCAACCCCCACTCCACCGACTCCCCGTGGTCGACGCCACCCCCAGAGGGTGCGGCTCCCACCCCGACGACCGTTCCCGTCCTACGATCACTAGAAGACATGCTGAGAATCCTTCGCCCCATGATCTCCCGGGTCACCGCTCCGCTCGGTCGGAGCCTGGCCCGCATCGGCCTGACGCCCAACCTCGTCACCATCATCGGTGCCACCGGTGTCGTCGTCAGCGCCCTCTACTTCTACCCCCGCGGCCAGCTCTACGCGGGCTCCGTGGTCATCACCGTCTTCGCCCTCTTCGACATGCTCGACGGGGCGGTGGCGCGGGCCAACGACAGCGGCAGCGCGTTCGGTGCCTTCCTCGACTCCAGCCTCGACCGGGTGGCCGACGCCGCGATCCTCGCCGGGCTCATGTGGTGGTTCGTGGGTGAGGGCGACGATCCCATGCTCGCCGGACTCACCCTGTTCTGCCTGATCAGCGGCTTCATGGTCTCCTACATCAAGGCACGGGCGGAGGGGCTTGGCGTCAACTGCGACGTCGGCGTGGCCGAACGCACCGAACGCCTGATCATCGTGCTGGTGGCCGTGGGCCTGAGCGAGCTCGGCGTTCCGTACATCCTCGCGGGCGGCCTCTGGCTCCTGGCCGTGATGAGCGCGCTCACCGTCCTCCAGCGCCTCGTCGAGACCCGCGCGCGCCTCAACGACCCCGGCTTCGCCGAGGGTGAGGACGAGAAGACCAGCAACGGCGCCTGAACACGCCCCCGAAGGGACCGAAGCACAAGAGGACGAGGACGACGACGTGGACGAACGCATGGCCGATCTGGCCTACTCGGCGGGGTGGACTCTGGTCCGCCGCGCACCCGAGGGGGCGGGCCGGGCGGTGTTCCAGAGGCTGGCCGACCGGGCCTGGCGCACCCACAACGACGGCACCCGGGGGCTGGAGCGCAACCTGCGCAGGCTGGTCGGGCCCCGCGCCACGGACGCGCAGCTCAGGGCGTTGTCCAAGGCGGGGATGCGCTCCTACATGCGCTACTACTACGAGATGTTCCGCCTGCCCGCCATGGGCCGGGAGCACATCCTCGCCCACACCCGCCAGACCGGGATCGAGGTGCTGGAGGAACACGTCCGGTCCGGGCGCGGCGTGGTGGCGGCCCTGCCGCACATGGGCAACTGGGACCAGGCCGGAGCGTGGATCGCCGCGCGCGGCACCCCGCTCACCACCGTGGCCCAGCGGCTGCGCCCCGAGAGCCTCTACCAGCGGTTCACCTCCTACCGTGAGTCCCTGGGGATGGAGGTCCTGCCGCTGACCGGCGGTGCGGCCAACACCGTCGGGGTCCTCTCCCGCCGTCTGCGCGAGGGCGGTCTGGTGTGTCTGCTCGCCGACCGCGACATCAACGGCACCGGGTTGGAGGTCGACCTCTTCGGGGAGAGGGCGCGAGTCCCCTCGGGGCCCGCCGCCCTGGCCCTGAACACCGGGGCGGCCCTCATGCCGGTCTCCCTCTGGTACGACGGCCCCCACTGGCACATCCGCGTCCACGACGAGGTCCCCGTCGCCACGGGGGGCACCCGCACCCAACGCGTCCACGACACCACGCAGGAGCTGGTCCGGGTCCTCGAGGGCGCCATCGCGGAGCACCCGGAGGACTGGCACATGCTCCAGTCCGTCTTCAGCGCCGACCACGACGCCGACCGTGCCCGCCGCCACGAGGTCGAGGCGGCCGTGGCGCGCGACCGGGAACAGCGGCGGTGACCCGGGCACGGACTCCCTCGGGAACTCCGGACACCACTCCCGAGGCGGACGGGAGCGGGATGCGCGTCGGGATCGTCTGCCCCTACGCCTGGGACGTCCCCGGCGGGGTGCAGCAGCACGTGGGCGACCTCGCCGAGGCGCTCGGCGCCATGGGCCACGAGGTCTCCGTGCTGGCCCCGGTCGGCGACCCCGACCACCGGACCCCGCCCTACCTGGTCCCGGCCGGGCGTCCGGTCCCGGTGCCCTACAACGGATCGGTGGCCCGGCTCAGCTTCGGACCCCGCACGGCGGCCCGGGTCCGCCGCTGGATCGCCGAGGGCGGATTCGACCTGCTGCACATCCACGAACCCGCCGCGCCCAGCGTCTCCCTTCTGGCCTGTTGGGCGGCGGACGGGCCCATCGTGGCCACCTTCCACACCTCGAACCCCCGTTCGCGCGCCATGGCCGCGAGCTCCGGTGCCCTGCGCTCGGCCCTGGAGAAGATCAACGCGCGAGTGGCGGTCTCCGAGGCGGCCCGGCGCACCCTGGTCGAACACGTGGGCGGCGACGCCGTCCTCATCCCCAACGGGGTGTCCGTGCGCCGCTTCGCACACGCCGAGCCGCTGCCGGGGTGGCCCGGGCAGGGCGGCTCGATCGGTTTCCTGGGCCGCCTGGACGAACCCCGCAAGGGTCTGGCCACCCTCCTGGAGGCCTTCTCCCGGATGGCCCCGCACAGGCCCGAACTGCGCCTGCTCGTGGCCGGGCCGGGCGAGGCCGACCTGTCCGGTGTCCCCGACTCCGTGCGCGATCGTGTGGTGCTGGCGGGGCGGCTCGACGACGCCGACAAAATCCGCGCGTACCACTCCACCGACGTCTTCTGCGCGCCCAATCTGGGCGGGGAGAGCTTCGGCATCGTCCTGACCGAGGCGATGGCCGCAGGGGCGGCGATCGTCGCCAGTGACATCCCCGCCTTCGGGGCGGTCCTGGACGGCGGCGCGGCCGGGGAGCTGTTCCGGGTCGGCGACGCCGATCACCTGGCCGAGCGTGCGGCGGCCCTGCTCGACTCGCCCGAACGCCGCGCAGGGCTCTCGGAGGCCGCACGCCTTGCCGTGCGCGCCTACGACTGGGACACCGTCGCCGCCGACATCGCCCACGTGTACGAGACCGTGCTGACGTTGGGGGACGGGGCCGCCGCCGGTGTGCGGCTGGACGGGGGACGCCGTTCCTCCGGTGCGTCGCGCCGCGCGCACCCGAGGCTGCGGGGTGAGCGGTCCTGATCGAGGACGTTCGCTTCGTCACCCTGGTCGCGGCGATCCTGATCGCGCTGGTCCTGCTCGGCTTCTACCTGTCGTGGCGGGCCACCCGGCTCGACCGCCTCCACCACCGGGTGGAGACCGCGCGCGCCGCCCTGGACGCCGCTCTGCTGCGCCGGGCCGCGGCGGTCCTCGACCTGACCGCCGATCCCGGTCTGGGCCCGGAGACGGCAGGGAGGCTCGCGGAGGCCGCCAACGCGGCGCGCCGTGCGGGGGTGGGGGAGCGCGAACTCACGGAGAGCCGGCTCTCCCAGGCGTTGCGCGCCGCGCTGGAGCGCCCGGACGCCGGGCCGGCCCCGGACCGGCTGGAGGAGGTGACGGTGGCCGCACGCGGCGTGTACCTGGCCAGGGTGTTCCACAACGACGCCGTGTCCGACACCAGGCGCGCGCGCCGCTCCCGACTGGTCCGCCTCCTGCGCCTGGCGGGCACCGCCGCGCTGCCCCACTACTTCGAGATGGACGACCAGCCGCCCCGGCGCTGACCGGGCGATCGGGGCCGCACTCCGACGAGGTGGCCACACCCCACACACCGATACTCCAGCCTGGCCAAAGGCCGCGAAACGGGTGGAACTAGGATGGGATGCTGGTCGACCCGGTGCACGCCGCCGACGGTGTCCGCGCGCGTGCGTGCGGTCGTCGGGCGCGCCGCCGCGTCGCATCCAGGCCGTGCTCCCGGCCGCGAGGGCGTCCGGGGAGCGGGCGGTCTGGGCCCCCAGTCAGCCGAACGAACGGGAGACCACCACCGTGGCCACCAACGCAGCGAACACCACCGACAACGCCGTCGGTACCCAGCGCGTCAAGCGCGGCATGGCCGAGCAGCTCAAGAACGGCGTCATCATGGACGTCGTCACCCCCGAGCAGGCCAAGATCGCCGAGGACGCCGGTGCCGTCGCGGTCATGGCCCTGGAGCGGGTGCCCGCCGACATCCGCAAGGACGGCGGCGTCGCCCGCATGTCCGACCCGGACATGATCGACGGCATCGTCGAGGCGGTCTCCATCCCGGTCATGGCCAAGGTCCGGATCGGACACTTCGTCGAGGCCCAGGTGCTGGAGTCGCTCGGCGTGGACTTCATCGACGAGTCCGAGGTCCTCACGCCCGCCGACGAGGCGTTCCACATCGACAAGTGGGCGTTCACCGTCCCCTTCGTCTGCGGTGCCACCAACCTCGGTGAGGCCCTGCGCCGGATCGCCGAGGGCGCGGCGATGATCCGCTCCAAGGGCGAGGCCGGTACCGGCAACGTCGTCGAGGCCACCCGCCACATGCGCTCCATCAGCGGCGAGATCCGGCGCCTGGGCACCCTGGACGAGCCCGAGCTGTTCGGCGCCGCCAAGGAGCTGCGCGCCCCGTACGAGATCGTCAAGGAGGTCGCGCGCCTGGGCAAGCTGCCCGTCCCGCTGTTCTCCGCCGGTGGCGTGGCCACTCCCGCCGACGCCGCGCTCATGCGCCAGCTGGGTGCCCAGAGCGTGTTCGTCGGCTCGGGCATCTTCAAGTCCGGTGACCCGGCCAGGCGCGCCGACGCCATCGTGCAGGCCACCCTGCACTACGAGGACCCGGCCGTGATCGCCCGCGTCTCGCGCGGACTGGGCGAGGCCATGGTCGGCATCAACCTGGACGAGCTGTCCGACTCCCAGCGCTACGCGGGACGTGGCTGGTAGCCGCCGCCCCGACCGCCGAACCCACGACCAACGAGGCCGCACGTGACCGCCAGCCCCACCATCGGCGTGCTCGCCCTCCAGGGCGACGTCGCCGAGCACACGCACATGCTCCGGGACCTGGGTGCCCGCACCGCGCGGGTCCTGTCCGTCGACCAGCTCGACACCGTCGACGGTCTGGTGATCCCCGGCGGCGAGTCCACGACCATGTCCAAGCTCGCCGTCCGGTACGACCTGATGAAGCCGCTGCGCGAACGCGTCGCGGACGGGATGCCCGTCTACGGGACCTGTGCGGGAATGATCATGCTGGCCGACCGTGTTCTCGGCGGAACCGCCGACCAGGAGACCGTCGGCGGCATCGACATGACGGTGCGCCGCAACGCCTTCGGTCGCCAGACGGAGTCGTTCGAGACCGGGGTGCGGATCGACGGGATCGGCGACGACCCCTTCGACGCGGTGTTCATCCGTGCGCCCTGGGTCGAGTCGGTCGGCCCGGAGGTGGCGGTACTCGGGAGCGTTACCGGTACGGACGAGGCCGGTAGGATCGTCGCCGTACGACAGGGCGGCCTGATGGCGACGTCCTTCCATCCCGAACTCACCGGCGACACGCGTATCCACCGCCTCTTCGTCGACATCGTGAAAGGACATGCATGAGCGGCCACTCCAAGTGGGCCACCACCAAGCACAAGAAAGCCGTCATCGATGCCAAGCGCGGCAAGCTGTTCGCCAAGCTGATCAAGAACATCGAGGTGGCCGCGCGTACCGGTGGCGGGGACCCCGAAGGGAACCCGACGCTCTACGACGCCATCCAGAAGGCGAAGAAGAACTCGGTGCCCGCCGACAACATCGAGCGCGCCCGCAAGCGCGGCTCCGGTGAGGAGGCCGGTGGCGCCGAGTGGCAGACGATCATGTACGAGGGGTACGCCCCCGGCGGCGTGGCGCTGCTCGTGGAGTGCCTGACCGACAACCGCAACCGCGCCGCCTCCGAGGTGCGCGTGGCGGTCACCCGTAACGGCGGCAACATGGCCGACGCCGGTTCGGTGTCGTACATGTTCAACCGCAAGGGCGTCGTGATCGTGCCCAAGGAGGGCACCAGCGAGGACGACGTGACCATGGCGGTGCTGGAGGCCGGGGCCGAGGACGTCGAGGACCTCGGTGAGGCCTTCGAGATCGTCTGTGAGGCCACCGACCTGGTCGACGTCCGCACGGCACTCCAGGAAGCGGGCATCGACTACGAGTCCGCCGACTCCAGCTTCCTGCCGACCATGGAGGTCCCGGTCGACGCCGAGGGCGCCAAGAAGGTCATGCGGGTCGTGGACGCTCTGGAGGACTCCGACGACGTGCAGAACGTCTTCACCAACGCGGACATCCCCGACGAGGTCATGGCCGAGCTCTGAGGCCGGGCCCGGAGCGGGACCACGCGTCGACGCCCGTGGCCGCGCCCCCCGCGGGGGGCGCGGCCACGGGCGTTCCATGTGGCGGCGCGGATCGCCGCGCCTGCGGCCGTCAGGGCAGGCGGCGCAGGACCTCGGACGTGAACTCGTCGGTCCCCGCCTCGCCGCCCAGGTCGCGGGTGCGCACCCGGCCCTCGGCCAGCACGGCGCGGACCGCGTCCATCATCTGCCGCCCGGCCTCGGGGTGGCCGAGGTGGTCCAGCATCATCGACGCCGACCACAGCGCCCCCAGCGGGTTGGCCACCCCGCGGCCCGCGATGTCGGGCGCCGAACCGTGCACCGGCTCGAACATGGAGGGGTACTCGCGCTCGGGGTTGAGGTTGGCCGACGGGGCGATCCCGATCCCGCCGGCCACCGCCGCCGCGAGGTCGCTGAGGATGTCGCCGAACAGGTTCGAGGCCACGATCACGTCGAACCTGGCCGGTTCCAGGACGACCTTGGCGGCCAGGGCGTCGATGTGCTCCTGGTCCCAGACCACGTCCGGGTGCAGCGCGGCCCGCTCCGCCACCAGCTCGTCCCAGAACGGCATGGTGTGCACGATCCCGTTGGACTTGGTGGCGGAGGTCAGACGGCCGCCGCGCCGCTCGGCGAGGTCGAAGCCGTACTCCAGGACCCGCTCCACACCGCGGCGGGTGAAGACCGACTCCTGCACGGCGCGCTCCTGCGGGGTGCCCCGGTCGAAGCGGCCCCCGTCCCGCGAGTACTCGCCCTCGTTGTTCTCCCGCACGACCACGAAGTCGACCTCGCCGGGCAGTGCGCCGGTGACCGGGCTGGGCACGCCCTCCAAGACGGTGATCGGCCGTAGGTTGACGTACTGGTGGAATTCGCGGCGGATCGGGATGAGTAGGCCCCAGAGGGACACGTGGTCGGGCACGCCCGGCCATCCCACCGCCCCGAGGAGGATGGCGTCGTGGTGGCGGATCCGGTCCAGACCGTCCTCGGGCATCATCGCGCCGGTGTGCGCGAACCGCTCGCACGACCAGTCGAACTCGTCGTAGCCCAGGGCGAATCCGTGGTGGGCGGCGACCCGGTCCAGGACGGCGGTCGCGGGGGAGAGGACCTCACCGCCGATGCCGTCTCCGGGGATCGTGGCGATGCGGTACTGCTTCATGGGGTCTCCATCGGATGAGAGGTGGACGGGCGGGGGTGGCTCGGCGCGGGTCAGGCGGCGGGGCCGTCGGGGGCGACGGCCTCTCCGAGGAAGGCGCGGAGGGAGGAGGCGGTGGTCTCGGGTGCCTCCTCGGGCACGTAGTGGTCGCAGTCCACGGCGTGTCCGCGCAGGTCCGAGGCGTACTCGGACCAGGCCTCGGGCACGTCGTAGTGGCGCCCGACGAAACTGTGCTCGCCCCACAGGAGCAGGACGGGGCACTCCAGACGGCGCCCCGCGTCCGCGCGGTCGTGTTCGAGGTCGACGGTGGCGGCGGCGCGGTAGTCCTCGCAGGACGCGTGGATGGCGGCGGGGTCGCTGAAGCAGCGCACGTACTCGTCCACGGCCTCCGGGTCGAACGCGGAACCGCCGTGGTGGCGCGCGTTCATACGGGTGCGGACCCAGAAACCGGGGTCCTGACCGATCAGGTGCTCCGGGATGCCGTTCCCGGCCGTCAGGAAGAACCAGTGGTAGTAGCCGGACGCGAAGTCCGCGTCGGCGTGCTCGAAGGCGTACCTGGTGGGCACCACGTCCAGGGCGGCGAAGGCGGTCACGGCCTCGGGGTGGTCGAGGGCCAGGCGGTGTCCGACCCGCGCCCCGCGGTCGTGGCCGACGACGGCGAAGCGGTCCAAGCCCAGCTCACGCATGAGGAGGTACTGGTCACGGGCCATCGCGCGCTTGGAGTAGGCCAGGTGCCGGGGGTCGGAGGGCGGTTTGTCGCTGTCTCCGTAGCCGCGCAGGTCGGCCAGCACGACGCTGAACCCGTCGGCCAGGAGCGGTGCGACCCGGTGCCAGATCAGGTGGGTCTGGGGGTACCCGTGCAGGAACAGGACGGGGGGTCCCTCTCCGGCCCGTCGGACGTTGAGGCGCAGTCCCTCGACCTCCACGCTGTGCCGGGTGAATCCGGGGAGAAGTCGGTCGTTCATGTCCTGATCACAGCAGCCCGGCACACCGCCCGTCCAAGACCGGTTGGCGATAGCGCTGATAGGCGCGGCCTATAGGATCGGACACGGAGGGGCGAACCGGGCGGGGGTGCGACGTGGACGTGCGGCAGCTGGAGTACTTCCTGGCGGTCGTGGACCACGGCGGGGTGAACCGCGCCGCGGCAGCTCTCCACCTGTCACAACCCTCCCTGTCCCAGGCGATCCGCACTCTGGAAAGGGACCTGGGCAGCGACCTCTTCCACCGGATCGGCCGCCGCCTGGTGCTCAGCGACGCCGGACACGCGCTCGTCGAACCCGCCCGCGAGGCGGTGCGCGGGCTCGACCTGGCCCGCTCCGCCGTGGAGGCGGTCCGGGGACTGCGCCGGGGGCGCGTGGACGTGGCCGCGCTGCCCACCCAGTCCATCGAACCCCTCACCGGTCTGGTCTCGGGCTTCACCGAACGCCACCCGGAGGTGTCGGTGTCGATCCGGGGCGCCCTGACCAACCGGGACGCGGTCCAGATGGTCCGCACCGGTGCCTGCGAACTCGGCGTGGTCGCCACCGACACCCCGATGAGGGACACCGAGGTCCACGTCCACCCGTTGGTCCGTCAGTCCTTCGTCCTCCTGGCGCCCGCGAACGGGCCCTTCTCGCCGGGAGCCCCGATCCCCGTCGCGGACCTGACCGGGCGGCGCCTCATCGTCGGCCACGAGGGCTCGGGCATGCGCCGGTTCGCCGACCGCCTGCTGGCCGAGGGCCTGGACGCGCACATCGCCGTGGAGAGCGAACACCGGGTGTCGATCCTGCCGCTGGTCCTGGGCGGCGCCGGGCTGGCCGTGGTCACCGACGCCTGGCGCGGCCTCGCCGAACAGGCCGGGGTCCTCGTCCTGGACCTGGATCCCACCGACCACCTGCACGTGGCCCTGATCAGTCGCCGGGGCCCGCTCACCGCCGCCGCCCGGGCCTTCGTCGAGCACGCCACCGCCCGACCCTGAAGCGGCGTGCTCAGCCGGTCATGTTCATCTCCGCGATGACCCGGGTCGGGCGCACGCGCACCACGAGCTCACCGGCCACGCCGTTGCGGCGGCCGTACTCCTCGGCCACCTCCTCGCTCACGTACCGGCGGGCGATGGCGGTGGCCGTCCGGAGCAGCTCGTCGGGGTCCTCGGACACCTCGGCCACGCCCTGGACCTGCACGAAGCCGTACGGCTCCTCCTCCAGGTCCACCACCAGCGTCACCCGGGGGTCACGTGCCAGCGACCGCCCCTTCGCGGTGTCGCGCCCGGTGTTGAACACCAGCCCGTCCTCGTCGATGGTGAACCAGATCGGCGCCGCCAGTGGACGGCCGTCGGCGGCCGTGTAGGCCACCTTGCCCGTGCGCGTGCCGCTCAGCAGGAAGTCTCGGACCTCGGGATCAGTCAGGGAGCTCATGGCCCCAACGTAGGCCGCGACCCGGCGCGCCCCCGGTCCGACACGCTCAGGCCGGTGCGTGGAGCCGCCGGGGGAGGGGGCCCAGCCGTGGCGCGCGACGGACCGGCGCGTGGGCGTCCGCCCTGGTCGGGCCGGTGAACACCGCCTCCAGCGGCAGCCCCAGGGCGTCGGCGAGGGCGGCGGGCGCCGGGCCCGGCACCGGTTCCAGCACCGGCCGGGCGGCGTCCAGCAGACCGGTGAGCCGGGCCTGGCGGGCCAGGTCGGGGGAGGCCCCGGGGGCGATCCGCACCGGACTCCCGTCCGCGAGTTCGTAGCCCACGCACCAACGCAGGTCCCGACCCAACCGGGCGGGGGCGTCGGCGTGCGTGACCACCAGCGCGTCCACCCCCGCCGTGGCCTCCAACGCGTACCGGAGCGCCACCAGGTCCAGGTGACCCACCCGGAACCCGCCCTGCCAGGGGTGGGCGCGGTTGTGCCGGTCGGCCAACCTCCTGGTGAGCAGCGCGTCCTCGGTCACCATCGGCCCCGCGCCGTGGCGGGTCGCGAAGGTGCGCGTCACCCCGATCCGCCGGGCCCCGTCCGCGGCCCCCGCCTCGGCCAGAAGGGCCAGCGGGTTCACGGCGGTGGTGGTGGACCAGGTCGTGTACGGGTGGAAACCGTGCCACTCGTCCAGCAGCACGCCCTGCGCGCCCTCGAACACCACCGGTGTCCGAGCCAGCAGACGAGGCAGGTACCGATCGTCCACGAGCCGCACCCGCTCGGCGAAGGCCCGGTAGGCGTCCATGCACGCGTCCGGATCGGGGAGGGGCTCCAGGTCCGAGCCGTCGTCCCCGTCCGCCGCCTCGGACAGCACCGAGGCCAACCGCTCCGCGAGCCGGTCCAACTTGCGGCGGAGCAGCACCGGAGACGCGCAGTCGCCCACGGTGGGCGCGTCCTCGGGGTGCTCCAGGGCGTAGGCCATCGTCTCGCCCACCCCCATCCCGCACGAACCGTGCCGGTCCCGGCCGCGCGCACGCTCCCGGGCACGGTTGGCGGCCGCGTGCCACGGAGTGCTGATCAGCGCGCGCCGGTCCACCGTGACCAGGGAGAACGGGTCCGCCACCCCCAGCGCCGCCAGGTGCTGGGCCTCGGCGGCCAACGCGAAGGGGTCCACCACCACGAAGCGGGACAGGTGGGTGGGCACCGGGCCGCCCGGGGCGAGCGTGCCCGCCCCGAACTGGGCGAACGTGTGGTGCCGACCGTCAGGGGTCACCACGTTGTGCGCGGCCTGGGCGCCGCCGTTGGCCCGCACCACCGCGCCGTACCCGCCCCGCGCGCACAGCAGGTCCACCGTCACGCCCTTGCCCGCGTCGCCGAATCCCAGGTCCACGACGATCGCGTGCTCATCGGTCAGCGCCCGGCCGTTCACAGCCGGTCCACCCCGGGGCCGTCACCGGCCAGCCCCTCCAGGTCGGGTGAGGTCGCCACCGCGCCGCGTCCGCGAGCGAGCGGACGCAGGGCCCGGCCCACCACGTCGGCCTGGTCCGACCCGGCGTCGGCCAGGTCCCGCAGACCCTCCTCCAGGTCGATGGCCTCCTCACCCAGGCCCACGGTGACCGCGATCGTCTCGCAGACCGCGTCCAGGTCGTCCAGCAGAACCAGGTTCTGGCCCAGGTGCCGTTCCCAGAACTTCCGGACCCGGTCGTCCCGGAAGTGGTAGCTGCCGGTCGGCATGAGGAAGTACACCTCGTACTTGCTCCGCAGCTCCTCCAAGAGCTTCGGAAGGGCCACGTCCCCGTCGAGGTCGTCGCCGATCACCTCCCGGACCTCCCGTGCCTTGACCGCGCCGTAGGCCATCTCGTCGCCCACGATGAAGAGGTACCCGCGCCGCCCGCGCTTCTCCAGGCAGTCCAGCGCGGTGTGCCGGGCCATGAAGTACATCGCCAGTTCGTAGGACTCGGTCATCTGACCCCCGCCCCCGCCCTCCAGCAGGATGTTGCCGAGGTCGTCCTCCAGTTCGTTGCCGGACTCGAACTGACCGACCTGGAGCGGTACGCGGTCACAGGTCGCGTCGCCGATGGCACCGAACAGGATCTGCGGGTCCTGCACGTACCCCCGGCGCAGGAGCAGCCCGAACAGGTCGGGGAGCTTGGCCTGGAGGGCGCGGGGCACGCGCCCCATCGAGCCGGTGACGTCGAAGAGCACCGACACCGCCAGGGAGTTCGGGTGCGCCTCGGAGTCACGGCTCTCACGCATGGTCACGCCGCGCGGGTCGAGCGAGGCGTGGGCCCGCCACTGGTCGCGCGGGGTGCTGGTGACGTCGTCGTGGTAGTCGAACCCACTGCTTCCGGCGGAGGCCTGGTAGGCCCGCCGTGCGTGGTGGGCGTCGGTGGACCAGTTGCTGCTTCCCATCGTCGTCTCCTTCTGTTCGGGTTGGTGGGGTGGGGTGGGGTGTCGGGGGTTCGGTGGTTCAGGCGGGCATGTGGAAGGGGCGGAACCGGCGCGGACCGAAGCACCGCTCCAGCGCCTCGTCCAGCTCACCCAGCAGTGCGAACGCGTCCTTGGGACGCCTCTTCGGGGAGGGCAGCGTGCACCCGCGAGCCAGGGCCCGCAGCGGCCCGGGGAGGCGGCCGTCGGTCACGAACTCCACGCACCGGGTGGCCATGTACACGTCGGTGGCGGGCACGGCGGGGCGGCGCTCGGCGACCTCCGGCGGATACGTCTCCCTTCGGTGCGGAACCATCGCCGGGACGTGCGGCGCGGTGCGCCGCTCGCCGAAGGTGACGGAGTAGCACCAGTCCACGAGTACGAGACCGTGCGCCTCGGGGTGGACCAGGACGTGCTCGGGTACGACCGCGCCGTGAACGACCCCGGACTGGTGGGCGTTGCCCAGCGCCACCAGCAGTCGCCGCCACATCCACGCGGCGTCGCGCGGGTCGATCCCGTCCGGGTAGGCCCGCCGCACCTCGGCGAGGCTGTGGAAACCGGACAGCCGGCCCAGCACGTTGCCCCGCCGCTCCACACCCGTGGCCGCGTCGCGGTGGCGGACCGACTCCACCAGCTCCGGGGCGAACGCCCGGTACCGTTCGGCGCCTCGTTCGCGGATCCGGCGCAGCGCGGTTGCCTCGGCCAGGAGGAGGTCGTTGTCGCGCGGGGCCCGGGGGAGCTTGAGCAGCCCGTCCCGCCAGGGGCCGTCCGGCGCCGCGCCACGGGTGCCCTCCCGCCACCGCACCGGATGCAGGTCGGCCACGTCGCCGCTGGCCAGAGCGCCGTCCCGGCTCACGTGATAGGTCCGTCCCCGGGCCACGAGGGTGATGTCGTCGAGGCCCAGGCCGCCCTCCACCGCCGTGCGGTAGCGCCGCCAGGCCTCGGTGAGCCGGGAGAACCCGGCCGCCGCCTCGGCGGAGCGCTCGGCGGGCGCGGTGTCCGGATGGAGCAGCCGGGCCAGGCGCCGGTACGCGGCGGTGGCGGCCACGGGGATCGCCTCGCCGTCGATCGGCCGGGGACCGAACAGCGCGGCGGGGTCGGCCGCGAGTCCCAGCTCACGCAGGGCGGAGTCGAGTCCGCCATGGGGGTTGTGCTCCACGTTCACCGGTCTCCCTTCGGGGTGTGGCTCGACGAGTACTCAGGGGTTCCCGCTCACTGCCTGCGGCTGCGTCTCCTCACTGGGCGCCGCGCAGCAGCGGCGGGTGGAGCAGGGCGGCGCCGCCCGCCCGGTACAGCCGCGCGCGGCGGCCACCTCCCGCGCCACCGCGCTCGGCCAGCTCACCGGTGTCGTCCACGAACCCCGGGGTGGCCTGGATCTTGCGGTGGAAGTTGGCGGCGTGCAGGGTCCGCCCCCACACCGCCTCGTACACGCCGCGCAGCGCGGAGATGGTGAACGTCGACGGGAGGAAGGCGGTGGCGAGCGCGGTGTACTCCAGCTTGGAACGGGCGCGTTCGACCGCGTCGGCGAGGACGCGAGCGTGGTCGAAGGCGAGTTCGTGCCGGTCCCTGCCACCGTCGCCGTGTCCGAGGGCGGTCCACGGAACCCACGCGGCCTCGGCCGTGTCGCGGCCGGTGTGCGGGTCGGGCAGGTCGGGGGCCAACACCATGTACGCCACCGACACCACCCGCATGCGTGGGTCCCGCTCGATCGCCCCGTAGGTGCCGAGCTGCTCCAGGTGGAGTTCGGCGGGCAGGGGGGTCTTCTCCGTGAGCACGCGCAGGGCGGCGTCCGGCAGGTCGCGGTCGGCCGGGGCGTCCGGTCCGTCCTGGGCCCGGACGAACCCGCCGGGCAGCGCCCACCGACCGCGCTGGGGTTGCCGGGTGCGTCGGCCGAGCAGGACGTGGGGGACTCCGTCGCGGATGGTCGTGGCCACCACGTCGACGGTGACGGCGACGGGCGCGAACGCGTTCGGGTCGTAGTCGGCGAGGTACCTGCGCTCGTCGGCCGCGTCGTAGTCGCCCGCTCCGCGCGGGTCCCCGATCGGCCCGTCGATCCCCTCGGACACTGCTTCCCCCTGGTTGTTCTCAAGATGAGTTTTTCTCGATGTGAGTTCAACCTAGCACCGCTCGGTCCGCCCGTCCACCCCCCCCGGGGGGCGACACGCCGCGCCTGGCGGCCGATCCCGTCGGTGTCCGCCGCTAGCATGGTGCGAACGGACGTTCGAGAACGCGGCCGTGGGCGACGAGAAAAGGACAGGGTGGGGACGTGCGCGTGCTGGGGATCGACCCGGGGCTGACCCGCTGTGGGGTCGGGGCCGTCGAGGGCGCGATCGGCCGCCCCCTGCGCCTGCTGGCCGCCGACGCCATCCGCACCAGCCCCGACACCCCGCTCCCGCAGCGCCTGGTGGAGGTCGAACGCGGCATCGAGGAGTGGCTCGACAAGTACGAGCCCGACGCCGTCGCCGTCGAACGCGTCTTCGCCCAGCACAACCTCAGCACCGTCATGGGAACCGCCCAGGCCAGCGGCATCGCCCTGGTCTGCGCCGCCCGGCGCGGGCTCCCCGTGGCCACCCACACCCCCAGCGAGGCCAAGGCAGCCATCACCGGCAACGGTCGCGCCGACAAGAAGCAGGTCGGTGGCATGGTGGCGCGTATCCTCGGACTCGACGGGCCACCGAAACCGGCCGACGCGGCGGACGCCGTGGCCCTGGCCATCTGCCACATCTGGCGCGGCGGGGCCCAGGCCCGGGTCGCCCAGGCCCAACAGGATTTCGCCCGCAAGGTGGAACTGGCCCGACGCGCACGCGGCCGCTAGCCCCCCGGCCGAGCGGCGACGACACGGCAGGCAGCACCACAGCCCCCAAGGAAGGAGACGGGCACCCCTCCCGGTGTCCACACGAGATGATCGCGTTCCTCACCGGCCGGGTGGCCGCGCGCGGCGCGGCCAGCGCCGTGATCGACGTCGGCGGGGTCGGTATGACCGTCCAGTGCACCCCCTCCGCCCTCTCCCGACTGCACGTGGGGGAGGAGGGCACCGTGGCCACCAGCCTCGTCGTCCGCGAGGACTCCCTCACCCTCTTCGGGTTCGCCGACGACGACGAGCGGAACCTGTTCGAACAGGTCCAGACCGCCTCCGGCATCGGTCCCCGCATCGCCCTGGCCATGCTCGCCGTGCACAGCCCCGACAGCCTCCGCCAGGCCGTGGCCACCGAGGACACCACCGCCCTGACCCGCGTCCCGGGCATCGGCAAGAAGGGCGCCCAGCGCATCGTCCTGGAACTGCGCGGCAAACTCGACGCCCCGGTCATGACCGACGGCACCCTGCCCCCCGCCGACGCCTCCGGCGGCACCGAACCCAACGGGGCCTGGCGCGGCCAGGTCGTCTCCGGCCTCGTCAACCTCGGCTGGTCGACCAAGGACGCCGAGGCTGCCGCCTCCGCCGTCGCCGCCGAGGCCGAGGACACCGGCGACGTCACCGTCCTGCTGCGCAGCGCCCTGCGCAAACTCAGCCGCGCCTAGCCACCAACGGGAACCGGAGGGAGAAGACCCGTGTACGAGCGTGACGCCGTCTCGCCCGAAGCCGACGTCGAGGAACACCAGATCGAGGGTGCGCTGCGCCCCAGGAACCTGGACGAGTTCGTCGGCCAGCACCGGGTGCGCGAACAGCTCTCCCTGGTCCTGCACAGCGCCCAGCGCCGGGGCCGCGCCCCCGACCACATCCTGATGTCCGGCGGTCCGGGCCTGGGCAAGACCACCCTCGCCATGATCATCGCCGCCGAACTCGGCGCGCCCCTGCGCATCACCTCCGGCCCCGCCATCGAACGCTCCGGCGACCTCGCCGCCGTGCTCTCCACCCTCCAGGAGGGTGAGGTCCTCTTCCTCGACGAGATCCACCGCATGGCCCGCCCCGCCGAGGAGATGCTCTACGTCGCCATGGAGGACTTCCGGGTCGACGTCGTGGTCGGCAAGGGGCCCGGCGCCACCGCCATCCCCCTGGACATCGCCCCGTTCACCCTGGTCGGGGCCACCACCCGCGCGGGCATGCTCCCCGCACCGCTGCGCGACCGCTTCGGCTTCACCGCGCACATGGACTTCTACGAGCCCGCCGAGCTGGAGCAGATCCTGCACCGCTCCGCCGGGCTCCTCGGCGCCCCGCTGGAGGGGGAGGCGGCCGGGGAGATCGCGGGCCGCTCACGAGGCACCCCCCGGATCGCCAACCGCCTCCTGCGCCGCGTGCGCGACTACGCCGAGGTGCGCGGAGACGGCCGTCTCACCCTGGACAACGCCCGCGCCGCCCTGGAGCTGTACGAGGTGGACGCGCTCGGCCTGGACCGCCTGGACCGGGCCATCCTGGACGTGCTCATGAACCGCTTCCGGGGAGGCCCGGTGGGACTGTCCACGCTCGCGGTGTCCGTGGGGGAGGAGGCCGAGACCGTGGAGGTGGTGGCCGAACCCTTCCTGGTCCGCTCCGGATTCCTCGCCCGTACCCCGCGCGGCCGGGTGGCCACCCCGATGGCCTGGGCTCACATGGGGATCATCCCGCCGCCGGACGCCGCCTTCGGCGCCGCCGCCGACCCCGCCGCGAACGGGGCGGGCAAGGCCGGTCAGGGCACCTCCGCCCCCTGACCGGAGCCGGGAGACTTCACAAGCGGGCCCCCGTCCGGGCACAATGAGGCGCGTGCGCGAACCGGGTCCGAACCGTTAGCGCTCCGACCCCGGGCGGTGGGTGACCGGTGACCGGCGCCACGTAAACTGGGTCGAACCAGCCAGGACGGGGCAGTGGCCCCGTCTGGTGTCGTCGGACACCGGCGGAACGAGTTGGCTCCCCCGAGCGTTGTAGGCATCGGGTACGACTCCGGCCGCCGAGGTCGGTCGGCCCGAGAAGGTGGTCGTCGCGGTGTCCGAACCGGCAGACGTCGGCCACACGAAACGTCAGGAAGGACGCCCCCGTGCAGGGCATTTACACTCTCGCCGACGCGGCCCAGCAGGAGGGCAGCATCTTCAGCATGATGCTCCCGTTCGTGCTGATCCTCCTGGTCTTCTGGCTCCTCTTCTGGCGCCCGAACCAGAAGCGTCGCCAGCAGGAGACGCAGATGCAGAGCTCCCTGGTCCCCGGCGTCGAGGTCATGACCAAGGCGGGCATCTTCGCGACGGTGGTGGAGATCCACGACCAGGACGTGCTCCTGGAGATCTCCCCCGGTACCCGCATCCGGATGCTCAAGGCCGGTGTCGGCGAGGTCATCACGCCCGCCGCCGACGACACCCCGGTCGAGGACCGTCCCGACTTCGGCGACGACGACAAGCCCAAGGGATAGCACCGGGCCGGGCGCGGTGCCGCGCCCCGGCTCACCACAGACTTCGGTACCGGCCCCCCACCCGGGGCCGGTACCGCTGTTTCCCGGCCAACGCCGCCAGCAGATCCGCCGGGCCACCGCCCGCCCGGACCCACCACAGAAGGCCCCGCCACCCATGCCCCACGACACCGCGACCCCGGACGCCCCGGACGCCGCCGTCCTCGCCCTGATCGAGGCGAACATCCGCGACGTCCCCGACTTCCCGCACCCGGGCATCCTGTTCAAGGACATCACGCCCCTGCTCAACGAACCGGGGGCGTTCTCCGTCGCGGTGCGGGCCCTGGCGGCGCCCTTCCTCGGAAGCGGGATCGACCACGTCGTCGGACTGGAGGCCCGCGGCTTCATCTTCGGCGCTCCCGTCGCCATGGCACTGGGCGCGGGCTTCGTTCCCGCGCGCAAAGCCGGGAAACTGCCCTCGGACACCATCGACCAGGCCTATGATCTGGAGTACGGCACCGCGACCGTCGCGATCCACGCCGACGCGATCACCCCGGGTGGCCGTGTGCTCATCGTCGACGACGTCCTCGCGACCGGCGGGACCGGCAGGGCCGCGGTGGACCTGGTCCGCAAGGCGGGTGGTACGGTCGTGGGATTCTCCGTCCTGATGGAGCTCTCCGCACTGCGGGGACGGGAGAAGATGATGCCCGACGTGGAGCCGCGCACCCTCCTTTCGGTCTGAGGCCGACCTCGCCTCGCTGCCGCCCCCACGGGGGAATACCCCGGCGGCCGGTCCTTGTTGACCTACTCCAGCACTCGGTGTGACGTGCCTGGTGACCTGCGTCACCGCCCGTACCTCCGAGCCGGACCCGGGTGAACGAGGGGTCGGACCGCTCCCCGCGCAGGTGGGAAGTGGTCCCACTAGACTGACGGGCGAGGGGACCGCGGCGGCCGCGTCAACGACTGGCCCTGATGACACGCACGTGCACCGGAGGCGGGCCGAACGGCGACGTCGGCTCCACCGGGAGGAACCGCGGGAGGTAGGCATGCCAAACGAAGTGGTCTCGACCGGGGCGGTGTCCGAGCAGGGTCCGGACCGGGACAACCCCGAGACACCGACGGCCGCCACCCCCGAGGAAGCCGCCACGCGAACCGAGCGTGCGGACGGCAGTGGTGAGCAGGCCACCGACAGACCACAGAAGGACCGCCCGGAGGGCGCCGCGCGGGACGCGGCGCCCTCCGACGTCTCGGGGCCGGGGGCCCCGGGAACGCAGGCGGCCGCCACGACACCCTCCACCGTGCGAGTACGCCGAAGGCTCGCCCGACTCGGGGCCCAGCGGGGAGTGACGATGAACCCGGTGCTCGAACCACTGATCAAGACCGTGCGGGCCACCCATCCCAAGGTGGACGTGCGGCTGATCGAACGCGCCTACGAGGTCGCGGCCCACCATCATCGCCACCAGAAACGCAAGAGCGGCGACCCCTACATCACGCACCCCCTCGCCGTCGCGACCATCCTCGCCGAGCTGGGCATGCAGGAGGCCACCCTGGCCGCCGCCCTCCTGCACGACACCGTCGAGGACACCGACTACTCCCTCGACGAGCTGCGAGCGGACTTCGGGGACGAGATCGCCGAGCTGGTCGACGGCGTCACCAAGCTGGACAAGGTCAAGTACGGCGAGGCCACCCAGGCCGAGACGGTCCGCAAGATGGTCGTGGCGATGGCCCGCGACATCCGCGTCCTGGTCATCAAGCTGTGCGACCGCCTGCACAACATGCGGACCCTGCGCTACCTCCCGGCCCGGGCCAAGCGGGAGAAGAAGGCCCGCGAGACCCTGGAGATCTTCGCCCCGCTCGCCCACCGCCTGGGCATGAACACCATCAAGTGGGAGCTGGAGGACCTGGCCTTCGCCACCCTCTACCCCAAGCGCTTCGACGAGATCGCCCGTCTGGTCTCCGAGCGGGCCCCCCGCCGCGACGTGTACCTCCAGGAGGTCATCGAGGCGGTCTCGGGCGACCTGCGCGAGTCCAAGCTCAAGGCGACCGTGCGCGGCAGGCCCAAGCATTACTACTCGATCTACCAGAAGATGATCGCCCGCAACGTGGGCTTCGACGAGATCTACGACCTCATCGCGGTGCGGGTCCTGGTGGACAGCGTCCGGGACTGCTACGCGGCCCTGGGAACGATCCACGCGCGATGGAACCCGGTGCCCGGCCGGTTCAAGGACTACATCGCGATGCCGAAGTTCAACATGTACCAGTCGTTGCACACGACGGTCATCGGCCCCTCCGGAAACCCGGTCGAACTCCAGATCCGCACCCGGGCGATGCACCGTCGCGCCGAGTACGGCATCGCCGCGCACTGGAAGTACAAGGAGGACCGCAACTCCGCCGGTGCCGAGGCCAAGTCCAAGGGCAGCACCGACATGCAGTGGCTGCGCCAGCTCATCGACTGGCAGCAGGAGACCAAGGACCCGGGCGAGTTCCTGGAGTCGCTGCGCTTCGACCTCTCCGTGCAGGAGGTGTTCGTCTTCACGCCCGGCGGCGACGTCATCTCGCTGCCGCAGGGCGCCACGGCGGTCGACTTCGCGTACGCGGTGCACACCGAGGTCGGCCACCGCACCGTGGGCGCCCGGATCAACGGCCGCCTCGTGCCGCTGGAGAACGAGCTGCACAACGGCGAGACCGTGGAGATCCTCACCTCCAAGGACCCCGACGCCGGGCCCAGCCGCGACTGGCTCAACTTCGTCAAGAGCGCCCGCGCCCGCAACAAGATCCGGCACTGGTTCACCAAGGAACGCCGTGAGGCCGCGATCGAGCAGGGCAAGGACGAGATCGCCAAGTACATGCGCAAGCAGGAGCTGCCGGTCAAGCGCCTGTTCAACGGTGAGGCCATCATCGCCCTCGCCCGCGACCTGCGCTATCCGGACGTCGACTCGCTGTACGCGGCCGTGGGCGAACGCCAGGTCAGCGCGCAGAGCGTGGTCGGCAAGCTCGTGGACTCCATGGGCGGGCTGGACAGCCACGCCGAGGACCTCGCGGAGTCGTCGCTGCCCACCAAGGTGGCGACCAGCCGCCAGCGCGCGGGGAACCCGGGCGTGGTCGTGGCCGGTGGCGACGCCGATGTGTGGGTGCGCCTTTCCAAGTGTTGTACGCCCGTGCCCGGTGACGACATCGTCGGGTTCGTGACCCGGGGCAACGGGGTCTCGGTCCACCGCGAGGACTGCGTCAACGCCGCGAGCCTGGACCGCGAGCGCATGGTGGACGTCGAGTGGCGGCCCACCGAGGACTCGATGTTCCTGGTGGCGCTGCACGTGGAGGCCCTGGACCGCTCGCGTCTGCTCTCCGACATCACCCGCGTGCTCTCCGACCAGCACGTCAACATCCTGTCGGCGACGGTCCAGACCAGCCGGGACCGGGTGGCGCAGAGCCGGTTCACCTTCGAGATGGCCGACCCCACGCACCTGGGCAGCGTGCTGCGCGCGGTACGCGGGGTCGACGGCGTCTACGACGTGTTCCGCGTTCGCAACTGATCCGCCACCGGCCCGTGGGGGCTGCGCGGGCCCGCGAAAACCGGTGGAACCGGGGCGGCTGATGACGCTAGCGTGCGTCGAGTTCCGTACCGAAGGAAGGCAGCCCCCCATGCTCGACGTTCGCCCGCTCCACCCCGGGGACGCACGCTCCCTGGAAACCCTGGCCCAGCGCCTGTGGCCGAGGGCCCCTCATCCCGGCGGCCTCGGTTGGCAGCTGGCCACCGAGGAGTTCACCTCCGAGAACGCGGCCGTGGCCCGCAGGGACGGTGAGGTCGTGGGCTGGGCCGTGGTCGAGGGTCCCAGCGCCCTGCGGTCCCTCGCCACCGTCACTCTCCAGGGCGCCACCGAGGACCCCGACGCCGGGTCCGCGCTCCTGGACTGGGCCCTGGCCCAGACCGGGGACGCCGCCGTGGAACTGCTGGTCTTCGAGGGCGACGACGCGCTCCGGGACCTCGCCGAGAGGGCCGGGTTCGTGCTCGGTGACGACAACACGTTCGGTGAGTGGATGAGTCGCGACGCCACCGAGGAGGAGATCCGCCTACCGGACGGTTACCGGATCCGCGCGGTGCGCGAGGGCGAGGAGGAGGCCCGGGTGGAGTGCCACCGCACCGCCTGGAAACCCTCCGACCTGCCCTGGCCCGAGCGCGTGGGAACGATCGACCCCGATCTGACCAGTCGGTTCAGCCTCGAGCGCTACGCCAACACCCGCGCCTCGCTGCTGTACGAGCGCGAACTCGACCTGGTGGTCGAGGCCCCGGACGGGTCGCTGGCCGCCTGTTGCGTGGTGTGGTGGGACGCGCAGAACCGCTGCTCGGAGATCGAACCCCTCGGCGTGGTCCCCGCGCACCGGCGCCGGGGCCTGGCCGTCGCGCTCGCCCTCACCGCGTGCGCCCTGACCGCGCGTCGGGGCGGGGACCGGGTGTACATCAACACCACACCGAACGAGGCCTACCCGACCCCGGCCATGACGTACGCGACCGTGGGCTACAGGGCGCTCGACCGGGGCACGGCCCTGGTGCGCCCGGCCCGCTGACCCCGTACGGCGAAGCCCCGGCCACCCGTGTTCAGGGTGACCGGGGCTCCGCGCGGTTCTACAGACGGATCGTCGTGGACCGCACGATCTGGAAGACCGGGTGCCGGTCGGCCTCGGCCTCGAACGCCTGCTCCGGGGCCTCCGGCGGGGCGTCGAAGTACGGGCCCACGACCGCGGACCGGGGGTTGTCCAGGTACTCCTTGAGTACCGGAGCCGCCTCGGCCGGGCCCAGCTCCCGAACACTCACCAGTTCGATCCAGCCGCCCTGGCGCAGGGTGGCGAAACCGTCCTTGCGGATGTTGCGCACCCAGTTGACCTCGCCGTACGGAGAGACCAGGTACCGGCCGCTCTCACTGTCCAGGACACTGAGCGGGATGGTGCGCAGGAAACCGGAGGTGCGCCCACGCGTGGTGAGCAGGTGCAGCTCCGGCGGGCAGGCCCCGTACTTGACGAAGCCGCTGACGAAGGCGTTGGCGGTCCGCCGCAGTTTCGTCATCTCGAACCGCTTCGTCGGTTCGTTCACCATCTTCGGCAACTCCCTCGATCGGATGCTCCCATTGTGATGGTTTCCGGCCACCGATGGCACCCGCGGGGTGCCCGCCGCCCTACCGGAACGCCGAGACACCGGTCACGGACTGGCCGATGCTGAGCGCGTGGATCTCCTCCGTGCCCTCGTAGGTGGCCACCGTCTCCAGGTTCACCATGTGCCGCATGACCGGGTACTCCAGGGTGATCCCGTTGGCGCCGTGGATGCCGCGCGCGGTCCGGGCCACCCGCTGCGCCGCCGCCACGTTGGCGAACTTGCCGAAGCTCACGTGGTTGTGGTGACAGTTCCCCTCGTCCTTGAGTCGACCGATCCGCAGCGCCGTCATCGCGGCGTGGTTGACGTCCACGACCATGTCGGCGAGCTTGCGCTGGGTGAGCTGGAACCCGCCGATGGGCTTGCCGAACTGCTCACGCGTCCTCGCGTAGTCCAGGGACGCCGCGTAGCAGGCGCGGGCGGCACCGGCCACGCCCCACACGATGCCGTAGCGGGCCTCGTTCAGGCAGGACAGCGGCGACCCGAGTCCCTTCGACGCGGGCATGACGGCGTCGGCGGGCAGGCGCACGTCCTCCAGGACCAGCTCGGAGGTGATGGAGGCGCGCAGCGAGAGCTTCTTGTGGATCACGTTGGCCGAGAACCCGGGGGTGTCCGTGGGCACCACGAAGCCGCGGATTCCGTCCTCGGTGGCGGCCCACACCACGGCGACGTCGGCGACCGAACCGTTGGTGATCCACATCTTGGTGCCGTTGAGGACCCAGTCCGAGCCGTCACGGCGGGCGCGCGTGCGCATGGAGCCCGGGTCGGAGCCGGAGTCGGGCTCGGTCAGACCGAAGCAGCCGATCGCGTCGCCGGCGGCCATCCTCGGCAGCCACTCGTTCTTGTGCTCCTCCGAACCGAACTTGTGGATGGCGGCCATGGCCAGCGAGCCCTGCACGGACACGAAGCTGCGCAGCCCGGAGTCCACCGCTTCGAGCTCCCTGCAGGCCAGGCCGTAGGCGACCGCGCTGGAGCCGCCGCAGCCGTAGCCCTCCAGGTGCATGCCGAGCACCCCCAGGTCACCGAAGGCCTTGGCCAGCCCGCGCGGGTCCGGGAGGGTCCCGGCCTCGAACCAGTCGGCGACGTTGGGCAGGAGCTCACGGGTGGAGAACTCGCGGACGGCGTCGCGGATGTCGCGCTCGGTGTCGGAGAGTTCGGCGTCCACGGCCAGGAAGTCCAGGGGGTCGGGGGCGGCGGCCCTGCGCTTGGAGTCACTCATGGTGGGTGTCCCTTCGTGGTGCTTGCGTGTGTGGGGTCGGTGCCGGGGCATGGGCCCCGGCTCAGCCGACGTCGGTCTGCTGGACGGCGCCGCTGGCCAGGAGCGCCGCGATCCGGTCCGGGGTCAGGCCGAGCTCGGCCAGGACCCGCTCCGAGTGCTGTCCGAGCAGCGGAGGGGCGGTCATCGGCACGGGGGTGTGCTCCATGCGAAAGCCCGCCCGCACCTGCTCCAACGGTCCGGCCGTGGGGTGTTCCACCGTGCGCAGGACGTCGTCGCCGTTGGCGTCGGCGGTACGTAGCGCGTCCAGCACCCCGCGGACCCTGCCGGCCGGGACCCCGGCCCCGACCAGGACCCCCATCCAGTGCTCGGCGGGCCGTTCCCGCAGCGTCGCCGAGAGCTCCGCGACCAGTTCGTCCCGGTGCGCCACCCGTTCCGGGTTGGTGGCGTACCGGGGGTCCCGGCCCAGGTCGGGGCGGTCGATGGCGGCGCACAGACGCTGGTACAGGGCGTCGTTCCCGGCGGCGATCACCACCTCCGCGTCCTTGGTGGGGAACACCTGGTAGGGCACGATGGTCGTATGGGCGTTGCCCACGCGCGCCGGTTCGGTCCCGGTGACCAGCGCCTGCTGCGCCAGGTTGACCAGGCTCGACAGGGTGGAGTTGACCAGTGAGACGCTGATGTTCTCGCCGCGCCCGGTCGTCCGGGCCCGCATGAGCGCACCGAGGATGCCCACGGCCGCGTTCAGTCCGGTCAGGACGTCGGTGAGCGCCACACCCACCTTGCTCGCCGGACCGTCGGCGGGGCCGGTCGTGGCCATCAGCCCGCTCTCGGCCTGCACGACGATGTCGAACCCGGGGCGGGTGGCGGGTTCGTGCTCGGGGCCGAAGCCGCTCACCGAGCAGTACACGACCGCCGGATTGCGCGCGCTGACCTGCGCGTACCCCAGACCGAGCCGGTCGATCACCCCGGGTCGGAAGTTCTGGATCACCACGTCGGAGGTGGCGCACAGGTCCTGGACGGCGGCCAGGCCCTCGGGGTCCTTCAGGTCCACGGCCAGGCTGCGCTTGTTCCGGTTCACGGACAGGAAGTAGGCGGCCTCTCCGGGGGAGTGCTCCCCCCGGTGCTCCTCGGTGGGCTCGGCGTAGGGCGGACCCCAGGAACGGGTGTCGTCGCCCCGACCGGGCTGCTCCACCTTCACCACCTCGGCGCCCATGTCCGCGAGCAGCATGGTGGCGTAGGGGCCCGCGAGCACGCGGGAGAGGTCGGCGATCCGGACACCGGCCAGGGGGAGCGGCGCGTCCTGCCCTGGTCCGTGCACGGGATCGGTCTGCGGACTGGTCTCACTCATGGGGGGTCACTCCTTGCCGTCGAGGCTGGCGGGGTCCTCGGGGCCGCTGGGCAGCTGATCGCCGTCCCGCAGCTGGTAGTAGGTCTCCAGGCAGCGGCGGAGCGCGGTGGTGAGCGCGGCGCCGGACTGGCCCGCGTAGCGCGTCTGGACCCGCTGGACGATCTCCGCGATGTCCTCGGTCACGGAGGCGCCCTCGACCAGGGCACGGAAGAAGTCCTTGGCGAGGTCGGTCAGGAGCGTGGTGTCCGCGGCCACGATCCGGCCGTCCGCGGAGTCGACCGCGAGCACGACCCCGAGCCGCTGGTACTGGGAATGGCTCGCCACCGAGTCGGGAAGACGGGCGTAGCCGGAGATGAGCACAACCCTCGGGTTGCGGAAAAGCTGCTGAACACGGTCGTCGCCGTACAAAGGAAGAGCACCTCTTGTCTGCGGGCACGCGAAAACTCCAACTCACTGGAGTCTCGCGTCTGAAGGGCAGCCGGGGGAAACCGGACACCCGCGACGTGAGGGCAGTTCCCGATCAGTATGGCCCAGCCGGGACCGTCGGTGTCAAGGGCGGGGGTTGGTCCGGGGCACACGGGCGCGGATGCGCGCCACGGGAGCCGTGTGTTACATTTCGGCACAGGTCACGAGTACCAGCGACAAGCCCCGGCTAGCTGGTCGGCAACCCTCCTTCCGCGGTGGGGTGCCCCGGGTGAGGACCAGGTCCCGACACGACCGTGTCAGACAAGCGCGGACCCCTGAGGCGCGGCCGTCATCGGCGTACCCCGTGGGTCCCCACGACCCACAGAAGAGGTGCCCCATGACCACTGTCATCCCGTTCGACTCCACGCGCTCCAGCCGCTCCGCAGCCAGGGACGCGGCCCGCGACGCCAGGGCCCGCACCGAGTGCGCGATCGTCACCGCCGAGGGCGCAACCCCCCTGGTCACCGGCGGACACGTGGACTACGCCAACTTCGACTACGCCGCCAGCGCCCCGTGTCTGACCAGCGTCGCCGACGCGCTCGCCGCGGCGCTGCCCTACTACGCGAGTGTCCACCGGGGCGCCGGGCACCACTCCCAGGTCAGCACCGACGCCTACGAACGCGCCCGCCGCAGCGTCTCCCGGTTCCTGGGCGTGCGCACGGAGGCCGACGCGTCCGGTTCCGCCGACGCCGTCGTGTTCGTGCGCGGCACCACCGACGCCGTGAACCTGCTGGCCCGCGCTGTCCCCGAGGGGTGCACCGTGGTGGTCTTCGAGTCCGAGCACCACGCCAGCCTCCTGCCGTGGGAGCACCCGGCCTCGTGCGCCGGGAAGGTGGTCCGGCTGCCGCTGCCCGCGTCGCCCGAGGCCGCCGTCAGCGCCGCCCGGACCGCGCTCGCCCAGGCGCCCGAGGGTCCCCGGCTGTTGTGCGTCACCGCCGCCTCCAACGTCACCGGTGAGATCTGGCCGGTCGAGGAGTTGGTGGAGGCCGCCCACGCCGAGGGCGCCCGCGTGGTGGTGGACGCCGCCCAGTACGTGCCGCACCTGCCGTTCAGCCTCACCGCGACCGGCGCGGACTACGTGGCCCTGTCCGGTCACAAGCTCTACGCCCCCTTCGGCTCGGGGGTGCTGGCGGGCCGCGCCGACTGGCTCTCCGCCGCCGCCCCCTACCTCGCGGGCGGGGGAGCCACCCGCCGGGTGACCGAACACGACGTCCAGTGGAACGACCTCCCCGCCAGACACGAGGCGGGCAGCCCGAACGTCCTGGGAGCCGTGGCACTGGCGGCGGCCTGCGACACCTTCACCACCGAGACGCTCTCCCTTCAGCACATCCGCGAGGCCGCTCTGCTGGAGCGCCTGCGCGCCGGGCTGGGCGAGATCGAGGGTGTGCACGAACTGTCCCTGTGGGACGCCGAGCACGCGCGGGTCGGGATCGTGTCCTTCGTGGTCGACGGTCTGCCCGCCGACCTCCTGGCCGCCGCGCTCTCCGCCGAGTACGGGATCGGGGTGCGGGACGGCCTGTTCTGCGCCCACCCGCTCACCACCCACCTGCTGCCCGAGGGGCACGAGCAGGCCGTGCGGGCGAGCCTGGGCGTGGGGACCACCGAGGAGCATGTGGACCGGCTCGTCGGGGCCGTGGCCGACCTCGTGGCCCGGGGCCCGCTCTGGGAGTACGCCGACTGCGACGGCCGCCTCGCCCCGGTCCCGGACCCCCGCAACGTGCTCTGAGGCTCTGCGGAGCGTCCCCCGTGCCCGGAATCCGGGGTTTGGGACCTCGGACTCAAGGAACCTTGTTACGCATGACCCCACATTCGACGCACTAAGTCACATTTCACGCGTGGGTGTGCTGGGGATCACGTTCCCAGACGGTACTATCGGGCCCTGACGGTGGGGCGCGCCGTCGCCGGACCCGACCGGTCCGCACCGACGACGCGGCCCGCCTCCCGCGAGCGAACCGGCTGGGGGAGCGTGAACGTGACGGACGTCCGAGGACCCAAGACAGGTCCCCTCACGGCCGTGTTCCGAGCGACCGAGCCCCCGCGCGTGCCCGAGCAGCCATCACCTGTGGTCAGCCTCGGCTCGCGCGGCCGCACGCCGCCCGACCCCGCCGAGACCGAACTCGTCCGTCTGCACCAGGCCTTTCTCGGTCGCGTGGTCGACTACCTCTGCGCGGACGCAGGGATACGCCAGTTCGTGGACTGGGGCTGCCCGGTGCCCGGCACCGCCGAGCGGGTGCGCCGGGCCAACGCCGACGCCACCGTGGTGCACCTGGCACCGACCGGGGCGGCGGGGGTGCTGGCCGCTGCCGCGCTCAACGCGACCGTCCTGGCCGGGGACGGTTCCGGTGACTCCGGGACGGACACCGTGCTCCGACGCCTCCACACCAGCGGGCTCGTCGACTTCGACGAGCCCGTCGCCGTACTGATGACCCGACCCGGCACCGAACAGGAACCGCCGGCCGGGCTCGACACACTGCACACGATGATGCGCGGCGGCGGATACGTCGCCCTCACCTCCACGGCTCCCCGCCCCACGGCGGAGCGGGCCTTCGCCCCTTTCCTCCCCGTCGAACCGGGGGTCGCCGACCTGACCTGGTGGCCCTATCCGGACGATGACGTGCCCGCCCCGGGGTGTGGAACCCTGGGCGGACTGGGCCGCGTGCCCAGGCGAGGAAGGGGAGCGACGCGATGGCGCTGAACTGGAACGGCGAGATCCTTGCCCAGATGAGGTTCTACTGGGACTTCTCGTTGTGGCCCAGGCTCGAAGGACTGACGGACGCGGAGTTCTACTGGGAGCCGGTCCCGGACTGCTGGACGGTGCGCCAGCTGCCCGACGGCCGCCACGCCCCGGACGGCGCCTATCCCGAGCCCGAGCCACCGCCGGTCACCACCATCGCCTGGCGCCTGGGGCACATCGTGGTGGACGTGCTGGAGGCCCGGATCAACTGGCACTTCGGCGACCGCACCACCAACCGCGACAACATCGACTGGCCCTCCAGTGCGGCCGAGGCCAGACAGCGCCTGCGCAGGGCCTACATCACCTGGTCCGACCACATCCAGGAGCTTGACGACGACGCCCTGGCCGAGCCGGTGGGAGGTGCCGAGGCACCCCAGTGGTCGGACTTCCCGCTGGTCGTGCTCATCCTGCACCTCAACCGCGAGTTCATCCACCACGGCGCCGAGATCGCCCTCCTGCGCGACCTCCACAGGGCGCGCTTCGGCGAGAGCCCCGGCCCCTGGACCGAACCGGTCTCCTAGAGCACGTGCAGGGGGTCCACCCGGACCTGCACCAGGTGTTCGTCCCGGCGCGCGCTGCGCGCCGAGGCGGCCGCCTTCAACGCACGGGAGAGGTCGCCCACCGCCGAGCGCGGCACGCGCAACAGCGCCCGCTCGGTCACGTGGTCACCGTTCTCCCCCGTCTCGGAACCCACCGGAACCGGTCCCAGCAGCTCGGCGGACTCGGGAAGCCGGATCTGGTCCAGCAGCTCACGCACGTGCTCGGGGGCGCCGGTGATCGAGGCCATCGACACCGCGGGGGGAAACCCCAGCCCGCGCCGCTCGGCCAGCTCGCGCTCGGCGAACCCGCCCGGGTCCCAGCGCACCAGTGACTGCACCACCGGCAGGGACGCGTCCGCAGACACCACCACGGTGCCGCCCGGCCGCACCAGGGCGGCCGCGTTGAGCCAGCGGCGCAGCGCCTCCTCCGAGGCGCGCAGGTCGGCCCGGTTGAGCAGCGCCCAGCCGTCCAGGAGCACCGCCGCCGCGTACCCGCCCTCCGGGACCACGGGCTCGGCCCCCGGGGTGGACACCACCAGCGAGGGTTTGTTCGGCACCTCCGCCAGGACCTCGTCCCGGCCCGAGGTGCGCACGGTCAGCGACGGGAAGGCCCTGCCCAGCTCCTCGGCGGTTCGGCGGGCGCCCACCACCACCGCGCGCATACGGGTCACCCCGCACTCGGGGCAGGCCCACTGTCCGGCCACCCGGCCGCACCACCCGCAGGAGGGCACGGCGTGCGCCTCGCGGATGGCCAACGGCCCGTGGCACTCCCCGCAACGGGCCGGTTCGCGGCAACCGGCGCAGGCCAGGGCGTTGAGATAGCCGCGGCGCGGCACCTGGAAGAGCACCGGGCCCTCACGCGCGCCGTCCCTGGCGGCCTTCAGGGCCAGGCTCGGCAACCGCGCGCTTCGCGCGGCCTCGTCCCGTGCCAGCTCGCGGTCGTCCCCGGCGGGTTTGACGAGGGGCGCACGGCCGCGCAGGGTCGCCCGGTCGGCGACCAGCGGGAGCGCCCACCCGGACTCGACCAGCAGCTGGGTGTCGGTGGTGCGAGTGTGGCCGCCGAAGAGCGCGCCCGCCCCCGACATGTGCGCACGCATCGCCAGGACCGTCCGGGCGTGCGGATAGGGCGCGTGCGGGTCCACGTGCACGTCGTCCCCGTCGTCCCACAGCACCACCAGACCCAGGTCGTGGACGGGAGCCAGGAGGGCCAGACGGGACCCCACCACCACCCGGGTTCTCCCGTGCAGAACCGAGAGCCAGCGCCGGTAGCGCGGGGTCGGCCCCAGGTCGGCGGGCAGCGCGGCGTGCCGTCCCTCACCCAGATGACGGGTCAGGGCGGCGTCCACGGCCTGGACGTCACGGCTGTTGGGGACCACGATCACCGTGCCGCGACCGGCGTCCAGGGCGGCCCCGGCGGCCACCGCGACGGCGTCGGCCCACTCGGGGCCGGGCAGGGCGTTCCACACAGCGCGGGCCGGACGCCCCTCGCGCAGGGCCGCGACGAACCCCGGGCCCTCCGGATAGTCCCGCCAGGGACCCGGGTCCGTCGCGACGGCCTCCCGCTCCGGCTGGTCCTCCTCGTCCGGTGGGGTCTCCCGCTCCACCCTGACCCTGCGCGGCGGAAGGGCCAGCTTGGCCACCTCGTTGAGGGTGCCCGCGTACCGGTCCGCCACGGCCCGGGCCAGCTCCAGGATCTCCGGGGACAGCACCGGCTCGGAGGAGACCACGGAGTCCAGGTAGAGCAACTGCCCGGCGAAGTCCGAGCGCTCCACCCGCTCCGCCAGCAGGCCCGACAGCAGGCGCCCGTGGAACCACACCTTCACCCGGCAGCCCGGAACCGCCTCCGCGTCCTGGTCGCCGGAGACCTGGTAGTCGAAGTACCGGTCCAGGTGGGGGAGAGGGGTGTCCACGATGACGCGCGCCACCGGAAGGCTCGCGGCGGGCCTTCGGGGCTCGGGACGGGACGCCTCCTTGGCCCTGGCCTTGGCCAGCGCCTTGGGGTCCAGCAGTTCCGACACGTCGAAGAGGCCGTCGTCGGGCTGGTCGGGCTGCTCAGTCATCACCCTTGGTTTACCAGAACCCGCCGACAACACCGCCTTTCCCGCTCGGGAGCCCCCACGGGTACTGGTAGAACAGTGACCCGTAGGCGCAGCGGAGGGGGACCCGAACATGAAGCTTGTCTTTGCCGGAACACCGGAGGTGGCGGTGCCCTCACTCAGGGCGCTCATCGACTCCGAACACGAGGTCGCCGCGGTGGTCACCCGGCCCGACGCGCGGGCCGGTCGAGGACGCAGGGTCTCGGCCAGCCCCGTCGCGGAACTCGCCGAGAGCGAGGGCATCGAGGTCCTCAAGCCCGCCAAGGCCGGGGACCCCGAGTTCCTGGCGCGCCTGTCGGAGATCGCCCCCGACTGCTGCCCGGTGGTGGCCTACGGCGCCCTGCTGCCGCAGTCCGCGCTGGACGTGCCCAAGCACGGCTGGGTGAACCTGCACTTCTCCCTGCTGCCCGCGTGGCGCGGCGCGGCCCCGGTCCAGCACGCCGTCCTGCACGGAGACGACGTCACCGGAGCCTCCACCTTCCGTATCGTCAAGGAACTGGACGCCGGTCCGGTCTATGGCACCCTTGCCGAGACGGTCCGGCCCACCGACACCAGCGGGGAGCTCCTCGGACGCCTCGCCGTGTCCGGCGCGGGGCTCCTGGTGCGCACCGTGGACGGCATCGCCTCCGGGGAACTGAGCCCGGTCCCGCAGCCGGACGCGGACGTGTCCTACGCGGGCAAGCTCACCACCCTGGACGCCGAACTCGACTTCACCGCGCCCGCCCAGCGCGTGGACCGGGTCGCCCGCGCGTGCACGCCCGCGCCCGGCGCCTGGACCACCTTCCGGGGCACGCGTCTGAAGCTGGGCGCGGTGCGTCCCGTCACCGACGCCGACCGGCCCGAACTCGACCCCGGCCAGCTGCACGCGGACAAGAAGCGCGTCATCGTCGGCACCAGCACCCACCCCGTCGAGCTCGGGTGGGTCCAGCCGCAGGGCAAGAAGGAGATGGCCGCCGTGGACTGGGCCCGTGGCGTGCGTCCCACCGATGACGACCGACTCGGCCGCTGAGCTGCCGTACGCTCGGACCTGGCGTGCGTGAACGCGCGTCGGCACCCGTCCCCGGCTTGTTGAGGCAGAGCACACGTTGAGCGAGCAGTCCCGGTCCCGGAACCAGCGTCCCCGTAAGGGTGGAAAGCCCAGGCAGGGCGGTGGCCACCGGAGCGGGCCGCCGCAGCCCCGCGACCCCGCCCGGCGCGTCGCCTACGACGTGCTGCGCGCGGTGGAGCAGCGCGACGCCTACGCGAACCTGCTGCTGCCCGCCCAGCTCAGTGAGCGCGGCATCCACGGCCGGGACGCGGCGCTGGCCACCGAGCTCACCTACGGGACGCTACGCCGTCAGGGCACCTACGACGCGATCCTGGAGACCTGCGTCGACCGCTCGCTGGCCTCGGTGGACGCCGAGGTGCTTCCGCTGCTGCGGCTCGGCTCCCACCAGCTGCTGTCCACGAACATCCCGCCGCACGCCGCCGTCAGCGAGACCGTGGACCTGGCCCGCCGCGTGGTGGGCCAGCACCGGGGCAAGTTCGTCAACGCGATCCTGCGCAAGGTGAGCGCCCGCGACCTGGACGCGTGGATCGAGATCGTCGCCCCCGACCGCGAACGCGACCCCAGCGGCTACCTGTCCGTGGTCCAGAGCCACCCGCGCTGGGTGGTCAAGGAGCTGGCCCGCGCCCTGGGGGAGCGGGCCAGGGACGGTCTGGTCCGAACCGAGGAGCTGCTGGTCGCGCACAACGAGCGCCCCAAAGTCACCCTCGTGGCCAAGCCCGGCCGCGCGAAGGTCGCGGACCTGGAGGAGTCCGGGGCCCTCCCCGGCCGCTACTCGCCCTTCGCCGCCTACCTTCCCGAGGGCGACCCGGGACTCGTCCGCGAGGTCCGCCAGAACCGGGCCGCCGTCCAGGACGAGGCCAGCCAGCTGGTCGCCCTCGCGCTCTCCCGAGTGGATGCCAGGGGCGACGACCGCCTGTGGCTGGACATGTGCGCGGGCCCCGGGGGCAAGGCCGGCCTGCTGGCCAGCCTCGCGGGCCAGGGCGAGGCCCGCCTGGTGGCCTCCGAGCTCCAACCCGCCCGCGCCGGTCTGGTCGCCAACGCCGTGCGCCGCGCCCCCCGCGACGCGGGCCGCGCCATCGTCTCGGACGGCACCCGACCGGCTTGGAAGCCGGGTTCCTTCGACCGCGTCCTGGCCGACGTACCGTGCACCGGCCTGGGCGCCCTGCGTCGCCGCCCGGAGTCCCGCTGGCGCCGGGGTCCGGAGAACGTCACCCAGTTGGCCCCGCTCCAGCACGAGCTGCTCACCCGGGCGGTCGAGTCCGCGCGTCCCGGCGGCGTGGTCGCCTACGTGACCTGCTCGCCGCACCTGGACGAGACCGACGGGATCGTTCGGAGGGTGCTGGACGAGCGAGACGACCTCGAACTCCTGCGCGCCCCGGACTACCTCGACGAGGTTCCCGACCTCGCCACGGGTCCCGAGGGGAAGTACGCCCAGTTCTGGCCGCACGTCCACGGCACGGACGCCATGTTCCTCGCCCTCTTCCGGCGCAAGCCGGAGTAGGCGGGACCGGACACCACCCCTGGGCCACCGTGCCCAGGGGTGTTTTTCGGACAATGAGGAATCTACGCCGTAAAGGCGGCGCCTCAGTCGGTACCCGTCGCGACGATCACGCAGATCATGCAGGAGTTACCCGCCTCCCTGAGCAGGTAGCGGTAGGACTCGGCCCGGACCTCCTCACCGCTCGCGTCGAGATAGGACCAGCGCACGTGCGCCCACACGAGTCGGTCGGTGAGCTCCTCGATCCCACGGATCTCGGGGACGGCCTCGACCATCCCGCGCTCCCTGTACCCCTCCGCGGCGCCCGCGAAGGCACCTCTGACGTCCTCGGGCGACGCCACGGGGATGCTCTCGACGTCCCCCGCGACGTAGGCCGGATAGCCGTACCTCGCGGCCACGCCGTCCAGGTCGCCGCGTACCAGCTCCCGGCTGTAGGCCTCCAGGAAGTCCCTCAGCCCGTCCTCGTCCAGCATGGTTCCCCCTCGGTCGGTCGTGCCCCCGAGGCACACCTGCCCCGAACCCGCCCCGATACACTGCTGACGTGGCAATTCAGATCTCTCCCAGCATCCTCAGCGCCGACTTCGCGCACCTCGCCGACGAGGCCGCCCGCGTCCCCAGCGCGGACTGGCTGCACGTCGACGTCATGGACGGACACTTCGTCCCCAACCTCACCCTGGGCCTGCCCATCGTGGAGTCCCTCCTCAAGGCGACCACCACGCCGCTGGACTGCCATCTGATGATCGAGGACCCCGACCGATGGGCCCCGGCCTACGCCGAGGCGGGCGCGGGCAGCGTCACCATCCACGCCGGGGCCGCCAACGCCCCCGTGCGCACCCTGCGCGAGATCCGCAGGCACGGCGCCCGTGCCGGACTGGCCCTCAACCCCGCCGAACCGGTCGACCCCTACGAGGATCTGATCGGCGAGATGGACATGCTCCTGCTCATGACCGTCGAGCCCGGCTTCGGCGGGCAGCGGTTCCTGGACCTCGTGCTGCCCAAGATCCGCCGGGCCCGCGAACTCCTCGACACCCGGGACGCCTCGGTGTGGCTCCAGGTCGACGGCGGAGTGAGCGACGAGACCATCGAACGCGCCGCCGAGGCAGGAGCCGACGTGTTCGTGGCCGGTTCCGCCGTCTACGGAGCCCAGGACCCGGACGGCGCCATCGAGTCCCTGCGCGCCCAGGCCCGCAAGGCCAGCCCGCTCGCCTGACCGCCTCCGGTAACGATCGCGGCGCGCCGGGCCCAGGGGCCTGGCCACCGTGGGCGGTGCGCCCTATGCTGCCCGCTGTAGTCGTCGATATCGCTTGGTCGCGGCTCCGTCTTCCCCTCGGGGGAGCGGCGCGGCGTGAGCGCGTTGCCAGGCGCGGACCCGTGGAGTACGCGTGAGGACCACCGAGTACCTGGCCATGGACGCCCTCTGGGAGGCGGAGAACACCGCGATCCGCTGGTTGCAGGGGCTGACCGACTGGCTCGCCGTTCCCTTGGGGGCCGTCACCTTCCTGGGCTCACAGGGCGTCATCGTCGTCCTGCTGGTGACCGTCTTCTGGTGCTTCAACGCGGGCCTGGGCGCCCGGCTCTTCGTGGCGGTCATCGCCTCGGCGGTGGTCAACAACCTGCTCAAGTCGGTGCTGTACGGATCCCGGCCCTACTGGTTCGACGCACGCGTCACCGGACACGCCCAGCACGGCGGTTTCGGGATGCCCTCGGGGCACAGCCAGGCGGCGGTGGTGACCTACGGCTATCTCGCGGCCAGGTCCGGCCGCCGGAGCCTGGTGTGGGCGGCCGTCGCGGTGATCGCCCTGGTGGCCCTGTCCCGGGTCCTCCTGGGCGTGCACTACTTCAGTGACGTCGTGGTGGGTCTGGCCGTGGGCGGGTTCGTGCTGTGGCTGGTGCTGCGCTACGAGGACCGTGTGCTGGCCTGGTGGCTCTCCCTGGACACGGTGCGCTGGGTGTCGTACCTGTTGGCCGCCGCTCTGGCGCCGTGTGTGGTCGCGACCGCCTGGCAGACGGGCGTACGCGGGGACTGGGTCGTCCCGACCACCGAGTGGATCGGCGCCACTCCCGCGGACCCGGCAGGGCACACCCTGGTCGGGCTCCACACGACCTGCGGCGCCCTGCTCGGCGGGGTCCTCGGCTTCACCCTGCTGTACCGGCGCGGCTGGTACAGCGCGGAGGGCACCGTCACGGCCCGCGCCGCCCGGTTGGCCCTCGGGAGCTCCGTGGCCGTCCTCATCCTGGTGGTGGAACGGGTCCTCTTCCGGGACCTGGAGGGCCTGCCCTCGGCCCTGGTGTCGTTCCTGGTCTACGGCGCGGTGGCCTTCTGGGCGTCCTTCGGGGCGCCGGAGATGTTCCTGCGCGGCGGCCTGGCCCACCGCCCCGAACCGCCCTCGCGGGAGAGGGCTCCGACCACAGGTGCGCAATGAACCCCGTCACACCGGCTATGCGCCGCGTGGGCGAGGGGTTACCATCAAGTCGTTAGACAACAGTCAAACGCGTGCTCCGGGGTCGGTGAAAGTCCGAACCGGCGGTGACAGTCCGCGACCCGGTCGATTCCATCGACCGGTTGAACCGGTGGAATTCCGGTACCGACGGTTAAAGTCCGGATGGGAGGCAGTGCGCGTTGGGGCGGGTCCGAGCCGTGCCGAACCTTGGCGACGGTTTCGTGTTCCGTCCCTGTCGTGGACCCGTGATTCCACACCCTTTTCCCCGGAGCCGTGCCAGGCGAAGGGACGTAGGGCGTGTTCACCGGAATCGTCGAGGAACTCGGCAAGGTCGTCTCCATCCAACCCACCGGGGCCAACGGTGAGGCGGCCCTGCTCACCGTGGACGGACCCCTGGTCAGCTCCGACGCCGGGCTCGGTGACTCCATCGCCGTCAACGGCGTGTGCCTGACGGTCGTCGCGCGTGGTGAGGGCACCTTCACCGCCGACGTGATGAAGGAGTCCCTGGACCGCTCCTCCCTCGGCGCCCTCACCCCCGGCGCCCCCGTGAACCTCGAACGCGCCGCCCGCACCGACGGTCGCCTGGGCGGTCACATCGTGCAGGGCCACGTCGACGGCACCGCCACGCTCCTCTCCCGCGATCCGGGTGACAAGTGGGACGTCCTACGGTTCGGCCTGTCCCCGCAACTCTCCCCGTACGTGGTCGAGAAGGGTTCCATCACGGTGGACGGCACCAGCCTCACCGTGTCCGCCGTGAGCGCCCCCGGAGCCGAGGACGAGTTCTTCGAGGTCAGCCTCATCCCGGCCACCCTGGAGGCCACCACCCTGGGCGCCCTGGCGGTCGGTGCCGCGGTGAACGTCGAGGTGGACGTCATCGCCAAGTACGTGGAGCGCATCACCGCGGTCTCCCGGGCCCGCGCGCAGGACGGGACCCGCGCCTAGCGCACCGCACCGCCACCACCCACCGAGACCCACCACCCACCACGCACCTTCAGGAGCGGGAATGACCGTCACCGACACCACCCCGGCCACCGACACCGGACAGGCCGTCGTCCTCGACCGCATCGAGGACGCCATCGCCGAGTTCGCCCAGGGCAGGGCCATCGTGGTGGTGGACGACGAGGACCGTGAGAACGAGGGCGACATCATCTTCGCCGCCGAGCTCGCCACCCCCGAGCTGCTGGCCTTCATGATCCGCTACACCTCCGGCGTGGTGTGCGTGCCCATGGAGGGAGAGGACCTGGACCGCCTCGACCTGCCGCTGATGACCGCGCGCAACGAGGAGAGCCTGCGCACCGCCTACACGGTGACGGTGGACGCCCGCGAGGGCGTCAGCACCGGTATCTCCGCCGCCGACCGCGCCCGCACCATCCGTCTGCTGGCCTCCGACGAGAGCGGCCCCGTGGACTTCGTGCGCCCCGGCCACATCCTGCCGTTGCGCGCCCGCCCGGGCGGCGTCCTGGCCCGGAGAGGCCACACCGAGGCCTCCGTGGACTTCGCTCGCCTGGCCGGTCTGCGCCCCGCCGGTGTGCTCGCCGAGGTGGTCAACGACGACGGCACCATGGCCCGCCTGCCCCGGCTGCGCGAGTTCGCCGACGAGCACGGCCTGAAGCTGGTGTCGGTCGAGCAGCTCGCCGCCCACCGCGCCGCCCTCGGCGAGACGCTCACCGAGGAGGAGGCCCACCCCGCGCTGGTCACGCGCATGGTGGAGACCCGCATGCCCAACCAGCACGGGGAGTGGCGCGCGATCGGCTTCAAGGGCACCGCGGACGGCGCCGAGCACGTCGCCCTGGTCCTCGGTGACCTGACCGACGGCGACGACGTGCTGGCCCGCCTGCACTCGGAGTGCCTGACCGGCGACGCCTTCGGCTCCCACCGCTGCGACTGCGGCGCCCAGCTCGACGCGGCCATGGCGGCCGTGGCCGAGGAGGGGCGCGGGGTCATCGTGTACATGGGCGGTCACGAGGGCCGGGGGATCGGCCTGCTACACAAGCTGCGCGCCTACAGCCTCCAGGACCAGGGCGTGGACACCGTCGACGCCAACCTGCGCCTGGGCCTGCCCGCCGACGCCCGCGAGTTCGGCGCCGGCGCGCGCATCCTCGCCGACCTCGGGGTCGCCTCGGTGCGGCTGCTGTCCAACAACCCGGCCAAGGCGGAGGGCCTGGAGCACCACGGAGTGCGGGTGAACGAGCGGGTGGCCATGCCGACCTTCGTCACCGACGACAACCTCTCCTACCTGCTGACCAAGCGCGACCGCATGGGCCACGACCTGGCCGCCGTCGCGCCCTAGCACCCACCACCCCCCGGTTCACCATCCACTCCCATCCCAGGAAAGGCCGGTCATGAGCGGCACAGGACGTCCGGACGAACACCAGGTCGACGCCTCGGGGCTGTCGGTGGGCCTCGTCGTCACCCGGTGGAACGAGGCGATCGTCGAGCCGATGCTCGCCAACGCGCTCGCCGTGGTCAAGGCCTCGGGGGCCGTCGATCCCGTCGTGGTGAGGGTCGCCGGGGCCGTGGAGATCCCGGTGGTGGCCCAGGAGTTGGCGCGCAGGCACGACGCGGTGATCGCCCTGGGCGCGGTCATCCGCGGCGGCACACCGCACTTCGACTACGTGTGCCAGTCGGTCACCCACGGTCTGACCGAGGTGGCCCTGCGCGAGTCCACCCCCGTGGGCAACGGTGTGCTCACGTGTGACACCCTGGAACAGGCGCGTGACCGCGCCGGACTTCCGGGAAGCGTCGAGGACAAGGGCGCCGAGGCCGCTTCGGCCGCCCTGGACACGGCGGTCGCGCTGCGCGGTCTGCGTCGCTGATTCCACCCTCCTGGTCGCGCGCGCCCGCGCCTGGCCGGACGGTGACCGGGGTGAGGCACGCCCGAGGGCGTGGAGATGGAGCAGTTGGTGCGGACGAGGGAACTACCTGTGGACGAGGCGTCGAGCAAGGCGGCCCTGCCGAGGACCTGGCGGCCCCGTGCGGTGCGCCTGGTCGCGTACGGCCTGGGCCTGCTGATCGTGGCGACCATGGTCGTGCTGGCCGTGATCCTGCCCGCCGAGTGGCGGATGATGGACCGTTTCCTGGTGGTGGGGCTCGGTCTGGCGGTGGCCGCTGGGCTGCACATGCTGGGCCGTCCCCGGCTGATCGCCATGGAGCGCGGCGTGGTCGTCATCAACGGCGTCCGCACGCACCACCTGGCCTGGCCGGAGGTCCTGGACATCCGGATGCCCGTCGGAGAGCCGTGGCCCTGCCTGGACCTGTCGGACGGCACGTCGCTGCCGGTGATGGGCATCCAGAGCACCGACGGCGAGTACGCCCAGCGCGGTCTCGCAGAGTTCCGTGCGATGTTGGACCGGGGTGAGGGCCGCGAGCCCGACCTCCCCGAAGGTCCGCTTTCGTAGACGCGACCGAATCGAGCCCCTGTTTCCTGGAGGAACGGGGGCTCTTTCGTGTTGCGTTGGGCACATAGGTTGATACCAAGGCCCATGAGCGGACCGGTGTGGACCGCCGGGGGAGTCCTGGAAGAGGTGCCGCGTGCGAGATGTCCGAGCGAGCGTGTCCGAACTGTACGCCTCGGGGGAGACCTTCGCGGTGGCCACGGTGATCGACACCTTCAAGAGCGCGCCCCGGGACGCGGGTGCGGCCATGCTGGTGAGCGCCTCCGGGGAGGTCACCGGCAGTGTGTCGGGCGGCTGCGTGGAGGGGGCCGTCTACGAGGAGGCCCTGGAGGCGATCCGCACGGGTGTGCCGGTGCGCCGCACGTACGGTGTCAACGACGACGACGCCTTCAGCGTCGGCCTCACCTGCGGGGGGACCCTGCACATGTTCGTCGAACCGGTGAACCGGGCGACCTACCCCCAGCTGGGCGCGGTGATCGGTGCCGTGGACGAGCACCAGCCGGTGGCGGTGGCCACCTTCGTGGCCGATCCCTCCGACGCCTCCCGGGTGGGCCGCCGCCGCGTGGTGTGGCCGGGGAACGCCGAGGGCGACCTGGGCGAGGGCGGTGAGCGCCTGGCCGCCGCCCTGGACGACGACGTGCGCGGCATGCTGGCCCAGGGCAGTACCGGTCTGTTGCACTACGGCGCGGACGGTCAGCGGCGCGGTGACGAGCTGGAGGTGTTCGTCCAGTCGTTCGCCCCGGCGCCCCGCATGCTGGTGTTCGGCGCCATCGACTTCGCCGCGGCCGTCGCCGACCTCGGCTCCTACCTGGGCTACCGGGTGACGGTGTGCGACGCCCGCCCGGTGTTCGCCACCGCGAAGCGGTTCCCGACCGCCGAGGAGGTGGTGGTGAAGTGGCCGCACGTGTACCTGGACGAGATCGCCGACGAGATCGACCAGCGCACCGCGATCTGCGTGCTCACCCACGACCCCAAGTTCGACGTCCCCGTGCTCAAACGGGCGCTGTCCACCGAGGCCGGGTACATCGGAGCGATGGGGTCCCGGCGTACGCACGAGGACCGCGTGGAGAGGCTTCGCGAGGCCGGTGTGGAGGAGGGGGCGCTGACCCGTCTGCACTCGCCCATCGGTCTCGACCTGGGTGCGCGCACTCCCGAGGAGACGGCGGTGTCCATCGCCGCCGAACTGGTGCGCACCCGGTGGGGCGGTAGCGGCCGGGGGCTGAGCGAGACCAGCGGACGGATCCACCGGGACACGCCCCCGACGCCCCTGGTTCCGGCCGGATTCGGCCACTCCAAGAGGTGAACCGAAACTGGCCCGGGGGTGAAGGGCCAGTTCAGGGCGGTGATGCCGGACCCGGCCCCGGAGTCGTGTCCACGACCTCGTCCAGGCGGCCCACCCGGGGACCCCGACCGTGGCATCATCGCGTCATGGGTACGGGGGAGCGAGGAGACGTGCGTTCGGGTGCGGTGGCCGGCCTGCTGCTCGCGGCGGGTTCGGGGAGCAGACTCGGCCGCCCCAAGGCCCTGGTCGAACTCGCGGGCGAACGCCTCGTGGACCGTGGCACGCGCACCCTCGCCGAGGGCGGATGCACCCCGGTCCTGGTGGTCCTGGGCGCCGCCGACACCACCGTCTCCGGCGCGGTGACCGTGCACAACCCCGACTGGTCGACGGGGATGGGATCCTCGGTCCGCGCCGGCATCGACGCGATGCCCGACACCGTCGACGCCCTGCTGGTGGCCCTGGCCGACCAGCCCCTGGTCACTCCCGAGGCGGTCCGGCGCCTGGTCGAGGCCTACGCCCAGGGCGCCCGGGCCGCTGTGGCCACCTACCACGGCAATCCCCGCAACCCCGTCCTGTTGGGCCGGGAGCACTGGTCCACGGTCTACTCCATGGCCGAGCGGGACGTGGGCGCCCGCCCCTTCCTGCGGGCCTACTCCCATCTGGTCACCACGGTGGCCTGCGATGACGTCGCCAGTCCCGAGGACATCGACACCGAGGAGGACCTGGTCCGACTCACGGAGGCACTCGGGGGAGTGTGAGGGCACGCTTGTCGTCACCTCGGACGGCACACGGGTGTTCGACACCGGGTTCGCCACTTCACGGCCGGACACTTCCACGGTCGAGCTGGTCGGGGGCGGGCTCGCCGCGGACGAGATCCACGGCGAACCGGCGGGGCACCGTACGACCCCGCCCCGGGGCGGTTCGCCGTGCTGGCCCGGCCCGAGGTCCGGTCAGTCCAGCGACTCGGCGAGGATGCCGAAGGTGTGCTCCACGCTCTCACCAGGGGCCAGGACGATCAGGTCCGTGCCGCTGTTGAGGGCGTCGGGCGGGCAGGTCATGGGTTCGGCCGCCAGGTGTGCCCGATGGAGGTCGCCGCCGAGGGAGTCGGAGCTGAACAGCTGGAGCCACCCGTAGCCCCGGTCCGCCCACAGGCACACTCGGCGCTCGGGTCCGCTCAGCCGTACCCAGGCGCGCCCGTCCCGGTCGCGGTCGAGGTCGGTGAAGGCGGTGTCCAGCTCCGTCGTGCCCGGGTTCCGGCCGGGCGGGCGCAGGTCGTACTCGGTTCCGGACACCGGCACCGGGTCGCCCACGGGCACCAGCGCGGCGTTCGCGGGCTGACGGCTTCCCGCAGTGGCCTCCAACCGCACCTCGCCTCGCTCCACCAGGTCCCGGAAGGGTGCGCCCAGGGTGAGGTAGGGGTGGAAGCCCAGGCCGTACGGGGCGTCCGAGTCCCCGGTGTTGCGCGCCTTCACGGTGACCGTGAGCCCGTGCGCCGCCGATGCGTCGGCGGTCAGGCGGTAGGTGGCGGTCAGTTCCAGCGGGAACGGGTATCCGGGGGTGCCGGGGAAGTCCAGGCCCAGGGTCACGTCCTCCTCGGAGCGCTCCTGGGTGGACCACACCACCTCGCTGACCAGACCGTGGATCGCGGAACCGGTCTCCGGGTCGTTGACGTCCAGCCGGTACTCGGTGCCCTGGAAGGTGTAGCGGGCCGAGGCCACCCGGTTGGGCCAGGGGGCCAGCAGCTGACCCTGGGAGGCGATGGGGCCCGACTGGCGGGTGTACGGCCAGATCAGGTCGTGTCCCCGCCAGGAGAGCGCCTGCAACCCGGCCCCGGTACGGTCGACGCGCGCCCGGTACTCCCCGGCGCGCAGCTCGAACACCTCAGCCACCCGTTCACCCTTCTCCCGTGGTCCGGCACACCGCCGAACCGGGAGATCATAGCGTGTCCGACGCCTCACCAGGGGTGTCGGCCCGCCGGGGACCTCAGCCCAGCAGCCCGTCCAGAGGAATGAGCACCCCGGACCCCAGGGCCAGCAGTCCCGTGGAGAACAGCACCACGAGCATGACCAGCGATCCCGCGACGGCCAGGCGGAAGGCGCCCAGCCTGCGACGGGCCTTGAGCGTGGACTTCGCCGCAGTGCGCCCCAGCACGAACAGGGCGACCGACAACAGGACCGGGAACCACCAGGCCGCGCCGATCCCACCGGGCAGCAGACCGGTCAGCGCCGCAGCCCCCTCGGTGAGGGGGTTGTCGCCGAAGTCCAGCAGACCCGTGTAGGCGTCGGTCACGAACGCGCTCTCGGGGAAGAAGCCCTCCCCGGGGCGCACCGCCCGGCCCAGGCCGTCCAGCAGGCCCAGCAGAGCGGCCGGGTAGGCGAACCGGCGGCACCGTCCCGCCTTCATTGCGCGCTGGATCTGGCCCATCGTCCGGTCGACCCGCCGGGCCGCCCGGTCCTGCCGCCGCTTCTCCTTGGCGGTCGCGGGCTCCTGCGGGCGGGTGGGGTCCCCGGGCAGCGCCGGGTTGTCGGGCCGGGTGGCCGCGACCGCTCGACGCTGGCGGGCGGTGGCCACCTTCTCCTGTGCCCCCTCCCATCGTGCCCGTGCGGATCCGGCCAGGGAGGCCCAGCGGTCCTGGCGGCGGGCCCGCCCGTCGGCGCGCTCGCGCTCGGCGATCGAACCGCCGACCCGCGCCGCCTCCGGCAGCAGGAGGAGGGCGGTCAGGACGGCGCTCCGGCTGGCCAGCTGGTCGCCGCCGTCACGCAGCGCCGCCTTGCGCTGCTCGGACCACCACGGCGCGTTCGGGGCGGAGCTGCGCTGCTGCGGGTGCCAGGATTGGCGACGCAGCAGGGACCTGTGCTGCGCGGCGGTCTCGGGTGAGAGCACCATCTCCACCGCGCGCGCCCACGTGGAGTCGATCTCGTGGGCGGCGGGCCGCCGGGGCGCGTCCGGGTTCCGGGTCGTGTCGGGACGCTCGTCCACCACCCGCTCCAGGGTCTCGTTGACCCGCGCCATCAGCAGCGGGACCTCGTGCTGGACCCGCTCCAGCAGCGCGCAGCGGCCGGATCCGCCGGAGCGGCACTCGGGGTGCGGGCACCAGTGCTGGGCGCCCAGTCCCACCACGCCCGACTCCACGGCCTCGCGGACCACGGAGTGGCGGCTGGCGTCGCCCGCAGCCAGGCCCAGGAGCCCGTCCGCGCTGATCTCGTGGCCCCGGAAGCGCGGCGGCATACCGGGCACGTAGCGGGCGGCCAGGGCGCTGATCGCCACGTGCGCGAGGTCGGGGCGGGCCTCCAGACCGGTGAGGTAGGCGCGGTCGAAGGTGTAGTCGTTGACCTCCCGGTCCAGCCAGGTGCGGAGCTCGGACCAGTGGCTGCGCAGCCACATCGCTCCGGTGTCGGAGCGGTCGAGCAGGTCGAAGGCGAGGCTGGGCGGGTCCTCGTGGGAGGTCCCGGCGAAGTTGATGGGGCGTCGGCGGCTCGCGGTGCGGATCGGCGGGCGCTCCCCGGCCAACCACGCCGCGACCTCGTCGTACCCCCACCGGGCGGAGGGTGCCAGGGTGAGCAGGCCCCGGGCGAGCAGGCGCCAGCGCTCGTCGGTGATGGCGGAGATGTCCACCTCGGTGTTGCGGGCGGTCAGCCAGTTCCCGCCGCGGTCGGGGCGGCGGCCGGTGGTGAGCTCGTGCACCATGACGCCCAGCGACCACCAGGCGGCCGGTGCCTCACGGCGGCCCTCCACCACCTCGGGGGAGGCATAGGCCTCGGTGACGGCCTGGCTGCCGTAGACCCGGCTCATGGTGGCGCGCACGGCGCCGCCGAAGTCGGTGAGCGCCACCACCGGCGGGTCCAGCGAGCGGACCAGCAGGTTCTCGGGCTTGACGTCGGTGTGGTTGTGCTGGAGTTCGCTCTGCCAGTGGTGCAGGCAGTCGGCGACGGCGCGGACCACGGCCCGGGCGCCCTCGTCGTCCATGGGGGACTGGTTGATGACCTCGCGCAGGGTGCCCAGGGAGAAGTACTCCTGGGCCTCCCATGCCAGGTCCTCGCCCCAGGAGCTGGCGGCGGTCCCGTAGCCCTGGATGGCGGGCGTGTGCGGGGAGGCGGTTCCCCGGGCGCGCAGACGGTCCAGGAGTTCGCGGTTGATGTCGTGGCCGGGCCGGTACACCTTCAGGGCCAGCTGACGCCCGGGAGTGTCGGTGGGTTCGGCGAGGTAGACGACGGCCTCGCCGCCCGCGCCGATGTGGTCCAGGACCTGGTAGCGGCGGCGGAGTTCGGCGGGCACCGCGTAGTCGAGATCGCCTGCGGGGCCCACGACCACGCGGGAGACCAGGCGCGCCATCCAGTCCAGGAGCGGCCCGAGGAGCACCCGCCACCACGGGGTGCGGCCTCCGGAGGGGCGGGGCGCGGCGACGGCGGGTCGGCTCGTGCCCGGGCGCCCGGTGGCCGAGGCGAAGTCGGAGGCGGGTGGTTGGATTCGCGTGCCGTCGGCGGGTGCGGCGCCCAGGGCGGCGTCGCCGGGCAGGACGGTGGTGCGGTCCGTTCCGTTCGGCGCGCCCGGGGGGACCACACGGGTGGGCCCGTCGTCCGGGGTGGGGGGCGGGCCCGGGTACGCCGCCCCCGGTTCTGGTGGCGGTGCTGCGCCTGGTCGGAACACGCGTGTGACCCAGCGAGTGGCTCCCACCGCCGGGTTGGCTCGCGTGGTGGGTGTCGTCGGGTCGATCCGCTGGGTGGGTGCGTTCTCGTCACCGGGGTCGGGCGTGACCATCGAGGCCGGAGCCATCCTTCGGATAGGCGGTCGTCTGCGGGTGTCCGGGGGATTTCCGTGGCGGGGGCGGACCCCTCCAGGTTAGGTCGTTCGCGGGCCCGGTCGAGTGGTGGAGCCCACTGCGGTCCGGACCCGTGAACGATCTTCCCCCGTCACCTGATGGGACTCCTCAGAGACCGTTCGGGTTCCGGTTTTCGTGACCCTTCGTCACCGGAGCCCTCCCGCGGTGACGGACGGGGGCGTTCAGTGCTCGCCGCGCGGGGTGACTCCGAGGGCCGCGCAGGCCTCCTGGTACATGCGGACCACCTCGACGCGGATCTGCGCGCGTTCGGTGAGCGGGGCGGCCCAGGGGATACGCACGTCCTCCTCGGTTCCGTCCATGGTGACCGCGTAGTCGCCGCCCTCACCGTCAAGGCCGGTCATCCGGGCGGCGGTGGCGTCGGGTCGGCCGCCCAGGGCACGGCAGATGAGCAGGGTGTCCTCGGGGTGGTCGCCGTTCATGTGTGCGGTGACGGCGGTGACGACCTCGGGGGCGAAGGGTTGGGGCGGCACGGTGGCTTCTCCTGCGGTCTGTGGGGCGCTGCCGGACATACGGGACGGGGGAGGGTCCGTGTGGACCCTCCCCCGTCGACGATATCGGAGGCCCCACCGGGTTGCTGACGGGGTGTCGTCAAAACTCGGAGTGGTGCCGTACCGGGGCGCCGCGCCCGCCGGAGCCGTTGCGGCTCAGGCCTGGCGGGTGAACTCGGCGTCGATCTCGATGGAGATCTTGTCGCCGACGACCACGCCGCCGCTCTCCATCGGCATCTCGATGTCGACGCCGAACTTCTTGCGGCTGATGGTGGTGGAGGCGGCGAACCCGGCGCGGTCCAGGCCGTAGGGGTCGACGGTGGAACCGTTGAACTCCAGGGCCAGCTCGACCGGGTGGGTGTTCTGCTTGATGGTCAGGTCGCCCTTGAGGACGAAGTCCTCGCCCCTGGCCTCCAGGCCCGTGGAGCGGAAGCTGAACGCGGGGTGGTTGTCGGCCTCGAAGAAGTCGTTGGACCGGATGTGGTTGTCGCGGTCGGTGTTGTCGGTGTTGATCGAGCTCGCGTCGATCGTGGCCTCGACGGAGGACTGGGTCGGGTCCTCGGGCACGGTCAGCGTGGCGTCGAACTTCTCGAAGCGACCGCGGACCTTGCTCACCATCATGTGGCGGACGGAGAAGCCGACGATGCTGTGGGCTGCGTCGATCTTCCAGGTGCCGGGCTTGAGTTCCTGAGCGGCCATGGTGTCTCTCCCTGTGTTCGGGCGGCCCGGATGCCGGGTCGTCCCACTGACTGGTTCTTTGTCTGGCAACAAAGTACCTTAGAAGTATCTTCCTGGGAAGTAGATTAGGTGTTCGTCCCCGAGGGCGCAAGGGCCCCGCCACTCCGCGACCGCCACCCGTTCCGCCGGGCTAGAATCAGGCCCATGGAGAAGGCATGGCTCGAAGCCGACGAACAGGACGTCTGGCGCGGGTTCCTGCGGATGAACGCCTGGATCTACGACGAACTCGAACACGACCTGCGCGACCGGGACGGTCTCTCCCTCATCGAGTACGGCATCCTCGCCCACCTCTCCGAAGCCCCCGAACAGCGCATGCGGATGCGCGACCTCGCCGAGACCGTGATCGTCTCCAAGAGTCGCCTGTCCCACCAGATCGCCCGCCTCGAACGCGACGGACACGTGCGGCGGGAGAACTGTGAGGACGACCGGCGCGGACTGTGGGCGGTCCTCACCGACGACGGCACCGCCGCCCTTCACCGGGCCGCACCGGGCCACGCCACCCGGGTGCGCTCGCTGATGTTCGACCGGCTCACCCCAGAACAGGTCGACCAGCTCCGGGGGATCGTCGACACGCTCGGCGGCGCCCGACCCTGATCCGCGCGGACCTCCCGGAACCGCACGCCCCCACGGCGCGCTTCTGTGAAGCTGGTGTCCGGGGAGCGGAGCACCCGAGCGCCGACCCCGCGGGACGGCGGCCGCGCCCACCCGGAACAGGGGAGAGGTCACATGGTTCTGTCCGAGAAGCGACTCCGGAACGCACGCACACCCCGGGTAGAGTCGGAGCCCGTGAGCAGACCATCGATCATCGGCGCCCAGAACTTCCGTGACGACGACGGCAGCGCCGACCCGGACGTCGAGGCGAGCCTGCGTGAGCACGCCGCGGGTCGGACCGGCGACCGACAGGTCCTCGCCGCCCTCAGCGGCTCCCGGGTCCTCATCCCCGTGGTGGCCGTGGCCACCGAGACCGAGCAGGGCGTGGGCGGGCTCACCAAGGACAAGAACAGCGAGGTGGCCATCCCCATCATGACCGGCAAGGACGGCCGTCGCGGGGTCCTGGCCTTCACCTCCGTGGACGCCGTCCGCCGCTGGCGCCCGGACGCCCGCCCGGTGCCCTTCACCACCCAGGACGCCTGCCAGGCCACCCTGGAGGAGAACGCCGACGCGCTGGTGATCGACGTCTCCGGACCGGTCCCGCACACCATCCAGGGCCGCTTCCTCACCGTGCTCGCCGAGCAGGGGTCGGTCCCCGAGCCCAAGGACGACCCCCAGGTCCTGGGCATCGTCTACGGGGTGACCCACGCCGAGTTCGGGATCGAGCGCGTGCGCATCCACCCCTCCGAGCGCGCCGACCTCGGCATCCGCCTCGAACTGGAGGAGCGCGACGACGAGTCGCTGCGCAGGGTCGCCGAGCGGCTCACCGCCGAACTCCGGCACGTGCTGCCCGGCGGTGTCGAACTCAGCGCGGTCGTGCGGGCCCGGCGCGACGACGAGTGACCCCGGGGTTGTCCACAGGGCGCCCCACACCCTGTCGCGGGACGACGCCAACAGGTAGTTTCCGAACATGCCCACCCCCCTGGCGCTCACGTCGTCCCCGCTCCCGTGGGCGGTCCTCGCGGCCGCCGTGCTCTTCGCCCTGGGACTCGCGGTCGGCCGCACCGGCGGCCGTCTGGTCCACCTCTTCGGTCCGGCGCTTCCGCCGGAGCCACCCGACCCTGGGCGGGCCACTCCTCACCAGGACGCTGCCACAGGTGGAATCGAGGAGCGGGCAGGCGCGCCCGACACACCGGCGGCATCCGTCACGGCGACCGTCCCCGACCCGGATGAGGAGCACGACGGGCCCCCGCCTCCCCGCTGCCCGCACTGCCTGACCCGGATCCGCTTCGCCCGGGGGCTGCCCGTCGTCGCCTCCCGTGCCTTCCAGCGGGACGGCACCTGCCCCCACTGCGCGCTCCGGGTCCGCCCCCACCCGGCCGTAGTCGCCACCACGGCGCTGCTCTTCGCGGCGGTCGGCGCCCTCAGCCCCACCCACCTGGCCGACTGGTCGCCGTTCGGGCTCCTGGCCGTGCTCTGGCTCGTCGCGCTCGGCGTCCCGCTGTCCGTCGTCGACCTGCGCGTGATGCGTCTGCCCGACGCCCTCGTCGCCCCCGCCTACCCCGTCGCCGCGCTCCTCCTGGCAGCGGCGGTCCTCCTCCCGCCCTTCGGGCCCCACCTGGAGCGCGGCGCCGACGCCCTGGTCGGCATGGCGCTCATCACGGTCCTCTACTGGCTGATGTGGCGGATCAGACCGGGCGGACTCGGGTTCGGGGACGTCAAGCTCTCCGGGCTCACCGGCCTCTACGCGGGCTGGATCGCCGGACCGGTGGGCGCGCTGGTCGCCGCCTTCTGGGCCTTCGCGGCCTTCTCCCTGCTGGGAGTGGTCCTGCTGCTCCTGCGCCGGATCACCCGGGCCGAACCGCTCCCGCTCGGCCCGTTCATGCTCGCCGCCACCCTCGCGACCGTCCTGGCCGGTCACCCCCTGCTTCCGCAACCCTGAACCCGGTGACCACGCCTCCCTCCGATCCGTGGGAGGATCGTGCACATGTTGCGTTGGCTGACCGCGGGGGAGTCCCACGGACCTGCACTCGTCGCGATCCTGGAGGGCCTTCCGGCCGGTGTGTCCGTCACCTCTGACGACATCGCCGCCGCGCTGCTCCGTCGTCGCGCCGGGTACGGTCGGGGCGCCCGGATGAAGTTCGAGAAGGACCAGGTCTCCGTCATCGGAGGTATCCGGCACGGCCTCACCCAGGGTGGGCCGGTCGCGATCGAGGTCGGAAACACCGAGTGGCCCAAGTGGGAGAAGGTGATGTCGCCCGACCCGGTTCCCGCCGAGGAACTGGACGGCACGGCGCGCAACGCGCCCCTCACCCGCCCCCGCCCCGGGCACGCCGACCTCGTTGGTATGCAGAAGTACGGGCACGAGGAGTCCCGGCCGATCCTGGAGCGCGCCAGCGCCCGTGAGACCGCGGCTAGGGTCGCCGTCGGCGAGGTCGCCCGGCAGTTCTGCCGCCAGGCGCTCGGCATCGAGATCCTCAGCCACGTGGTCTCCATGGGCCCCGTCGCCGTTCCCGAGGGTGCGCCCGAACCGCGCCCCGAGGACCTCGCGGCGATCGACGAGGACCCCCTGCGCTGCTTCGACACCGCGACCAGCGCCCGCATGGTCGAGGAGGTCGACGACACCAAGAAGTCCGGGGACACCCTGGGCGGCGTCGTCGAGGTCCTCGCCTACAACCTGCCGCCCGGCCTGGGCAGCCACGTGCACTGGGACCGCCGTCTGGACTCCCGCCTGGCCGGGGCCCTCATGGGCATCCAGGCCATCAAGGGCGTGGAGGTCGGTGACGGCTTCCGCACCGCCGCCCGCCGCGGCTCCGAGGCCCACGACGAGATCGAGCCCGGCCCCGACGGCGTCCGCCGCCGCACCAACCGCGCCGGAGGGGTCGAGGGCGGCATGTCCACCGGCGACCCCCTGCGGGTGCGCGCCGCGATGAAGCCCATCGCCACGGTGCCCAAGGCACTGGACACCATCGACACCGAGACCGGCGAGCCCACCAAGGCCCACCACCAGCGCAGCGACGTCACCGCCGTCCCCGCCGCCGGTGTGGTTGCCGAGGCCATGGTCGCCCTGGTGATCGCCGAGGCCGCCATCGAGAAGTTCGGCGGCGACTCGGTCCCCGAGACCGCCCGCAACCTCCAGGGCTACCTGGACGCGCTGACGATCCGCTAGAACCACCCCACTGGCCCGCCCTCCCCCGGAGAGCGGGCCAGTTCACTTTCACCTACAGGAGCACCCCCATGCACCACCCCCGCCTCGCCACCGTCTGGTGGGACCTGACCGAGTCCGACCAGACCATCGAGTCCCTGCGCGCGTACCTGAAGGAGACGTCCGTCGACGCCTTCGCCGAGGTGCCCGGTCTGCGCCTCAAGGCCTGGATCGCCGACCCCGAGACCAACCGTTGGGGAGCGGTCCTGCTGTGGGAGTCCGCCGCGGCCTCCGAGGGCCCGGTCCCCAGTCGCGCCCTGCAGCTCATCGGCTACCCGCCCACCGAGCAGCACGTCTTCGACGTCGAGGCCACCGTGGAGGGGCGCTGCGAGGACACCGAACTCAGCCACCGGGGCCTCGCCTTCGCCGCGCAGGCACCCTGACGCCTCGGAGAGGGCCCCGCCCGCGCACGCACGCGGGCGGGGTCCGTGCCGATCACCGCCTGAGCAACCTGTGCGGTTGCCTTCCCGGCACGGGGCTCGGAGCTTGCAGGGCCATCCGTCGCGTGGACCCGTGTCCCTTCCTCCCGCGCACGCGGCGATGGATCACTCTCGGAGTCGCGGTTCGCCTCGTTCGAGCGAGGCACGCCCTCGCGGGGACTGGCCACTGGCAGGCGGCCGTTGAGGGAGGACGGAAGTGGGTCCCGCACACGTGGGAAGGGTCCCCCGCGACTACCGGTAGCGTTGGTCGAACAGAGCCTGCTCCCCGCGCACGCGGGACGGGCCGCAGCACCTGACGGCGCACGCGAGCGACACCGCCTGCCTCCCCGCACGCGGGGATGGGCCGCCGTCAGGCGCGGCTCCGAGCAGGCGGTCAGAACGTTCCCCGCGGGCGCGGGGTGACCCCCGGAGGTAGGCAGAGCGTGGCAAGAGCGATCGCGGTGCTCATCGGTTCGCCCGGTTCGGGCAAGTCCACCGTCGGCGAGGCCCTGGCCCGCCGGCTGGACACGGACCTGTTGTGCACCGACACCGAGATCGAGAGGCGTGCGGGCAAGCCCATCAGCGACATCTTCCTCCAGGAGGGCGAGGAGCACTTCCGCGCCCTGGAGCGCGAGGTCGTCGCCGAGGGCCTGCGCTCCTGGGAGGGCGTCATCGCGGTCGGCGGCGGCGCGGTCCTGAACGAGGAGACCCGCAAGGAACTCGTCGACCACCACGTGGTCTACCTCCAGGTGGACTTCGGTGAGGCCGCCAAGCGCGTGGGGATGGACGTGGCCCGCCCGCTGCTGTCCGGGAACCCCCGCACCCAGCTGCGCAGGCTCCTCAACGAACGCCTCCCGGTCTACGAGAGCCTCGCCTCGGTCACCGTGCCCACCACCGAGTACCACCCCGAGGAGATCGTGGACGCGATCGTCGAATCCCTCCCCACCGGAAAGGCCGCCCAGTGACCGTGACCCGGATCGGCGTGGGGGAGCCCACCGGACGCTACGACGTGGTGGTCGGCAGCGGCATCCTCGCGGAACTGCCCTCCCTGGTCGGCGGCGCCGCGCAGGTGGCCGTCATCCACCCCGAGGGCCTGGACCAGATCGCCCGCCCCGTGGTCGGGGTCCTCGAGGAGGCCGGATACCGCGTCCGGCCCATGCCCGTGCCGAACGGCGAGGCCGCCAAGACCGCCGCGGTCGCCACCGAGCTGTGGTCCCGGCTGGGGTCGTTCAACTTCACCCGCACCGACGCCGTGGTGGGAGTGGGAGGCGGGGCCGTCACCGACCTCGCCGGGTTCGTCGCGGCCACCTGGCTGCGCGGGGTGCGTTCGGTGCTGGTCCCCACCACGTTGCTGGGCATGGTGGACGCCGCCGTGGGCGGCAAGACCGGCATCAACACCCCCGAGGGCAAGAACCTCGTGGGCGCCTTCCACCCCCCGGCCGGGGTGCTGTGCGACCTCGCCACCCTTCCGAGCCTGCCCCGGGCGGACTACGTCGGAGGGCTGGCGGAGATCGTCAAGGCCGGGTTCATCGACGACCCCGTCATCTGCGACCTGGTCGAGGACGACCCCGAGGGCGCCGCCCTTCCGGAGGGCAGGCACACGCGCGAACTCATCGAACGCGCCATCCGGGTCAAGGCCGACGTCGTCTCGGGCGACCTCAAGGAGAGTGGCCGCCGCGAGATCCTCAACTACGGCCACACCCTCGGGCACGCCATCGAACGCGCCGAGAACTACACCTTCCGGCACGGTTACGCGGTCTCCATCGGCATGGTCTTCGTCGCCGAACTCGCCCGGCTGGACGGGCGCATCGACGACGAGCTGGTGCGGCGACACCGCTCCGTGCTCACCTCCGTGGGCCTGCCCGTCGCCTACGCCGCCGAGGCCTGGCCGGAGTTGCGCGCGACCATGGCCGTGGACAAGAAGGCCCGTGGCTCCACACTGCGATTCGTGGTCCTGGACGGTCTGGCCCGACCCGCGATCCTGAGCGGACCCGCCCCCGAGCTGCTGGACGAGGCCTACCAGGCGGTCGTGGACGGTTCCTGAGTCCTCGGAAGCCACTAGACTGACCCAAGGCGAGGAGTGCCCGGGTGCCGGTCGGCACAGCCGCTGGCGGCCACGGGAACCACGCCTCGCCCCACTGACCACCGACCGGACCAGCGAGTCCGGTCTCCGACGTGTCACACCCCTGGGAGAGACGACCGAAGTGGCCACGACGAACGACATCAAGAACGGCACGACCCTGCGGCTCGACGGCGGCGTCCTCTGGAACGTCCTGGAGTTCCAGCACGTCAAGCCGGGCAAGGGCGGCGCGTTCGTCCGCACCAAGCTCAAGAACGTCCTCACGGGCAAGATCGTCGACAAGACCTTCAACGCCGGTTCCAAGATCGAGTTCGCCAGCGTCGACCGCCGTGACATGGAGTACCTGTACCACGACGGTGACTCCTTCATCTTCATGGACACCCAGACCTTCGACCAGATCCCGGTCGGCGACGCCGTGGTCGGCGAAGCCAAGGGCTTCCTCCTGGAGAACACCAAGGTCACGGTGGCCACCAACGAGGGCAACCCGCTCTACATCGAGATGCCCGCCGCCGTCGAGCTGGAGATCACCCAGACCGACCCGGGCGTCCAGGGCGACCGCTCCACCGGCGGCACCAAGCCCGCCACCGTCCAGACCGGCGCCACCATCCAGGTGCCCCTGTTCGTCACCACCGGCGAGCGCGTCAAGGTCGACACCCGCACGGGCGACTACCTCGGGCGTGTCAACTGATGAGTGGTGCACGGCGCAAGGCCCGTCGGCGCGCGGTGGAGGTCCTCTACGAGGCTGAGGTGCGCTCCACCTCGGTGGAGGACGTCATCAAGCGTCGCCGAGCCCAGCCCGAACCGCCGATCAACGAGTTCACGGAGCTGCTGGCCCGCTCCGTCGACGAGCGGCGCGACCGGATCGACGCCCTCCTGGACGAGTACGCCATCGGGTGGACCCTGGAGCGCATGCCGGTCGTCGACCGCAACATCCTCCGGATGGGCGCCTACGAGCTCCTGTGGGCCGAGGACATCCCCGACGGTGTGGCGATCGCCGAGGCCGTCGGCGTCGCCAAGGAGCTGTCGACCGACGAGTCGCCCAACTTCATCAGCGGACTCCTGTCCAGGCTGATGGAGAACAAGGCGACGCTCTCGCTCTGAGACCTCGAGCCGAGGCCGGACACTAGCTGATTGAGGGAACGCAGGTGACTGACAGGAGCGGCACGCCCGCGACCGCCGCGAGCGGTTTCGGCGCGGGTGGTCCGACCGGCCCCGGGCGGGCGGCCAACGCGGCCCGCACCGCCGTGGTGTGGGACGCCCTCTCGCGGCTGCTGGACCGTCTCTTCGACGGTGAACCCCTGGAGATCGTCGACGCGGGCGGTGGCACCGGTGGCGCCGCCGTCCCGCTCGCCGAGCTCGGTCACCGCGTGACCGTCGTCGAACCCAGCCCCGACTCCCTGGCAGCCCTGGAGCGCCGCGCCGCCGAGAGCGGTGTCATGGTGCGTGGCGTCCAGGGGGAGACCCAGGACCTGGCCTCGCTCTTCCCGGCCGCCAGCGCCGACCTCGTGCTGGTGCACAACGTGCTGGAGTACGTCGACGACCCCGTCTCCGCGCTGGCCGACGTCGCCGGTGTCACCCGCCCCGGCGGCGCGGTCAGTCTGCTGGTCACCAACGCCGTGGCCGGGGCCCTGCACCGGGTCCTGGCCGGGCACATCACCGAGGCCCGGCACATGCTGGAGGACCCCGACGGCCGCTGGGGCGGGGCCGACCCCGTGCCCCGCCGGTTCACTCGCCAGCAGCTCCTCGACCTGATCGGCCAGTCCGGCCTCACCGGGGAGAGCGTGCGCGGGGTTCGCGTGTTCGCCGACATCCTGCCGGGGCACGCCTGGGAGGGCGACGCCCAGGCCGGACAGCAGCTCGTGGAACTGGAACGGGCCGTCGCCGACCACCCGGAACTGATCGGTGTCGCCACCCAGCTGCACGCCGTCGCCCTGAAGCCCTAGGGCCGGGGCGGGTCGCTGTGGACAGGGCATAACCTGGACATATGAGCCGACGTCAACTGGAGCGCGGTGCCGCTCTACGGGGTGTGGTCACCTCCGAGGGGATCACGCCCCTGCGGTCCGACTTCCCCTTGGACGGCTCCGGTCCGGACGACGACTGCAACATCCTGCACCTGGACATGGACGCGTTCTTCGCGAGCGTGGAGCAGCTGCGCCACCCCGAGGCGCGCGGCCGTCCGGTGATCGTGGGCGGCACCGGTCCGCGCAGCGTGGTCTCCTCCGCCGACTACATCGCCCGCCGCCACGGTGTGCACTCGGCGATGCCCATGGCCCAGGCGATGCGGCTGTGCCCGGAGGCCCTGGTCTACCCGCCGGACGGGGCCGCCTACCGGGAGGCCTCCGAGGCCGTCATGGACATCCTGGGCTCGGTGACCCCCCTGGTGCAGCCGCTGTCGTTGGACGAGGCCTTCCTGGACGTGTCCGGCGCCCGCCGCCGCCTCGGCGGTCCGGTGCGCATCGCCGCGATGATCCGCGAACGCGTCCGCCGCGAGCAGCGGCTCACCTGTTCGGTCGGGGTGGCCGCCACCCGTTTCGTGGCCAAGCTCGGTTCCACCCACTGCAAGCCCGACGGTCTGTTGCTGGTGCCCACGCAGGAGGTGCACGGCTTCCTGGACCCCCTGCCGATCGGCGCCCTGCCCGGGGTGGGGGACAAGACCGAACGCACGCTCGTCCGGCTGGGACTGCGCACGGTGGGCGCCCTGTCCAGGGCCGACCCCGACATGCTGCGCATGGAACTGGGGGAGAAGGCCGGCATCCGCCTGGCCGCGCTGTCCCGGGGCGAGGACCCCAGCACGGTCGTCCCCGACACCCCGGACAAGAGCGTGGGCGCCGAGGAGACCTTCGCCGAGGACGTGGATGACCCGGGCCTGATCGACCGCGAGCTGTTGCGGTTGTCCGAGAAGGTGGCGCACCGTATGCGCGCCTCGGGTCAGGTGGGGCGCACGGTGAGCGTGAAGCTGCGCCGGGCCGACTTCTCCACCATCACCAGGGCGCGGACCCTCTCCGAGAGCACGGACGTGGCCCGGGAGATCAGCGCGGTGGCGCGTGCGCTCTACGCGGCGTCGGGGCTGAAGGGCACCCCGCTGCGCCTGGTGGGGGTTCGCGTGGAGGGCGTCGCCCCGGTCGAACAGGCGCACCATCAGCTCGCACTGGGGGAGGAGGACTCGGGTTGGCGGGACGTTGAACGGGTTATGGACCGGGTGAAGGCCCGTTTCGGTCCAGGCGCGATACAGTCGGCCGTATTGGCCAAGCGTGACGAAAACGACGTATGATGCGGCAACTTCCGGGGACCTCTGAACGTTCTCAGAGTAGAACCGGAGTAAGGGTAAGAAGAGAGGCATGGAAGCCGGTGTTTCCGATACAGGGCGAGGGTATCGTGGCCGTAGTGGGTCAGGTACACACGCAGCTTTTCTTTCCACCAGGCGCTAGTGCACCGTATTCTGGGCATACCACTGACCAAGAGACTGTTCATCAGTACCCGTCACCCCAACCGGGGACTGCCGTAGGGAGGCACCGTGCCGCTCTCTGAACACGAGCAGCGCATGCTCGACCAGATCGAGCAGGCGCTGTATGCCGAGGACCCGAAGTTCGCGAACACTGTTCGGCAGACGAACCCCGGAGTCCATTACAAGCGCTGGATCATCAAGGCCGTCATCGGCTTCGTACTCGGTATGGCATTGCTGCTCCTGGGGCTGCTGCTGAGTAGCCCGGAATCGTCGATCGCGGTTCCGGTCACCATCAGCGTCCTCGGGTTCATCTTTATGCTCGCCTCCTTCCTGCTGGGCGCCAACGCCTGGCGCAAGGCCGCCGGGGGCGGCGCGGAGGCGATGCTGGCCGAGGCCGAGACGGAGACCAAACACAAGCGCAGGGGCGCCAAACGTCCTGGGATGATGAACCGCTTCGAGGAGCGGTGGCGTCGTCGCCAGGAGGGCGAGGAGTAGCCAGCCCGCTCGGGACGGACACCGGTCCTCCCAGGTGACGGATGCCCAGAACGCTCGCCCGTTCGCATCGGTGGGGCCCACACACGCCAGTCGTGTGTGGGCCCCACTGTCGTGTGTGCCCCGCGCCGTCCCGCCCCTGGGGGCCCTACCGGGTGAGCCCCAGTAGGGGGTGGGGGCCCGACCCGGTCGGTCAGGCGGTGGCGGGAACGGCGTCGGCGGCGACCCGGGGCCGGTGCCACGGGGCCAGGGAACGCGGCAGCAGCAGGGCGCGGCAGCGGTCACCACGGGTGGCCGCGGACCTCGCTCCCTCCCGGGCCGTGGCGAGGTCGGCGGAGAGCTCGGCGCCGTCCAGGTGCTGGTCGTCGCCCAGGTCGGGGGCGTAGCGGGCCGCCTCCTCCGCCAAGGCCAGCCGCCACACGGCGGCGTGCGCCTCCGAGGGCAGCAGGGCCCCGCTCGGGCGGACGGCGCCCAACCGGGCGGCGGTCGCCCGGGGGCTCTCGGTGAGCGTCCACTCCACACCCAGGTCCAGGCAGGTGTCCCGCAGCTCCAGCCACGCGGCATGCGCGGCGGCGGTCCCGCCCGAGGCCACAGCGGCCCGGCGCGACCAGCGGATCACGGACCGCACCAGGGCGGGTCCGGCCAACAGCAGCAGCCCGCCGAGCAGACCCGCCACCACCGGCCACCAGGGAGCGGCGCCGGAACCCGCGCCCCCCTCCGGGGTGGTCGCGGCGGAGTCCGCGGGCTCCTCGTCCTCCTCCGGGGTCGGGCTGGCGTCGGAGGGACCGGCGGAGGGTTCGTCCTCGGGGGTCGGGCTGGGCTCGGGGGTGTTCGAGTCGCTGGGTTCGGGGTCGGGCTGGAGCTCGGACGCACCGTCGCCACCGGCGTACTCGGGAACCGAGGCCGTGCCCTGACCCTGGGAGGAGGCGGGGGTGGGCTCGAAACGCAGCCATCCCACACCCTCGAAGTACAGCTCGGGCCAGGCGTGCGCGTCACCGACCGAAACCGACCAGCTTCCGTCGCCGTCCCGCTGGCCCGCCGTGTAACCCACCGCGACCCGGGCGGGGACGCCCGCCTGGCGGGCCATGACGGCCATCGCCCCCGCGAACTGCTCGCAGTACCCGATCCGGTCATTCAGGAGGAAGTGGGACAGCGGGTCGGCGCCGTTCGGGATCGCGGGCGGGCTGAGGTCGTAGGTGAAGTTTCCGCCGGTGAAGAACCCCTGGAGGGCGACGGCCCGCTCGTAGTCGGAGTCCGCGTCCTCGGTCAGGGAGTCGGTGAGCTCCTGGACGCGTGCGTCGATGCCGTCGGGGAGGTCGAGGTGGTCGTCGGTCAGGGTGACCGGGGGCCCGGCGTCGGCCAGGGCCTCCGCCTCCGGGCGGTACTCGGAGGACACCACGGTGAAGTCGAACCCGGTCGAGGGGGTGTCGGTCGTGAAGACCATCAGCGTGGCGGGGTCCACGTACCAGTCGCCGGACACGTCCACGGAGCGCGGCGGGTAGGGCAGGGGAAGGAACTCCATGCGGGGTGCGTCGGAGGTCAGCGCCACCTGGGTGGTGACCGCCGTCCCGGAGTCACGGCTCCAGCCCGTGGGAAGGGGGAGGGCGCCCCCGAGCGCGGAGTCACGTCCGGTGCGGACCGGTGACATCGTCCAGTTCTCGCCGCCGAACTCGTCCAGGACGTAGGTGCGCAGGTATTCGGGCTCCTCGGCGTCACTGCGGTAGGTCAACACCGTGCGGTCGGAGGAGGCCGCCAGGTCACGGCGGAGCGAGACCAGCGGGTGGGTGGTGGTCACGGTGCCGGTGGAGCCGAACTCGGCGCCGTCGGCGATCGTGCGGAAGGCGTCGGTGCGCAGCGACGGCACCATCAACGGGAGGGACAGGGCCAGGAGGATCGCGACGGAAGCGGCGACGACCACGGTGCCCAGCTGGGCCGCGCCCGCCACGAACCGGCTGCCGGGGGTGTGCCCGTCCGGGACCCGGACCCCCCACTCACGTCCGCGGACCCACATGTCCGTGGCCAGCAGGGTCACGTAACCCGCCGCGCAGACAGCGGCCTGCGCCCAGGTCAGACCGGCGCCGTCCACGGCCAACGGCACCACGATCAGCGCGAGGAGCAGCCCGCCCACCATGCCCGGGCAGCGGGCGGTCACCGCGAGGAAGTCCGCCGTCATCGTGAACACCAGGAACGTCAGCGCGATGATCAGCTGGAGCCCGGTGGTGGTGGGAACCGGGGGAGTGCTGGTGTTGATGCCGTTGACGCCCTGCTCGAACAGCACCCAGGTCTGCTCGAAGGTGGCCGCCGTCGGCACGACACCGAGGAACCCGGTGCCGGGGGTGAGCATCGGCGTGAACAGCAGCGCCGCCACCAACAGCTGGAGGAACGGCACCGGGATCGAGGTGCGGCCGGTGAGGCGGTACAGGGCGGACACCAGGGTCACCGCGACCATGAGGACGACGGCGGGCCCCCACCAACCGCCGCCACGGATGAGCCCGCCGAGCAGCGGCAGTGCCGCCAGCATCGAGACCAGGACGGCCAGGGGCATCAGTGTTCGCAACAGTCTCAACGGGACCCCTCCCAGGGGACACGGGTGCCTGCCGGGGCCAGCGGCGTCTCACTGGTGAGGCTGCCTCCGGAGGCTACGGGGGACATGGGGGAGACCCCGGAACCGGGGGTGATCGCCCGCCCCCACAGAGGGGGGAGATCGGCGGGGTCGGCGACAGGAAGCACCCGCCAGCCGTTGGCGGCCAGCAGCTCGGCGGTGCGCCGAGTGTGCTCGGGGTCGGTCCACGCGGCCCGCGTGCACAGCACCGCCACGTGGAGCCCGGAGCCGCGCACCCGGGACAGCGCCGCCGCGTCCTCGGGCGACAACGCACCCAGGACGGCCACCACCAGGCTGGACGAGGAACCCCGCGCGCCCTCCAGGGTGCTGATCCCTCCGTACAGGCTGTCCGCCTCGGAGGCCTCCACCGTGGCCAGCCCGTCCAGCACACCGGAGGTGTTCCCGGTGTGTAGTTGGCCCCGCTCGGTGTGCAGACGCAGTTCGTGCCCGCTGTCCAGGAGGTTCACCGCCACGGAGGCGGCCACGCTGACCGCCGTCTCCAGTGAGTCCCGGACACCCTCACCGTCGTGCGCCTCGAACCTCGTGTCCAGGAGCAGGGTGCTGTGCTCCCGCCAGTGCTGTTCGTCCCGGCGCACCATGAGCTCGCCGTGCTTGGCGGTGGAACGCCAGTGCACCCGGCGCATCTCGTCGCCGTAGCGGTACTCGCGAGGGATGGGGTCCTGCTCCCCCGCACCGGCCACCGAACGCCGCGGGGAGTTCTCCCCCTGGGAACCATCGGAGACACCGAGTGTGGGGAGCGGGACCACGGGCGGGGTAACCAGCAGCGGAGTGGGCGCGCCGACCTGGCGGGTCACCCGGACGCAGCCCAGCGGGTCCACCACGCTCACCTGCAGCGGGCCGATCGGATAGCGGCCACGCACCTCTGGGCGCACCAGGTAGGTGACGTCCCGGACCGCCCTCGCGGCCAGGAACCCCACCGTGTAGCGGGGCTCGTACCCGAGCCGGACGGGCAGGGCGTCCTCGATCCGCACCCAGACCACCGGCCACGCGGTGGAGACGTTGCCGATCCGCACCAGGACCCGGGTGTCGGTTCCGGCGGGGATCCGGTTCGGTTGCAGCGCCCGGCTCTGCACCACCCGACCGGTCGCGCCCAGGATCGTCAGCGCGGAGATCGGGGGCACCAGGAGAAGGAAGAAGCCCACGCCCGTAAGCTCCCGCTGACCGATGACGAAACCGCACACGAGAGCGACGACACCGAAGAACAACATCAGACCACCGCGTGCGGTGAGGGTACGTTGCGGGCGCATGGTCCGTCTTTCGGGAGTCAGGGGGCAGAGGGTCAGCGGGGGCCGGGCACGGGCAGCCGGGAGACCAGCTTGGCGACGATCTGCTCGGCGCTGAGCCGCTCCATCTGGGCCTCGGGACCGGGCAGCAACCGGTGGGCGAGGACGGGGACGGCCAGGGCCTGGACGTCGTCCGGGACGACGTAGTGGCGCCCCTCGAGGGCGGCGTGCGCCCGCGCGGCGCGGACCAGGTGCAGGGTGGCGCGGGGAGAGGCGCCCAGCCTGAGTTCGGGGGCGGTCCGGGTCGAGTTGACCAGGTCCACGACGTAGCGGCGCATGCCCGGTGCCATGTGCACGTTGTGCACGCGGTCCACCAGGGAGCGGATCTCCTCGGCGTTGGTGACCGGCTCCATACGGTCCAGCGGCGAGCGGGTGCTGTGGCTGTCGATCATGTCCAGCTCGGCCTGGGGCGAGGGGTAACCCACCGAGACCCGGGCCATGAAGCGGTCCCGCTGCGCCTCGGGCAGTGCGTAGGTGCCCTCCATGTCGGCCGGGTTCTGCGTGGCCACGACCATGAACGGCCGCTCCAGGGCCCGCGTCTGGCCGTCCACGCTGACCTGGCGCTCCTCCATGCACTCCAGGAGCGCCGACTGCGTCTTCGGCGAGGCACGGTTGATCTCGTCGCCGAGCACGATGTTGGCGAAGACCGGCCCGGGGTTGAACTCGAACTCGTTGCGGTCCTGGTGGTAGACGCTCACACCGGTGATGTCGCTGGGGAGCAGGTCCGGGGTGAACTGGACGCGCTGCACCGAACAGTCGACGGCCCGGCCCAGGGCCTTGGCCATCATCGTCTTGCCGACGCCGGGAACGTCCTCGACGAGGAGGTGTCCCTCAGCGAGAAGGACGGTCAGCGCGATGCGCAACACGTCGGGCTTGCCCTCGATGACCGTCTCGATCGCGCCACGGACGCGTTCGGCGACGGCGACAACGGCACCGACGTCTCCCCGGACGTCGCCCCCGTGACCGTCTTGCTGTGTGCCGAGTGACACGAGAACCCTCTCGCTCGGTGTGTCTGCGTGTATCGCTCCGAGGCTAGGGCCAATCAGATCCCTTGCAAACCAAAATGCCGGAATCGGCCGCCGAGGGGTTGACCCGGGGACGGAGGTGGTGCGCGACGCACGCGGGCGTCATGGTGCCCCACTCGCCCACCGTTCCAACCCCACCATTCTGACCTGCGCATTTGTCGATTCTTCAGCGTCTGAATGCGGATTGAAGCTGTTGACGGTGGGGAAGAGTGGAGTAAGGTGGAGCAGCGTGGAGAGGGTGAATTCTCCGCATAGGGGTGAGGGGGTGAGTGTGTGTTCCTCGGCACCCACACACCTCGCCTCGATCAGAAGGGACGGCTGTTCCTTCCCGCGAAGTACCGCGACGAACTGTCGGGGGGTCTGGTGATCACGAAGGGCCAGGAGCGCTGTCTCTACGTCTTTCCGGCGGACGAGTTCCGCCGCGTCACCGACGCCCTGCGCTCCGCACCGGTCACCGCCAAGGCGGTCCGCGACTACAGCCGCGTCCTCTTCGCCAGCGCGTCCGACGAGTCCTGCGACAAGCAGGGCAGGATCACGATCCCGTCGAAGCTGCGCGCCTACGCGGGCCTGGACCGCGAGTGCGTCGTCATCGGGGCCAACACACGCCTGGAGATCTGGGACGCCGCCGCGTGGTCGGAGTACGAGACCGAGCAGGAGCAGGCGTTCTCGCAACTCTCAGAGGAGGTGCTGCCCGGGGTGCTGTGACGGCGGGGCGGTCGCTGGAACGCCTCGATCCACCAGCACACAGTCCATGCAACGCCGGGACCGGTGGCGGTCTCCGGAGACGGTCACACGAGCTGGCGCGACTTCCCCGGTGCCAGGTCGTGAGCGTTCGCCCGCCGAAAGGTGGACAATAGCGGCCGTGTCCGGAGGCCCCGCCGGTTACTTCGGAGGGGCCACGCGAAGGACACCGTGGAGCGCGCCCAGTGCGCTGCACGGACCCAGGGGGAGATCGCGACAGCGTGGAGGAACAGCAGCGCATGGGGGACAACCGGCAGGACGGGCGGCCCGAAGGGGACCGCTCGACGGACCACGGGGCCGACGACATCGCGGCCCGGATCCAGGCGGCCAGAGCGGGGATCGATCCCCTGCACGTGCCGGTGATGCTCGACCGGATCGTGGAACTGCTCGCACCGGCGCTCAGCAGGCCCGGGGCGGTGTTCGTCGACGGCACCCTCGGGCTGGGCGGACACTCCGAGGCGCTGCTCAAGGCCTGCCCCACCATGAGACTGGTCGGTGTGGACCGGGACACCACCGCCCTGGAACGCAGCGCCAAACGCCTCGCACCCTACGCGGACCGCACCCACTTCGTCCACGCCGTCTACTCCGAGATCCCGCGCGCCCTCGACGAGGCCGGGGCGAAGCACGCGGACGCGGTCCTGCTCGACCTCGGCGTCTCCTCACCGCAGCTGGACGAGACCGAACGCGGCTTCGCGTACGCCCACGACGCGCCCCTCGACATGCGCATGGACGGTACCCAGGCACTCACCGCCGCCGAGGTCGTCAACGACTACTCCGTCGCCGAACTCACGCGGGTCCTGCGCACCTACGGCGAGGAGCGCTTCGCCTCCCGTGTGGCCCGGGCGATCGAACGCCGCCGTGCCCAGGGACGCATCGACTCCACCAGGGAACTGGCCGAGCTGGTGCGCGAGGCCATCCCCGCCGCCACCCGCCGCACCGGCGGCCATCCCGCCAAACGCACCTTCCAGGGCCTGCGCATCGAGGTCAACGCCGAGCTCTCCATCCTCAAGGAGACCCTGCCCGCCGCGATCTCCCGCCTGGACGTGGGCGGCCGCATCGCGGTGCTGTCCTACCACTCGCTGGAGGACCGGATGACCAAGAGGGCCCTCGCCGCTCTGGCCACCGACACCACACCCGCCGACCTTCCGGTCCCCCTCCCGGACCGCCAACCGGAACTCCGGCTCCTCACCAGGGGCTCGGAACTCCCCACGGACGAAGAGAACGAACGCAACCCGCGCGCACAGTCGGCACGCCTCCGGGCGGCCGAACGTGTGCGCTGGCCGTCGCGGCAGTAGGGAGACCAGATGGGCACGAAGACGGACACACGCCGCACCACCAAGGGGCGCGCGACGACCACCAGGCGCACCGGGGCCACCAGGCGTCCACCGGCGCCCAAACGTCCGGCGCGGCCTGCGGCGACCACACGTACAGGCGGTATCGGACCCGCGCCGAAGATCCCGTTCGTCCTGCTCATCCTGTGCCTTCTCGGCGGTGCGCTGGTGTCACTCCTGGTGCTGCGCAGCGTCGTCGCCCAGGAGGCGTACACGATCACCAGTCTCCAGTCGGAGAACCGGGAGATGTCGTACGTGGAACAGCAGCTGGAGAAGTCGGTGGCCCACATGGAGACCTCCGAGCGCATCGCCAGGGAGGCCGAGGAGATGGGGATGGAGCAGGGGGACGCTCCGCTCTTCCTCGACCTGGACAGCGGTGAGATCAGCGGCAGCGGTACGGACACCGGGAACGTTGGGAGCGGAGAGTGAGCACCCCCCGGGACCGCCGCCCCCGTGACCCCCGTGGACCCGGAGCGGCGGGACGCTCCGGGTCCCGGCCCAGCAAGCGTCCGCAGCGGGAGCCCCGCCGCCCCGCCAGCGGCGCCCGCGCGAGTTCCGGAGCGAACCGGAGTGGTTCCGCCCGTGAGACGCGCAGGGGCGGTGAACGGCCGCGGCGCAGGAGCCCGGCCCCACCGCCCCCGCCGCCGCTCCTGCGGCGCACCTTCAGGCAGGGCGATCCGAACAAGCGCATCAGGATCGGCGGGGCCATCATCGTGGTGATCCTCCTCCTGTTCGCGGGCAGGCTCACCCAGATCCAGGGGGTGGAGGCCGAGAGGTACGCCGAAGCCGCCGCCAACCTGCGACTCCAGACCATCGACATCCCCACCCTGCGCGGACAGATCACCGACGCCGGGGGGAACCCGTTCGCGCTGTCAGCCGAGGTGCGCACCGTCTTCGTCGACCCCGAGGAGGTCAAGGAGGAGGAGCGCGACCAGCTCGTGGACGAACTGGTCACCCGCTTCGATCTGGAGCAGGCGGAGGTCGCGGCCAAGGTCGACGCCGCGCCCAGCCGGTACCAGGTGGTGGCCACGATGGTGTCGCCGGAGGACTGGCAGGAAATGCGCGACCTCGGCCTGGCCGGTGTGGGGGCCGAGGTGGACTACGAACGCGTCTACCCGGATGAGACCGGCGCCGCAGACCTGGTCGGGTTCGTCGGCTCGGAGGGGCACGGACTCGAGGGCCTGGAGGGCTACCTGGACTCGACGCTCGCCGGTGAGGCCGGCAAGCGGCAGGTCGAGGTGGGTAACGACGGGACCCAGATCCCCATGGCGGGCGGTCTGGTGCGCGAGCCCGAGCCCGGTCAGGACGTGCGCCTGACCCTGGACCGGGACCTCCAGTGGTTCGTCCAGCAGGCCCTGGCCGAGCGGGTGGAGGAGTTGGACGCCGAGGGCGGGAGCGCCATCGTCACCAACACCGACCAGGAGATCCTCGCGATGGCGGACTACCCGTCCTACTCGCAGAACGACATCTCCGCCACCGGGCCCGAGGAGTGGTCCAACGGAGCCGTCGCAGAGACCTTCGAGCCGGGCAGTACCAACAAGGTGATCACGGTCGCCGCCGCGCTCGAGGAGGAGCTGACCACACCGGAGACGGTGTACACGGTGCCGTACACCCTCCAGTACTACGACCAGACCTTCCGTAACTCCACCAACAACGGCACTCAGCGACTGACCGTCAACGGCATCATGGCGCAATCCAGCAACGTGGGCACCATCAAGATCGCTGACCAGGTCAAGGCCGGGGTGCTGCACACCTACATGAATGACTTCGGACTGGGGCAGCCCACCGGACTCGCCCTGCCGGGGGAGGAGTCCGGGGTGCTCACCGATCCCGACGACTGGTGGGGGACCCAGCTGCCGTCGGTGTCCATCGGTCACGGCCTGTCGGTGAACGCGACCCAGATGGCCTCGGTCTACGGCACCATCGCCAACGGCGGTGTCCGCGTCGAGCCCCGGCTCATCGCGGGAACCGTCGACACCGACGGGGAGTTCACCCCCGCGGAGGAGCCGGAGAAGACCAGGGTCGTCAGCAAGGAGACCGCCGACCAGCTCGCCCTGATGCTCGAAGCGGTCACCAGTGACGAGGGAACCGCGCCCCAGGCCCGCATCGACGGCTACCGGGTAGCGGGCAAGACCGGTACCGCCAACCGGATCAATCCGGAGACCGGCGGTTACGACGGCGGTGGCTACACGGCGACCTTCGCGGGCTTCGCCCCCGCCGACGATCCCGAACTCATCGTCCAGGTGGTCCTGCACAACCCGCAGGAGACCTACTACGGCGGCGAGGCCGCAGGACCGGTGTTCAACGACATCATGTCCTTCGCCCTCAAGACCATGAAGGTCCCCCCGACGGACACCGAGCCCCCGGCCATCCGCCTCTTCGAAGAAGAAGAGGACCGCTGACCACCCGGCGGGAGCCGCAACCCTGCGGCTCCCGCCACCCCGGTGGACGGATACTGCGGCCCATCCCCACCCGCGCGGGGCAGCCGTGCTTGGGGCTGTCGCGCGATCCACGCTTCGGGGTCATCCCGGCGCGTGCAGGGAGCAGTGGGCCGCGAGCCCGATCGAGCACCGGTAGCCGGGGCCATCCCCGCATGCGCGGGGAGCAATGTGAGTCCCGGGGCGGTGTGGCCATCATGCGGGGTCCATCCCCGCGTGCGCGGGGAGCAGGCCGACGCCCTCGACGAAGGGTCCGGCGGGTTGGGTCCATCCCCGCGTGCGCGGGGAGCAGAGGATGTAGGCCCGCCACGTCTCGACCTTGGCGGGTCCATCCCCGCGTGCGCGGGGAGCAGCACTGCGCAGCCGTGAAGTCCACGAACGCCCCGGGTCCATCCCCGCGTGCGCGGGGAGCAGGGGCCCCTAGGGCGGACGGAGGGCGGCGTACCGGGTCCATCCCCGCGTGCGCGGGGAGCAGGTCTCCTGGCCCGGCGCCGATACCGGCGCGCTGGGTCCATCCCCGCGTGCGCGGGGAGCAGCTCATCGCGCGCCACCGCCTCGATGCTGGCGTGGGTCCATCCCCGCGTGCGCGGGGAGCAGTACCCCCCAGTACCCCCTACGGGCGTTTCGTCGGGTCCATCCCCGCGTGCGCGGGGAGCAGGCCCTGGCCCCCGGCGAACCGGGCGACGACCTGGGTCCATCCCCGCGTGCGCGGGGAGCAGGCCCTGGCCCCCGGCGAACCGGGCGACGACCTGGGTCCATCCCCGCGTGCGCGGGGAGCAGACTTTTTGACCTGCGAACTTACCGGTGGTAAGTGCTCGTTTTTCCAACTTGTTGAGAAACAGACAAAACCGGCATCCGCCTTCGTTGTTGCTGTCACGGGCGAGCCTATAGCGAGAGCAATGTGTTCCTCCACGCCTGCGCTGACCGGAATGCGTGTCGCGGCTGGTCACGCTTCCCGACGCAAGAGCGGCAGCGAAGGAGGGTAGGCCCCCAGGCCTGTGGGGAGCGGGTCGCGTGTCGCGGCTGGTCACGCTTGCCAGCGAAACAGCGGCAGCAAAGGCGGCCAGTGCGTGGGGGCGGGCGGGCCGCGCGGGATGGGTGGGGGTGGAGACCAAACCGGCTCCGGCGGAAG